>NZ_SOAU01000001.1:4116562-4445989 GCF_004364865.1 Ilumatobacter fluminis
CGAGCACGTGACCGTCCGCAGGCAGAGCAACACCATCCTCGACGATGTCTCGCTCGAGGCATCGCCGGGCTCGCTGACCGTGGTGATCGGACCGTCCGGAGCGGGCAAGACGTCTTTGCTGCGGACCATCACCGGGCTCGATCCGGTCGACTCCGGCACGATCCGGTTCGACGATGTCGATGTGACCGGAGCGTCGCCGAGCCAACGGAACACCTCGTTCGTGCCGCACGAACCGGCACTCCTCGGCGTGCGCAGTGTCGCCCGGAACATCGCCATGCCGCTGGAAGCACGCCAGCAGACCGCGACCGAGATCGCCGATCGCATCGGCGTCCAGACCCACAGCCTTCGCATCGGCCATCTCCTGACGCGCAGTGCAGCCGAACTCTCGGCGGGCGAGGCACAGATGGTGCAGGTCGCCCGTGCTCTCGTGCACATGCCCGACGTGTTACTCCTCGATGAGCCGTTCGCCGCGATCGAGGGTGAACGATCGGCGGTGCTGCGTCGCGAGTTGCGCTACTTGCAGCTTGAGTTCGGGGTCACCACCTTCATGGCAACGAACGACCCTGCCGACGTCGCCGACGTCGCCGACCGGATCGTCGTGATGGAACAGGGCCGGATGGTGCAGGTGGGCACATTCGCCCAGGTGTTCGAGCATCCGAGAACTGCGGCGTCGGCCGTCCTCACGGGCGACGCGTCCATCGACCGAGTGTCCGTCGAACCCGACGGCGGCGGCGCATGGCTCGTCCACCCCGATTTCCGGGTCCGCGCCTGGGCGTCGAACGTTCGGGCTCACGCCGGGCGAGATCTGCTGATGATCACCCGGCCCGAGTGGTGGCAGCCGACGGTCGGTGCCGGCGATGTCGCCGGCACCGTGGTGCGGACGATGACGTGGTCGGGCGCCGCCACCACGACGGTCGACATCGGCGGCCGGGAGATCGTCGTCCGTCAGCCGGTCGGTGACGTCGGCGAGCGGGTCCGCCTCAAGCTCCAGCGGTGGGTCCTGCTCGACCCGCTCGATGGCTTCGCCATCCGGTGAAGCGAGCGCTATCCTGACCCACTCCTGCGGCAACGCAGGACACGCGGATGTAGTTCAATGGTAGAACCTCAGCTTCCCAAGCTGATGACGCGGGTTCGATTCCCGTCATCCGCTCTCCGGGGCATTCACTGACGAGTGGGTGCCTCTCGCACGACCGACTGCGGCGACCAGGGCGCGGGTCGGCCGATCCTGTTCAGACCGGTGTCGGGTCGGGCGGGTCGCCCTGGCCACGGCGACGCGATGTCGCCGCACGGAGGTTGCGGCCGAGGCGACGAGCGACGCGGTACAGCACGAAAGCCGCTGCGATCGACAGCACGGTCAACAGCGCGACGACGGCGACGGCGAGTTCCGGGCGGGCAATGGCGATCGCCATCACCGCGGCCGCGAGCCCGTCCTCGGCCAGGCTGACCACGACGTTCGACGCCGGTTCGGGCGACGAGTTGACGACGAGCCTCGTCGACGCTTTTGCGCTGTGGCTGCTCAACGCCAGGAGTACGCCGGACGCAGCGAGCGCGGGAGTCGACCAGGCCGTGTCGGTCGCCGTCGCCATCAGGAGTCCACCGATCGCCGGCCGGACGAACGTGTGGACACCGTCCCAGACCGTGTCGAGAAGGGCGATCTTGTCGATGACGAACTCGACGCAGAACAGCACGACCGCCGTGGCGATCACCCACCACTGCTCGACGAACGACGGAGCGTCGACCCAGTCGAAGCGACCGGCGAGACCGAGCACCGCCAGAACGCCGTACACGCTGATACCCGACGACCACCCCGCCCCCATCGCCGTGCCGATATCCACCGCGACGGTCTAGCAGCACCAGGCGGCCGCTTCGGCCTCGATCCGCGCCACCGCCCGCCCTGGCGGCCGACAACTCCGAATCATTCGTCATCGATCTCACCCCGACGATCTCCACGACCTTCCGCTGATCTCGTCGCTGAAACCGTCGCCGACGGTTGACCTCCCGGTCTGACAGGATTCCATTCCGGCAACGACGAACACGGATCCCGTCGATCGGCGGGAGACGTCGACCGGACACTCCTGATGAACACCGAACCACGAACGGGCTATCAGCCGCTCGACGCACCACACCGGCCGAGGTACCGGTCGGCGCCGTTCGTGCAGCGCGCCGGCGCGCTCGTGCTCGACGCCGTGGTGGCGTTCGTCTGTGTGCCGGTCCCGGTGCAGGTCTACTTCCTGCTGACCGGTCGCGGCGGACTCCAGTGCACGTGGAACGACAACACGGAGGTCTGTCTCACCGATCCGGCCGACGCACGGTTGAGCCGGATCATGTTCTGGACGCTCGCCACCGTCTTCGCGCTGGCGTTCAGCTGGGCGGTCAGCCGCCGTCGGACGCTCGGGCAGGCGGCAGTCGGGATCCGCGTCGCCGATGCCACCACCGGCGCGCCGGTGTCGTTCGGACGTGCCACCGTTCGGACGCTCGCCATGGTGGTGAGCCTCGTGCCGCTCGGGCTCGGGTTCTGGTGGGCCCTGGTCGACAGAGACCGGCGCACGTGGCACGACCTGATCGCCCGCACCACGGCGATCGCCGTCTGATTGCGACCGACCGAGTGCGTCGGCGGCGGCGCTACCAGGTGACGTCTGCGCAGCCGACGTGGCTGCTCGGTTCGACCTGGAAGGTGCCGTGGGTGATGCCGTAGCGGTCGGCGAGGAGGTGGCGAGCCTGGTCGAGGACCCCGTGCGTGTCGGCGTCGTCGGTGACCATCAGGTGCGCCGACGCCGCATCCATGTCCGAGGTCAGCGTCCACACGTGCAGGTCGTGCACGTCGACCACGTCATCGAGGCCGGCGAGTCGATCGGCGAGTTCGTCGATGTCGACGCCCTCGGGCGCCGCCTGGAGCAAGATACGCACGGCCCGCCGGCCGAGATGCCAGGTGCGGGGCAGGATCCAGAGTCCGATCGCGGCACCGATGACCGGGTCGACCCAGGCCCATCCGAAGAGTTGGAGCAGGACGGCGGCGACGATCACGCCGACCGATCCGACGGTGTCGGCGAGCACCTCGAGATAGGCACCCTCGACATTGAGCGATTCCTTCGAGCCCGCTCGTAGCAGGAGGAAGGCGACGATGTTCGCGAGCAACCCCAAGGCGGCGACGACGAGCATGGGGGTGCCCAGCACTTCGGGACCGTCGGTCAGTCGACGTGCCGCCTCGATCAGGACCCAGAACGCGACACCGAACAACAACAGGGCGTTGACGAAGGCTGCCAGGATCTCGAGTCGGTACAACCCGAACGTGTGCCTCGACCGCGCCTCGTCGCGCCGACGCTCGAATCGCGAGGCCAGCTGGATCGCGGCCAACGCCATGCCGATGCCGATCACATCCGTGAGCATGTGGGCGGCGTCGGACAGGAGCGCGAGCGAGTTCGTCCAGATGCCGGCGACGGCCTCGACGACGAAGAAGCCGCCGATCAGCACAAAGGCGGCGACGAGTCGCCCCTTGTGACGCTCCCCCGCTCGCTCGAGCCCGGCACCGTGATCGTGGTCGTGGCCCATCAGCCCTCGTTCCCGAGGTGAGCGACGTGTTCGCGTGAGATGTCGAGCAGCATCCGGACGTGGGCGTCGTCGAGTCGGTAGATGATGTTGCGGCCCTCACGGCGATTGCGAACGACGCCGGCATTGCGCAGCAGCCGCATCGCCTGCGACACCTTCGTCTCGGACGTGTCGACCACCGCTGCGATGTCGTGTACACACAACTCGCCCGCTTCCAAGAGGGCGAACAGGATCCGGACCCGGGTCGGGTCGCCCAACAGCCGGAAGAGCGACGCCAGATCGGCAGCGACCTCGACGTCGATGAGCGCGTTGGCCACCGAATCGACCCGACCCGGCTGATCGGCCGAACAACGGCCACTCTTCGCCATCACCGAAACCTGCATATGTGTGAAGATATCAACGATGATGTCGGTCGTCAACCGGCAAAGCCGCCCACCACGACCGCCACAATTCCGGTGTGCGAGGATCGCCGCATGCCTGCGAACGCAACCACCCCACCGGCCGGAGATCCGACGTGACGGCCATCGAGAACGGCGTCGCCGTGATCACCGGAGCCGCCAGCGGTATCGGCCTCGCCACGGCGAAGCGGCTCGCACGAGCGGGCATGCACGTGGTGTTCGCCGACGTCGACCGGGCGCGGCTGACCAATGCCGTCGACGAGGTCGCAGCGCTCGGCCCGGAGCCGATGCCGTTCGTCACCGACGTGACCTCGCTCTCTTCCGTCGAGGCCCTGGCCGACGCCGCGTACGACCGGTTCGGACGCGTCGATGTCCTGTTCAACAACGCCGGCGTGGCCGTGACCGGTCCGATCTCGGAGATGACCCACGATGACTGGCGCTGGACGATCGACGTCGATCTGTGGGGCCCGATCCACGGCGTGGAAGCGTTCCTCCCCCGAATGATCGAGCAGGGCGGGCCGAGTCACATCGTGAACACCTCGTCGTTCGCCGGCATGGTGCCGAACGTCGAGCTCGGTCCGTATTGCGTCGCCAAGTACGGCGTCGTCGCACTCAGCGAGGTGCTCGCACGCGAATGCCGTGAGCACGACATCGGCGTGTCGGTCGTGTGCCCGATGCGGATCGAGAGCGACATCGACCGATCGGCCCGCAACCGGCAGGACAGCTACGGCGGCGCCCCGGACCACCTCGATCTCGATCTCGACGACGAACAGCTGGCCGGCCGGATGCTCGGTGCCGACGAGGTCGCCGAACAGGTCCTCGATGCGATCAGGACACGACGCCTCTACGTCTTCACACACGAGGAAAGCCGTGCGTTCATCCGCCGTCGCTTCGACAGGATCGACGCGGCGTTCGACGCGCGATGATGCCCGCATGACGTCGCAGCAGTCCTCGTTCACCTCCGCCGCAGACGGCACCGAGATCGCCACCACCGAGTGGACCGACGTCGAGGGAGACCCTCGCGGCGTCGTCCAGATCGCGCACGGCCTCGCCGAACACGGCGCCCGCTACGACCGCTTCGCCCGCGCCCTCAACGCCGCCGGCTTCCAGGCGTTCGCGACCGACCATCGCGGGCACGGCCGGACCGGGCAGCACGACCTCGGACGGTTCGGCGCCCCCGGTTTCGACGGGCTCGCCGCCGACGTGGCGCAGTACGGCGCCCAGCTGACCGATGCGCACCCCGGCCTCCCGGTGTTCCTGTTCGGCCACTCCATGGGTTCGTTCGCGTCGCAGATGGTCATGATCGACTCGTCCGAGCAGTACGCCGGCGTCGTCCTGTCGGGCTCGACCGCGATGGACGCCCTCGCGGCGGCGATGGCGAACGCTCCCGCCGACGCTCCGGCGGGGCTCGAGGCGTTCAACGCCGGCTTCGAACGCCGCACGGGCTACGAGTGGTTGTCGCGCGACGAGGCCGAGGTCGACGCGTACGTCGCCGACCCGTGGTGTGGGTTCGACGTGCCCGACGAGACGATGCCCCTGCTGTTCGGGCCGGCCGAGCGGCTCTCCCTCCCTTCGGAGCTCGGCAAGATCCGCGGCGACCTGCCGGTCCTGATCGCATCCGGCAGCGACGACCCCCTTGCCGGCGGCGGCCAGCTGGTCGAACTGCTCGGCCAGCGGTATCGGGACGCCGGCATCGCCGACGTCACCGTCACGGTCTACCCGGGCGCCCGCCACGAGATCCTCAACGAGACCAACCGCGACGAGGTCACCGCCGACGTCGTCGGCTGGCTGACTGCGCACGCCGACTGACCGGCAGGCACGCCTCGCTCGACGAGGCCCGAGCACGGCCACCAGGGACGGTGCCGTCACAACGCTCGTCGGCAACGCTCGCCTCTGAGCGCTCGGCATCCTCCGAATGGATGACCACCCAATCCACCGAAGGGGGGACGTTTCCCACCCCCTCTTCCCGCAGAGTGGCACCGTGGCATTCGCACTCGCACAATCGACCGGCCGACCCGGCAACCGCTCGTTGGCGGTGCGCGCTGCGGCGGAGCTGGCGATCGCCGCGGCGGTGTTCGGCGTGTACCGGTTCGGGCGGGTCATCACGAACGACTCGGTCACCGCCGCCACCGCGAACGCGCAACGGGTCATCGACGCGCAGCGATGGTTCGGCTGGACGGCCGAGCTGACGGTGCAGCGGCGCGTCCTCGATGTGCCCGGCCTGATCGAGTTCCTCAACCACTTCTACGTCGCCGTGCACTTCCCTGCCACCGTGGCCTTCCTCGTCTGGGCCTTCGCCCGCCACCGCGACCGCTACCCGGCGATCCGGAATTGGTTCGTCGGGGTGACGATGGCGGCGATGGCAATCCACGTCGCCTTCCCACTCGCGCCTCCTCGGATGCTCGACGGGTACGTCGACACACTGCGTGTGTTCGGGCCCAGCATCTACCCCGAGGATCCGAGTCGATCGGTGGCGAACCAGTTCGCCGCCATGCCCTCGCTGCACTTCGGGTGGGCGTTGATGGTGGCCGTGGGGATCATCGTCCTCACCTCCAGCCGGTACCGGTGGTGGTGGCTCGCCCACCCTGCCGTCACGCTGCTGGCGATCGTCGCAACCGGCAACCACTACCTCTTGGACGCCGCGGTCGCCGCTGCGCTCGCCGCCGTCGTCGGATCATGGACGCTGCGCCGGCGCGGCAACGACAGGGCGTCGTCCGGGCGTCACCTCGAATCGCCGCGTGACGGAGATCGGTTCGATGCCGTCGGGCAACCCCCATCCGAGCACCGCGCGGCCAGATCCTGAACCCGACGCGACATGGCCTGCTTGATCTGAGCCAGTTCCGTCGGACCGATGTCGTCCCACCCGAGAATCTGCATCGAGACCGGCCGCCCATTGGTGAACGCAACCAGATCGGCGATCAGGAGCAGCGCCTCGAGCTGAGCCTCGTCGCTCGGCGAGCCCGGTTCACAGCGCCACATGACCTGGATGAGTTGCGCGACCAACTCGGTCCCCGGCCGCCAGATGTGCTCGTGCAAGAAGCGCGCCGCCTCGCCCTGCTCGCTCATCTCGCGAAAGACGAAACCGGCCCACGACCGGGCGGTCGGGTCGGAGATCAAGAGGTCGGCCAACCCGTCCATCAGAGCGCTCAACAGATCGGCGGCTTCCTCCGGGCTCGCCCGCCGCTCCAGACCCCGCAGAGCGTCAGCGCGCAGTGCGCCGACCTGCTCTCGGTAGCCCTCGACCACGAGCTCGGCACACGCTCGGTACAGCAGTTCTTTCGAGCCGAAGTGGTAGTTGATCGCAGGCTGATTGACCCCGGCGGCCTTGGCGATCTCGCGCGTGCTGGCGCCATCGAGTCCTCGGGCACCGAAGATGGGAAACGCGGCCGACAGGATCGCCTGCCGAGTCAGCGCCGACTTGGCGTACTCTCCCCGCCGGCGCTGGTCAGCGGCGCGGTCGCCCATGATGGCGCCGCGGCTCGGTATCGACAGATGGCGCGGCGAGAAGAGTCGTACTCACGCCGCCTGAGCGTACTTGGAGGCGTCGGTGACGAAGTCGGCGTGGCCGTATGACTCGAGCTGTTTCGCCAGTTTCCGCACCCGGTTCCGGTACGCGATCGGGCCGATCTTCGGAACCTTGACCAGCGCCTCGAACAGGTGAACCCGCGCGATTGCGTAGGCGTAGCCGATGGTGGCCGCCACGCGGTGGGTGCGCGTCACGTCGATGCCGAGCGACTGTGCCCGCTCGAAGTTCCCGTTCAGGAAGTTCTTCACGAGGAAGATCCTGGAGAACCCGTCTTCGCACCAGCGGTGCACGGCGTTGCCGAGGCCGGGTTGGTCGAACAGGTCCGCTTCCATGGTGGCGCGCAGCAAACTGCCACACGTCGCGTCGTCGAACTCGGAGCGCAACGTCGCCTGCCGCGTCAACCAGACGTCCCGGATCGCACGTGGTGAATCGGCGAGCAGTGCTTCGGGCAGTCCGAGGAGGTAGCAGCGGTAGCGGGCGAGTTCGACCCGTGCACGCTCTTGAGGTGTGAACTCCTCGCGCCCGGAACTCAACACCTTCAGCGACATGAGATACATGCCGAACATCCCGGCCGGCATCTGATCGACCTGTGGGATCGGGATGCCGTAGACGGCGGGGTCCCACCGGTCGCCGCGCATGAGGTTGAAGCGCACCATCGAGTGCATCAGGCGCACCTTGGCGGCGGCCTTGAACCCAGCGCCCGATCGTTCGAGCGCTCTGGGCATGATCGTCGACCCGAAGAAGCTCCCTGTCTCGAACGAGCGCTTTGCACTCCGCTTGCCCGAGAGCGTGCCGGTCAAGGCCATCGGGAGCGCCGAGTACTTGTTGACGAACGTCGCGAGCAGCCCGCCGCGCAGCGCGAGTGGAGCGACGTGCACGTAGTTGATCAGCTCCTGCCGTGCACCCTCTTCGACGAGATCACGATCGAGCCAGGCGGGAACGATCTCCATCTCGGTGATGAAGGCGTGCAGCTCCGGTGGCGCATCGGCCACAGCATCGATGCCGCTGTCGCAAGCGAGCTCGAGCATGTCGACCAAACGACGGAAGCCGAAATCGGGCATCAGGGCGGCGTACGCGTCGGCCGTCCGGTCGCCGGTCATCGTGTACAGGCGCATCAGCCCCACCAGATGCTCGTTCGCGAGCATCTCTTCGCGCTCCGCCAGAAAGCGCCGTGGCATCTCGGTCTTTGCGTCGATGTCGGTCGTGAATCGTTCCGGCTGGACGTCGAAGTCGATTCGTCCATAAATCGCAGGGACGAGGTCCGCCTGGTCGGCGGCGTCCGGAGCGAAGCCACTCGGAGCCGGAGAGACGTCGGGGTCCAACTCGTTGTCGATGCCAGGGAGTGAGCTCATCTCCTCGAATATACATCACTTGATACATTTTCAACTCGTCGATCGCAGGGCGATGCGAGTGATTGCAAAGTTCTGACGCCGCCGTACCGTTCCGACCTCCGAGGCGGATACGTTTCCGGCTGCAACCATCACATGATCCGGAGGTCAGCGTGTTGCTCGGTGTCGCGGCGATCATCGTCGGCGTGGCAGCCCTCGCTTGGGCCGCAGATCAGTTCGTCATCGGCGCGGCGCGAGTTGCACTCATCCGCAACGTGCCGTCACTCGTCGTCGGTGTCGTCATCGTCGGCTTCGGGACCAGTGCTCCCGAGTTGCTCGTGTCGGCCCTCGCCGTGCTCGACGACAACACGGCGGTCGCCGTGGGCAACGTCGTCGGGTCGAACCTGGCGAACCTCACCCTCCTGCTCGGCATCGGGGCGGTCATCGTCGCGCTCACCGTCGAATCGCGAACGGTCCGGCTCGAGGCCCCGCTCGTGCTCGCCGCGACGATCGCCTTTGCGCTCGCGGTGCAAGGCGGCATCCAGCGGTGGGAGGGCGTGCTGCTCGTCGCCGGTCTCGCCGGCAGCCTCGTCGTCATCGCCCGCAAACCCGGGGCCGAGCCGACCGACGCCGTCGGCGACGACGTCATCGAACTCGCCGATGCCGAGCACCATCGATTCGGTGTCGAGGTCGGCCGCACCGTCGCCGGGCTCGTGGCGACCGTCGCCACCGCACAGCTGCTGCTGTGGGGCGCCATGCGCGTCGCCGACGAGACCGGCCTGTCGGGCGGATTCGTCGGCGTCACCCTCGTCGCCGTCGGCACCTCGCTCCCCGAACTGGTCACCGTCATCCAGTCGGCACGTCGGCACGAGACCGACCTGATCGTCGGCAACCTGCTCGGATCGAACCTGTTCAATGCGCTTGCCGTCGGCGGCGTGATCGGGATCCTCGGTGCGCCGCCGCTCGACGACACCTCGCTCACGATCGTCGGTGCAGGTGCCGCTGTCGTCGCCGCCGGCCTCGCCACGATCGCGATGGCGACCCGCCGCACCGTCACCCGCACGGAGGGCATCGTGCTGATCGTCGCCTACGTCGCCACGATCCCGCTGCTCACCTGACGGCCGCGGGCTGCGGCCCGTCCCTCGACGGCCTTCCGACCGGTCGTCGCTCAGGGTCGACCGCCACCGCCACCGCCACCACCACCACCCTGCCGGCTCTGCGGGATCGACGTCAGCTGCTGCCCGTTGACGACGAGGGTGCCGCCGTTCATGACGGCGGTGCCGTCGGCGTCGAACGACGAGGTCGGCGCCGTGACGGTGACGGCGCCACCGTTGAGGGTGAGGTCGCCGTTCGAGTCGAAGGCGTCGGTGTCTCCCGACCCGACCTCGACGGCGATGGTGCCGCCGTTGACGGTGATGAAGACGTCGAGCCCGACCTCACCGGCGACCGCATTGATGCCGTCGTCAGCGGCGTAGATCGAGATGTCACCACCGTTGATCGTGATGTTGTTGGCTTCGAGGCCCTCGACGCTGTTCGCGACCGTGATCGTTCCCCCGTCGATGACCATCGTCGTCTGCGCCTTGATCGCGTCGTCGCCCGAGTCGACGGTGATCGTGCCGCCGACGATGTGGACGTTGCCGCGATCAGCCTCTTCCTCGTTGGTGGTCTTGAGACCGTCGCCGCCCGAGACGACCGAAATGACACCGTCGACGAGGGTGATCGAGTCACGGCCGCGGATGCCGTCGTCGGGAGCGGCGACCGTGATCGTGCCCGACACGATCTCGAGATCGTCCTTGGTCGCGATGCCGTCCTCGTAGTTGGCCCGCACCGTGAGCGAGCCGCTCCCCGTGATGGTCAGGTCGGACTCGCTGTACAGCACGGCATTGATCTCCTCGTCGCTGCGCGTCGAGGCGTCCTCCAGGCGGTTCTCACTACCGGCCGCCAGTTCGATCGTCACGTCGTCGGCCTGCTCGACGACGATCGCCGCGCCGGTCGTACTGGCGATGTCGACACCGTCGAGCACGAGCACCACCGCTTCATCGGTGTTCACGACCACGCTGCTGCTGCTCGATCCGGTCAGCACGAACGTGCCGCCCTGGTCGATGATCAGCTGCTCGTCGCCGAGTTCGATGGTCTCGCCGGTCACCGAGGCGGTGACGGCCCCGGGTGCGAGGTCGCCACCGTCGCTCATTACGTCGTCGGCTGCCAGGTCGGCTGCGCTCTCGTCGAGGGTCTGTGTCGCGGTCGCTTCGGTCGCCGAATCCGAGGCGTCGGTCGACGCCGTGCAGCCGGCGGCCAGCGCAGCGGCGACCGAGGCAACGGCGATCAGTCGGGTGATGCTCATGGGGGGTGCTCCTGTCTTCTTGCCGGACCGACCGCTCGAGCTACTCGTTCGTGCCCCCGCTGTCGGAGTCGGATGATGTCTGACATCATCCGACGGGGCACTGCTCCGGCCGGTCGATCGAGGGTTTCGGATGATGTCTGACATCATCCGACGGTACGGAGTCCGTCCGACAGGCCGCCGGGAGCCGGCTGGGAAGTAGCTGTGAGTGGCGGCGGGCGGAGATGCGAGGATGGTCGGGATGAGCGAGATCGAGACCGACTACCTGATCGTCGGAACCGGGTGCGTCGGCATGGCGTTCGCCGACACCCTCGTCGACCACTGCGACGCCGACGTCGTCATGATCGACTCCCACGCCGAACCCGGCGGACACTGGAACGACGCATACCCGTTCGTGACGCTGCACCAGCCGTCGTCGTTCTACGGCGTCGCCTCGACACCGCTCGGGCGCGACCGGATCGACACGACCGGCTTGAACGCAGGGCTCGGTGAGCTGGCAACCGGCGCCGAGATCCAGCAGTACTTCCACGGCGTCATGCACGACCACCTGCTCCCGACCGGACGCGTGCGCTGGTTCCCGAAGAGCGTCTGGGACCGAGACGGTGGCTTCCGGTCGCAGCTGACCGGTGAGACGCATCGCATCACGGCCCGCCGCCGGATCGTCGACACGACCCACCTCAAGACGACGGTGCCGTCGACGCACACCCCGTCGTTCGAGATCGACCCTGATGCGCGCTTCATGCCGCTCAACGATCTCCCGAAAGTGACCGAACCACCGGCCGGCTGGGTGGTCGTCGGCGGTGGCAAGACGGCGATGGACGCCGTGCTGTGGCTGCTCGGGGCGGGCGTCGACCCCGAGGCGATCACCTGGATCATGTCGCGCGACGGCTGGTTCATCCCGCGCGAGACCGTGCAGCCCGGACCCGATCGGTTCCGGCAGACGTTCACGGCACAGGCGCTCCAGTACGAGGCGTGCGCCGCAGCGACAGACGTCGACGATCTGTTCGCCCGTCTCGAGGACGGCGGCGTGCTCGTCCGACTCGACCCCTCTGTGGAGCCGAGCATGTTCCACGCGCCGACGGTGAGCGCTCCGGAACTCGAGGCGCTGCGGAGCGTACGCAATGTCGTCCGCCTCGGACGGGTGACCCGCATCGGCAGTCACGAGATCGAGCTCACCGGCGGCACCATCCCGACCTCGCCGGACCACATCCACGTCGACTGCTCGGCGAGCGCTATCCCGAAGCAGGCGCCCACCACCATCTTCGACGGTCACGTCATCACGCCGCAGACGGTGCGGGCGTACCAGCCGGCGTTCTCGGCGTCGGTGCTCGCATGGATCGAAGCATGCGTCGGCGGTGGCGACGACGCCAAGAACGCGCTCGCCACCGTGGTGCCGATCCCCGACGACCGGCTCGACTGGCTGAAGCTGACCGTCGCCAACGCGGTCAACATGCGGGCGTGGTCGGAACAGCCGGAGATGACGAGGTTCCTCGACCAGAACCGGTTGAACGGATTCAGCCGGACCGTGCGAGACGTCGACACGTCCGACCCGGACAACGTGGCGCTGCTGATGCGGATGCGAGAGGCGGTTCTGCCCGGCGTCATGAACCTCGTGAAACTCATCGGCGACGCCGAAGCCTGACCCGGTCGTCCGGTCGCAGAGCGGTCCCGGCTGCGTGGTACGACATGGCATGGATCTGCTGACGGGGCACGCAGCCAACCAGCCCGACAAGATCGCGGTGATCGACGACCGCCGTGGACGCACGGGGCAGGGTGACGACATCCGCACCGCCACGTACACCGAACTGGAGTCGCGCGCGAACCGACTCGCCCGCGTGTTGCTCGACCACGGTGTCGGCACCGGCGACAAGGTCGTGTGGTGCGGCCAGAACTCGATGGGCATCGTCGAGATGGTCAACGCCGCCCGCAAGGTCGGCGCCGTCGCCGTGCCACTCAACTACCGCCTCGCCGACGAGGAAGCCGCGTACGTGGTCGACCACTCCGACGCGACCACCGTGTACGTCGACGCCGACTTCGCACCGATGTTCGCCCGGGTTCGCGATGCGATCCCGAAGGTGGCGACGATCCTGGTCTTCGACGGCGGCGCCGACCGGGTGCCCGAGGGGATGACGGCGTGCGACCCGCTCGTCGATGCGGCGTCGGCCGAGCCACCGCCGCCGCCCGACGAGGAGATGGCCCGCGGCGCCACGATGATCTACACGTCGGGAACCACCGGCAAACCGAAGGGCGCCTACCGACACGCGGCCTCGAGCGCAGCGCAGAGCGCCGCCATGCTCGAGTTCATCGGGTACCGCCCCGACGACGTCTACCTCACGACCGGGCCGCTCTACCACTCGGGTCCGGGCGGGTTCATGGGCATCGGGCTCGCCATGGGTCAGACCATCGTCCTCCAACGCAAGTTCGACCCGGAAGACTGGCTCCGCCTGCTCGAGACATACGGGGCCACGTCGACGTTCTCGGCCCCGACGCCGATCCGGATGATCTGCAACCTGTCCGACGAGGTGAAGGCCCGGTACGACCGTTCGTCGATGCGGGTGATGATCGCCAACGCCGCTCCGTGGAGCTTTGCCCTCAAGCAGGCCTACGTCGCCGACTTCCCGCCCGAGTCGCTGTGGGAGGTCTACGGCTCGACCGAACTCGGCGTGAACACGGTGATGCGTCCCGAGGACCAGATGCGCAAGCCCGGGTCGTGCGGCAAGGAGGCGCCGATGGTCGAGGTGCGGCTCTACGGGCCCGACGGCGATGTGGTCACCGACACCGGGCCCGAGGCGACGGGCGAACTGTTCGTCCGGTCGTCGGCGGTGTTCGACGACTACTACAAGCAGCACGACAAGTACGAAGAGGACCGACGCGACGGCTTCCAGACAGTGGGAGACATCGCGTACCGCGACGACGAGGGCTTCATCTACATCTGCGACCGCAAGAAGGACATGATCATCTCGGGCGGGATGAACATCTATCCGGCCGAGATCGAGGCGGCCCTCGAGGCACACCCCGACATCTACGAGGCTGCGGTGTTCGGCATCCCGAGTGAGGAATGGGGTGAGACCGTCCACGCGATCATCGTCGGCCGGCCCGGCTCCGGAATCGACGAGGCAGCGGTCGACGAGCACGCCCGGGCCCACCTGGCGAGCTACAAGATCCCGCGTTCGTACGGTTGGCTCGACGAACTCCCCAAGACCGGCTCGGGCAAGATCCTCAAGCGCGACCTCCGGGCCCCCTTCTGGACAGACCGGTAAGCGGTCGGCGTCACCGTCGCGCGAGGACGGCGACTGCCTCGATCTCGACGCGGAACTCCGGTTCGGCGAGCGCCGCCACGCCGATGCCAGTCAGAGGTGCCATCGGCGGAGCGATGCCGAGACGGTCGCAGGCCCGAGCGACACCATCGCCGAACTGGGGAAGCACAGCGGGGTCGAGGTCCGTGACGTAGGCAGTCAGCTTCACGACATCGTCGAACGTGGCTCCAACTGCACCGAGCGCGGCGGCGACATTGAGGTAGCACTGTTCGACTTGGGCCGCGACGTCATCGCCGCCGACGTGGGCCCCACTGGCGTCCAGGGCTACCTGGCCGGCGATGAAGACCATCTGTGATCCGGACGAGACGGCGACCTGATGATGCGTCGGCGTCGTCGGAAGGGTGTGGGGTGTGAGAAGCCGTACGGGCACGATTCGTCTTCCGGTCAGGCGACGGCTGTCGGCCGGTCGAGGAAGTCGAGCGTGGCGGCGTTGACGATGTCCGGCTGTTCGATGAGCGGGCTGTGGCCAGCGCGCTTGAGTCGCCACAGTTCCGCATCGGGGATGTGCTCGAACAACTCGTCGGACCATGCCGGAGGTCGAGCATGATCTTCGACGCCCGACACGATCAGCGTCGGAGCGATGATCGACGCCAACAGATCGACTGCGCTGTCGCGCTCGACGACACCGCGCATCGCCGGTGCGAGGCGCGGTGACAGCAACTCGATGTGACGACGCCATCGTTGGATGCGTGCTTCAGCCGCCTCGCTCGCACGCGCTGACGCCGCGAAGAGGATGCCCATGAGCAACTCGACCGTCTCCTCCGAGTAGCCCTTGTCGGCGACCTCGTCGACGAGCCCCGTGAACGCCGCTCGCTGGTCGAGTGGTTCGGCACAGGCGGACGTGCCCATCAACACCATCCGGTGTATCCGGTGCGGTTGCCGTGCCGCCATCCGGACGGCGACGTCGCCGCCCATCGACTGGGCGACGATGCTGAATCGTTCGATGCCGAGCTCGTCGATGACCCTCCAGAGGTCGTCGGCAGCGTCGTCCATCGTCACGATCGTCGACGCCACTTCGTCGAGCCGGTTCTCCTGGCCGAGGAACTCTGGCGCGATGAATCGGAAGCGACCAGCCCCGGCAGCGATCAGGTCCTCGAACATGTGCGGTGAGAGGAACAGCGAGTGGAGACAGATGACGGCATCGAGTCCCGTCTCGGACGTGTCGATCATTGCTGGGTACCCCTTGTCGTAGCGAACGCCGCGAACCATATGGACCGGCCACGGGCATGTCAATATGTGACGGATCTTTCATATACCGAAATCTGAACTAGAATGCCAGCATGCCCTCATCTGAGTCGCCGACGTCGACGCCGCACACGTTGCAGACCGTCGACCGAGCGTTGAGCTTTCTCGAGTTCGTCGCGACCAGCGACGAACCCCCGGCTGTCAAAGAGGTTGCAGCGGCGCTGCAGCTGAACCTCACCACGAGCTACCACCTGCTCAGAACGCTGGTGGCGAGGGGCTACCTCGAACGCGACGACGCAGGTCGACTCCGTCTCGGCGGTGGCGTCGGCACGCTGTCGCACGCATACCTGAGCGCCCTCGACGTCCGCCACGACCTCACCGTTCTGGTCCGCCAGATCAACGACGCGACGAACGAGACCGCGTTCCTGTCCACGCTCGACGGCCGCAGCGTCATTCTCAAGGAGCTCGTCGAAGGAACTCAGCCGCTCCGGGTCGGTGGTCTCACCGTCGGATACGCCGGCCCCGAGCTCCGACGTGCGTCCGGACGCGCCGTCCTCGCCTTCTTGGATGACGGGCCGCGGGACGACATCGTGTCGCGCAACCTGCGATCGATGCCCGCCCGTGAGCGCGAATCCGCACGGCGGACAATGGAGGAGGAACTCCGCCGGATACGCGATCGCGGTTTCGCAGTCGACGACGAGACCTCAGAAGCCGGGGTCACGGGCATCGCCGCACCGATCTTCGAGCACGCCGCGAGCGTCTATGGAGCCATCGGCCTGGTCGCACCGACCAGTCGGGTGGCCACGTCCCACGACCACTACGTCGATGTCGTGGTCGATGCCGCGCAGCGGGCCACCCAACTACTGGGGGGCGCCGCAACGCTCCGCTGATACCCCCTCGGCGCCTTCCCGAGCGACAAGGCGGCTCTCATCACACGGATACGAGCGGCGCTCTTGCCGGGCGTCATGAACCTCGTCCAACTCCTCGCCGACGCCGAAGCCTGAACCCGACGTGCACCATCGCCGAGCGTCTCGTTGACGGCGTCCGCACGACATGGGATGGTGACGACATGGGCACTCTCAGCGACGACCAACCCACCGAGGAAGCCGAGCTCCGGCGCCGTCTCGGCGAGATCTACGACGAGCTGGCCGAGGTGCCGAGTACCGAGATCGGACGACGAGCGAGCCTGCAGCACGAACGCGACGCCATCGCGGAGCGGCTCCGCTCGCTGGCCGCGAACCCCACCATCAGCCACGCGTGGACCGACCGGGCGGGGCTCCGGCCGTCGGGCGACGTCACCCCCGTGATCGTCTCGCCGGGCGAGGGCGGCGGCTGACCGCTACCGGCACGTTCCCGGGTCGGGTGATCTCCCGGAACGTCGACTCCGTCGCCGTCCCGTACGACACCCGACCCGAATGCACCCGACTCGAAGGGTCAGCGGGCGCGCATCACGCGGCGACGGTGATCGGATTGGTTCCGGCCGTCGATGCTCTTCTTCTTGGTGCCCTTGATCGTCTTGATCTTGCTCTCGTCACCGGTCACCGACTGCGCCTCGATGCGGGTCTCGCGCTCGAACGCGTGGGACTGGTGGGTGTTGCGGTAGTACCGCCACGAGACGTAGTAGACGCCGCCACCGCCGGCGGGCCCGGCGAGGAGGAGCCATCCGGGCACGCCGCCGTCGTCGGACGACGCGGCGAGGACGACGGTCGAGAACACCGCAGCGAGTTCGGCAGCGAGTGCAGCGATCATGACGTCGCCACCATGAGTGCGATCACGCCGGCGTCGATGACGCCGCCGACCGACACGGCCGCTGCGAGCAGCCGCTTGTGCGAGACGGGCACGCTGCCCATCACCTCGCCGGTCCGTCCGTTCACGGCGATGTAGTGCACCATGCCCTTGCCCTTGACCTCGTGGTAGTAGGAGTACAGCCAGACCGGGAGGTACATCGACACCCACCGCGTACCGTGCACATCGAGCTTCTCGACCTCCCAGCACACCCCGCGGTCGAACTTCTTCACGCTCGGCTCGACCTGCGAGCGAGCGATCGAGAGCAGCTGATCCTCGACCTCGGGGACCAGATGGGCGACGTCCTGGTCGCGCTTCTCGGAGGTGTACCCGGTGAGGTAGCTGGCGTTCCACTTCACGGCGTTCTCGGTGTCGAACGGCAGGATCGTGTTGATGATGTTGTTCGTGTTCGCCGACGAGTCGAAGTTCGCTCGCTCGGCCGACGACTCGACGGTGAGATCGTCGACCGTGAAGTCGACGTGGCGACGGACCTCGTAGCGGTCGGCGTCGTACACCGTCTCCTCGTTGTCGCCAGAGCCTCTCGTGTACTTGCGTGTCTGGATCTCGCCCTTGCCCGTGATGTCAGCGCTCGCGTTGCTGTCGACCACCATGTACGGCATGTAGACGCCGACGATGTTCTCCGGCTTGAACTCGGCGGCGAATGCCCGGTCGGCGAAGAGCTTGCGCTTGCCGGCGAACGCCCTGATCCGCTCGACGGCGTCGCCGTGCGTGATCGTGAACGGCAACACGGCGTCGGGCACAGCGCCGTTCGGGATCTGCTCGTTGACGGTGAGCACGTGGCGGCACCAGTGACACCGGGCCGTCATGTTCTCGGCGGTGTTGACGACGACCTCGGCACCGCAGCCCGAACACTTCATCGTCATGACGACGTCGACCGAGGCGTCGATGTCGGACGCGCCCGAACCGATCGTGGTTCCGGTCAACGTCGTCAGGTCGCCGTTCTCGATCGTCTCGTCGAGCCGGGCCTCCGACCACTGGTGACGGCAGAACAGACAGATGAGCTCACCGGCGGTGGCGCGCAGCTGGACATCGGTCGAGCCGCACTTCGGGCATCGGTTGATGCCGTCGTCGAGACCGTCGTTGCTGGTGTCGATCACGGGGTCGCCGGTGTCGACGACGTCGTCGAGCGTCGGGACGGTCGGATCGGCCAGATCGGTGGGATCGCTCGGGGCCGTCGGCGCTGCTGCAGCGCCGTCGGCGGTTGCATCTGGATGGGAGCCGCGAGCGGTCGACGGGTCGCCCGCTCCCGGCGGCGGGAAGTTCGTCATGTCGGTACCGACGTGATCGAGTCAGGGTCGCCCGGGCTCAGAGCCCGAGGACCTTGTTCTTGGCGGCGTCGTAGTCGTCCTGGGTGATCAGGCCGGCATCGAGCATCTCTTTGAACTTCGCGAGCTGGGCCACCGGATCGTCGGCGGGCGCCGCCGGTGCGGCGGGTGCCGGTGCGGGCGGCGGTGCAGCGGCTGCGCCGGCGGCGGGCGGCGGCGGGGGCGGCGGGGTGCTCTGGGCACCGATGCCGGGCACCGGCTGCTGGAGCCCGCCCAGGCCGGTCGCGCCGGCAGCCATGCCGAGGCCGACCAGGCCGGCGGCACCGCCGTTCTCACCGGCGCCTTCGAAACCGGCGGCGACCGACGCCTGCAGGTTCGAGTTGCCGCGGGCGCCGGACAAGGCGTCGGCACGCTGGACG
This sequence comes from Ilumatobacter fluminis, assembly GCF_004364865.1. Lineage (NCBI taxonomy): Bacteria > Bacillati > Actinomycetota > Acidimicrobiia > Acidimicrobiales > Ilumatobacteraceae > Ilumatobacter > Ilumatobacter fluminis. Next base: position 4,135,694 of record NZ_SOAU01000001.1, read on the forward strand.
TTGCGCAGCAGTTCGCGGGTGTTCTCGTCGTACTCGATCGAGATGATGGCGGTCGAGATGATCTCGAGGCCACGGCCGGACGCCCACTGGTAGTTCTGCTCGACGGCGGCGGACAGGCTCTGCGCGAAGCCGATCGAGTCCTGCTGGATCTTGGTGATCCGGTTGCCCTTCGACGGGTCGTTCGTGTACATCGAGAACGCCGGGGCGAGCGAGCCCACGACCTCGTTGAACAGCTGCGACGCAGCGTCGTTCTCGATGTCGGTGAAGTCGAACACCTGGCCGGGCTCGAGGTACTTGGCCGGCATCCAGGCCTGCATGAACAGGATCGGGTCGGTGATCTTCAGGGTGTACGTACCGCGGGTGACGGCGCCGACCTGGGCGTTCATGTAGGCGTCGTCCCAGTAGATCTCCGATTGGGTGCCGAAGCGGTTGTTCGGGAGTTCCTTCAGGGTGACGAAGTAGGCGCGCTGTTGGGCGCCGGGGCGTCCACCGAACTTGAAGCGTTCCCACGAGGTCTTGATGAGCGGGCTGACGATGCCGTCGCCGGCGAAGATCGACTGCGAATCCTGTTCTTCGCTGTTCCACTCGTAGGCACCGGCCTCGGCGGCGAACCCGGTGATCGCGCCCTGCTCGAGCAGGATCAGGCCGTAGCCCTCCGGCACGATGATGCGGCTGCCGTTGGTGATGATGTCGTCGGAGCCCTTGGTGTTCGAGCCGCGGCCGGCGTTCTGCTCACGCTTCTCGGCCGCGAACACCGCGGCCGTCGGCGCCAACCGGTCGGGCACCGTGAAGAAGTCCTTCCACTGGTCCGCAAAGGTGCCGCCGAGTGCACCAACCGCTGCCTGAATGAGTCCCATTGCGCAGATCTCCTCGTGTCCGCCGAGCTGTGAATTGGCGAGTGTAGAACCGGTGGTGGACCCGACACCAGGGATTACCCGGCCGCACGACGGAAAACCGCTGGTCAGAAGCCTGCCGCACCGCCGGCGACGGCGCTTGCCGCGCCGACGGGTTCAGCGCGCTCGGACCTGCCACGTCGACGGCTCGACCAGGACGCCGAGGTCGATGTCGATGTGGAGCGAATCGCCCGCGGCGATCGCTCGGTCGAGGCGGAAGACCCGGTTCCCCCAGCTCGTCACGGGGTCGAGAGGTGAGGTCGAGAGCACCGTCTCGTCGTCGAACTGCGCCTCGAACCACACGGCGCAACCGTCGGCGATCGCGTCCGAGGTGGCGGTTCGTTCGACGGTGTACGACGTCGCCAGGTCGAACGGCGTCGCGAGGTCGGCCAGGTCGAACTCGAGCACCGGCTGCGGAGCGCCGACGGTTGCGGCGACCGAGCGGGGTCGGAGCCAGAAGAGGTCGTTGCGGCCGGCGTCGAACCGTTCGGCGACCGGTGACCGTTCCATCCCGCTCAGATCGATGTCGTCGGGGAGGTCGATGTTCCAGAAGCGCCGGATCCGCATGTCGTCGTGGAGCGTGATCGGTTCGACGAACAGCCGGAACCGTCCGGGCAGGATGCGACCGCCGGGGCGGAGCACGCGGTCGCGCAGGTCGAGGATGTTCTGCAACATGTTCTCGTTGAACAGCTCGTCGCCCATCTGCTCGTGGAGGATGACGTCGACCGGCTCGGGCGCGACGAACTCCCGGCTGTTCGCTCGGACGAACTCGATGTTGGTCACCCCGTTGAGCCGGGCGATCTCCTCGGCGACCTCGATCACGTCGCTGTGCTCGACGGCGTAGACCTTCTCGGCACCGGCCTTGCTCGCCATCAGCGCGAGGACGCCGGTGCCGGTGCCGAGGTCGACGACGACGTCGCCCGGACCGACGTTGCGGTGGATCCCGCGGTGGTACGCCTCGATGCGAGGGGTGTCGGACAGCATCTCCTCGTGGGCCTCGAGCCCGGCGAACGTGTCGCCGTTGATCAGGTCGTAGGCGATCGACATGAGTCGGTCGCTCGACGCGATCCGTGTGGCGACGAACTCCATCGTCGAGCGGATCGCCTTCGAACTCGCACGCTGCACCGAGTCACCCATGGCTGCCATGGGTCGCAGGCTATGGGCCGGTTCGGGTGAACTCGTCCGCCAGGTGATGGGTGCCGATCGGCTCACCGACCATGTCCTGTTCGCCCATGACGGCGAACATGCGCAGGTTGGCGCCGGCGTTCGGGTTGACCGGGCCGATCAGCCTGCCGATCGCTCGGACCACACCGCTCGGAACGGTGCTCACCTTCTCCGTTCGACGGCCGGCTCCCTCGAACGCGAGGTGGGCGACGTCGGCCTGCGACAACACGTCCGGTCCGCCGACGCTGCGGTCGCTCGTGTCGTCGGAGGCGAACGCTTCCCGGATCACCTCGGCGAGGTCGGCTCCGTGGATCGGGTTGATGCGGGTCCGACGGTCGCCGATCAGCCAGACCCGGCCGCGTTCGGCCATGTCACGGAATGCGCGCATGTCGTTGAAGAAGCCGGTCGGACGGATGATCGTCTCGGTCATCGGGCCGGCCCGGAGCCGATCGACCACCCGCTCGCGCGCCTCGATCAGCGGGGAGGCGGCGCGTAGCTCGTCGCCGCGCAGGATCGACACGAACACGAATCGTCCGACGCCTGCTCGTTCCGCCGCGTCGACCAGGTTCAGGTTCGCCCGCTCGTCGACGTCGCGGAAACTCGGGCGACGCCCGAACGATCGGGTGCCGATCGACGAGAACGCCGCATCGGCACCGTCGAACAGGCCGTCGATCGAGTCGGGCTCCGTCGGTCGGCCGACGAACACGTCGTCGCAGTAGTCGGCGGCATCGCCGAGTCGGCCGGCGTCGCGCACGAGGGCTCGTACTCGCCAGCCGTCGTCGTACAGCGCTCGCACGACGTGACCGCCGAGGTAGCCCGTGGCGCCGCACACGACGACCGTGCCTCGGCTTCTGCGCTGGGCGGGTTCGGGGGGTGTGTTCATGATCGTTCCTTTCGGTGACGTTCGACAGCGTCTCCGGCACCGGGGTGAGCACGCCTCACGCCATCGGCGCGCTCACCCGGGTGAATCACCCCGACCCGCCCGGCCGACGCGTCAACCCTGCTGACGCCGGTGACGTCGGCCATCTCGATCCGCGTCGCCGTCTCGATCCCGCGGTCGGTTGGAACGGCGTCGCTCACCGTCCACCTGGTCCTCGTCCGATTCGTCGTCAGGTGTCTCGTCGCTCGTCCCGCCGTCCGCCGCGTCGGCTGCCTGATCGTCCGACGCATCGCTCGGCTCCTCCGTTGCCTGCGGGAGGAGGAAGACGTTGTCGGCGATCTCGGCGGGCTCGACGTCGGAGTTGGCGACGATGACGTCGGCGAGGGTGCGCCGATAGTCGATGCCGTACTCGTCGGCGATCAGGTCGAGCGCACCGTCGTTGCCGTAGAAGAAACGGTCGCCGTCGCGCAGCGCCGCGAACTGGGAAGTCCACATGGCGAGCTGCAACTCGCCGAACTCGGTGCCGTCGACGTGCGCTTCCGACACCATGCCGGTGAAGGCATCGATCGAGTCGACGTCGCCGTAGATGGCCTGCAGCCGCGCTGCGGTCGTGGTCCGCCGCACTGCCGTGACCGTGTCGCCGTCGGCTTCGTCGGTGCCGGCCTCCAGCACGTTGCCGTCGGCATCGGCCAGGTACACGAAGTCGAGGATGTCCGGATCGTCGATCGGGTTCTCGAGGTCGATCTCGGGATCGTCGGGCCATTGGTCCGTGTCTTCACCGGTGATCTCGGTGAACGACTCGACCCGCTCCAGACCGTACGCCTCTCGCAGGTCGTTGTACGACGGCATCCCGTGGTCGGCGGCGCGGATCATGTCGAGCGCTCCGAGATCGTTCACGATCGTGAAGCAACCCGCGATCTCGGTGCCGTCGAGACACGAGGCCGGATCCTCCACGTCGGGACCGGGCACCTGGAACAACACGCTGCGGAGCTGGTTGTCGATCTGTTCGTCGTTCGCGTATGCCGCTTCCGATGCGAGGCCGGCGAGCATGCTGCCGAGCCCGACCTGTTCGAGCAGGCCCGGGTTGCCGAACGCGACGTTGAGCGGGATGGCGTACTCGACCACGTCGCTCGCGACGGTGACCTCGACCCCCTGCGCCTCGAGCGCTGCGATCTCGTCGTCGGTGATGGCCGACCGGTCGATCTCACCCTCGAACTCACCGTGGATGGTCGAATGGGCGCGATACCCGACCGTGGCGAACTCGTTGGTGATCGTCGGGTCGACGGTCGGGTCGTAGCCGGTGTAGTCGTCGAGTTCGACACCCATCGCCGGGAGGAACTCGTTGTAGGTGATGTACTGCTGCAGCGCCGCGACCGAGCGTTGGGCGATCTCGAACTTCGTCTGTTCGTCGAGGTCATCGGGCAAGGCGTCGACGATCCGGTTGTGCTCGAGCGCGAACAGCGTCTGGACGGCGGTCAACCCGAGGTTCTCGTTGACGCGGACATCGCCCGCGATCACGGCCGACGTCGGGTCGGCGAACAGGCGGCCGGCGAGTTCGACCTCCGGTGTCTCCGTGTCGGGTCGGGCCTCGCTCGTCGGGAGGTAACCGTCGACCAGCAGGAGCGAGGCGTCGTTGTTCGTCGGGTCGCCGTCGACGGTTCCCGCTCGGAGCCAATCGAGCCGCTCGTCGGATCCGCCGTACACCGCCCAGGCGTCGATGTAGGAACTGATCGTGTTGATCTGCTCACGAACGCTGTCGTCTCCGGTGCCGGCGGCGGCAGCCGACCGGGTGGTCGAGATCGCACCCAGATCGTTCGTGAACTCCTCGAGCGGGTCGTCGGCATCGAAGGCGACGACGAGATCCTCGTCGCTGCTCTCGCGCAGACCGATCGTGTGGTCGATGAACTGGCCCCACACGAAGCTCCAGTGGGTCACGCCGTTCTCGGAGAACACGTTCTGGTTCACGTCGTTGAAGATCCGGTTCGAGACGGAGCGCTGGTCGGGCCCGTCGACGAGTGCGCCGACATCGTCGGCGTAGTTCGCCTCGGCGACGCGCGTGTAGATGGTTCCGGCCTGGCCGAGCGTCGGGTCGTCGACGTTGTTCCCGAACCCGTCGAGGGTGCGACCGTCGGCGAGCTCGACGGCGAGCTCGTCCGACACGCCGTCGTCCGGCGTCTGCGCGGCGACGGTGCCGGTGCTGACGGCGACCGGAACGACGGCGGCGACGAGCGCGAGACGTCGAGAGATCGGAAGGACGACGCAGCGGCGTCGCCCAGGGCTGGATTCGTGTGGCATCGATTGCTCCTTGTGATGTCGGTCGAGCGGTGTGCACCGGCGGTGCCCTGCTCGGTGATCACGACGTTCGCCTGGCGGGGTAAGGGACCGGGGCGGCGGCACGAAAGGAGTTCGAAAGCCTCGAGCCTCACGCCCGGCCGGCTCGGTGCAATCTCTCAGCGATCTCACAGTCCGAGCGGCGACACTGGACCCACCAGCGCGACCCGATGACCATGGACTTCACCGAGCACCAACACGACGCCAAGCAGAACACCGTGCTGCTCGTCGCTCTGCTCACGCTCGGCATCCTGGCGATCGTCGCTGCGGTCTCGGCCGTGGCCACCCTGCTGGCCTCGTACGGCACCGGCGAGTTCGACCCGGTCGCGGCGATCACGATCGCCGCACCGATCACCGCCATCGCCGTCATCGGGACGTCACTGATGAAATCGAGCCAGATCCGCCGTGGCGGAGGCGCCTACGTGGCGACCTCGATGGGTGGGAGGCAGATCGATCGCGGCACCACCGATGTCGCCGAGCGTCGTCTCGTCAACGTCGTCGACGAGATGTCGATCGCGTCGGGTTCGCCCGTGCCCGATCTGTTCGTGCTCGATCAAGAGACGAGCATCAATGCGTTCGCCGCCGGGTGGAGTGCCGACCGATCGGCCATCGGCGTCACCCGCGGCGCGCTCGACCAGCTCACCCGCAGCGAACTCCAGGGCGTCGTCGCCCACGAGTACTCCCATATCACCAACGGCGACACGAGGGTCAAGACCCGCATCATCGGGTGGGTGTTCGGCATCGCCGCGCTCACCGTGCTCGGTCGGGTGTTCCTGCATCAGCTCTGGTGGTCCCCCCGTCGACGAGGGCGTGACGACCGCGCCGGGCTGGTACTCGTGGCGGCCGGCTTCGCCCTGATCGCGATCGGCTCGATCGGCACGCTGTTCGCCCGGCTCGTCCAGGCGGCTGTGTCGCGCCAGCGCGAGTACCTCGCCGACGCCACCGCAGTGCAGTTCACGCGCGACCCCGATGGCATCGGCAGCGCACTGATGAAGATCGGCGGGGGCGGAACGGCGAACAAGATCCGGGCCGCCCATGCCACCGAGGCCGACCATCTCTTCTTCACGTCGTCGTTCAGCAGCGCCATGGCCAGCCATCCGCCGTTGCAGGACCGGATCCGTCGGCTCGTTCCCAGCTGGAACGGCCGCTTCATCACGCCGGCGGCTCCCGACCCGGACCCGAACGACGAGCCGATCGGCGGCCTGCGGCCCGGCGACGGCCTCCCGCCACCTCGTGTGCGACCGGACGATCGACCACCGACACCCTGGTTCGGACCGCCGCCCGGGCACCGAGGTCCACCCGGACGCCGACCACCGCCACCCGGTCGTGGTCGTCACCGACCCCGATGAGTCGGTATCGACCACGCCGGGCACCCGGACGGTCGGACCACGACCGGATCACGCGTCGATGAGCAGGGCGCGACTGATCTCGGCGATGTGCTCGTGGTCCGTGCCGCAGCACCCGCCGACCACGCGGAGCTCGGGCAGCACGCTCCTCAGCGCCACGTACTCGTCGAGGAGACCGGGGATGTCACCACGATCGAGCTCGTCGGCTTCGTCGAGTTCGGCATGGCTCGCCGTCGAGGCGTTCGACCGAACCGCTGCGATCCGCGTCAACCACGAGCCACCCTCCCCGAACACGTGCGAGAAGTGGGTCGGGTGGGCGCAGTTGACCATGAAGTACTCGGGTGCCGTCTCGGCGTCGACCTGCTCGATCGCGGACCGCAACGACTGCCCAGACGGCAGGCAGCCGTCGGTCTCGACGGTGAATCCGATGGCGAACGGGACGCCGACGTCCTCACACGCCTGGGCGACACCGAGTGCTTCTTCGACATAGTTCATCGTCGTCGCCGTCACGAGGTCGACGCCCGCTTCGGAGAGCGCTCGGACCTGCAACGCGTGGTAGTTCGTCGCCTCGGCCACAGTCATCGTCGAACCGACGACGTAGCCGTCGCCTCGCGGCCCGATCGCGCCGTTCACGACCACCGGATGCCCCTCGAGGCTCCCGGCGATCTGCTGCACGAAGGCAACCGCGTCGCGGTTGACGCGATCGAGCGCATCACGGTCGTATCCGACGAGACTTGCCCAGTCCGGGTTGGCTCGCCAGGTCGGCGTGTCGAGCATCATGCCCAGGCCACGGTCGGTCGCCACGACGAGGTAGGGCGCGTAGTACTCGGCCAATGCCGTGCGGCCCGCCTCGTCGTCGAGGAGCGGGAAGGCGGCGAAGCAGGGCAGATCGAGTCCCTGCAGGAAGATCAGCGATGTCTCCATGCCGCCGTCGGTGATGAATCCGGTCGAGCGAAGCGACTGGAGGGGGTGGGAGGTGAGTGCCATGTTGGTTCCTTTCTGATGGCGGTGGGTGATTACTCACCTCTCCTGGCGTGAGATCGAACCTTACGATGTGAGACGTGGCCCTGATCGCGCGGGAAGCGGAGCTGGCCGAACTCGACGATCGACTCCGGCGGCACCGCCTCGTCACGATCGTCGGACCCGGCGGCATCGGCAAGACCACGCTTGCACGCGCCGCTGCCGCCGCGGCACTCCCCCGCTTCGATCGCGGCGTCGGAACGGTCGACCTCACCCGCATCGACGAGTCGGCCGAGATCGACGGATTCATCGCGAGCCAACTCGGCTTCCCCGACTTCCGCTCGATGACCGACTCACCCGACCATCGGTCGCTGCTCGTCGTCGTCGACAACTGCGAGCACGTCATCGAGGCCGCTGCCGACGCGATCGACACGATGATCGGCTCGTGCCTCTCGTTCACGATCCTCTGCACGAGCAGAACGCCGCTCGACCTGTCCGACGAGGCGATCGTGTCGCTCCCCCCGCTCGACGTGCCGCCTCCCGACCTCGACGACCCGTCCGCCGCCTCGATGCGGATGCTGACCGAGCGCGTCGTCGACCTCGGCGGTCGAATCACCGATGACGACGTGGCGGCCGCCGCAGAGATCTGTCGTCGACTCGACGGTGTTCCCCTCGCCCTCGAACTCGCCGCCGCGCACGCGCGCACCGTGCCGTTGGGCAGAGTGCTCGACCGGCTCGATGCCCGGCCGGCCGATCTCGACCGCCGCCGCTTCCGCGGCCGGAGTGCGCACCGTTCGGTCGTCGCCGCCGTCGAATGGTCGCTGCAGCTGCTCGACGACGACACCCGCCGGTCGTTCGAGCGACTCGCCGTCGTGAACGGACCGTTCGACAACGCCATGGCGCAAGCCGTCGTCGGCGACGACCGACGACCGATCGACGACCTGCTCGACGAACTCGTCGCCGCCTCACTCCTTGCCGTCGACACGACCGCAACCGACACGCTGTACCGGATGCTGCGACCGCTCCGAGCTGTTGCGCTCGACCGCCTCGGCCGGGACGACGACGCCGTCCGCGACGTCGAGAGCCGGATCGCCGATCACGTCGTCGGACGCGCCGCTGCGGTGCTGCTGAGTTCCGAATCGGACTGGGCCGACCAGCTGCCCCGCCTGCTCGACGGCTACGACGCGATGATCGCCGCACAACGATGGATGCTGGAGCACGACGACGAACCCGACCGGTCGCTGGTGCTCCTCGCAGTGTTCTGGGCAGTCGTCCAGCAGCTGCATCGCGCCGAGGTCGCCGAGGTGGGCGAACAGGTGCTCGAGCGCTGGCCCGACCCGACGACGCCGTTCTGGGTCGACGCTGCCGCCACGGTCGCCACCTGCTATCAACTGCTCGGACGACTCGACGATGCCGTGGCGTTGGCGACGACGGCGCTCGAGCACGCGGACGGATCGGTGTTCGCTCCGGTCACACTGCGTCGCGCCCTCGCCCAGGCAACCCGTCGGATGGGCCGACCCGAAGAGGCCCGACGCTGGTTCGCCGAGGGTGCTTCGGTGGCCGCAGCGAACGTGCCCGGCCTGGCGAGGGTGCTCCGCGTCGACGAGGCGATCATGCTCGCCGAGCTCGGCGACACCGACCAGGCGACCCGGGTACTCGACGCGATCGCGGACGAAGCGTCACGAACCGGAGCAACCATCAACCGAGCGTGGGCGCACTGTGCGCGTGCGACCGTCGCCTGGCTCGCAGCCGACCCGACGGCGGCCGAGCGCGCTCGAGCGGCGATCGACGAGTCGAGGAGCATCGGGTACGCCGCCGGCGAGCTGTACTCGTTGCGCCTCCTCGGCGCGGTGCTGATCGACGACGGAAAGCTCGCCGCGGCGGCATCCGCCGTGCTCGAGCTCCAGAACGGGTTACTCGAACGGCGCGCCGCGCTCGACGCCCGTGCAGTCCTCGATCACGCGGCCCGGCTGCTCGAACTCCACGCCGACGACGATTGGGCCGACCTCGCTGCGACGGCCAACCGGCTCGACACGACGTCGACGCTGACCGCACGCGACGCCGCCGACATCGTCGATCGTGGCAGCGTCGTCGGCCGCGACCTCGGCGTCCGGGACGCACTCGAGCTCTGCCGCGATCGGCTGACAGCCATGGCGAACGACCACGACGCGCCCAATGTCGAAACCGCTGCTGCGCCACCCGCCGGCGGTCCGACGTTGCGGTGTGAGGGCGATGTGTGGCGGTGGACGTTCGACGGAGGGTCGGTCACGACCAAGGCCTCGAAGGGGGCCGCCGATCTGGCTCGGCTCCTCGAGCGGCCCGGTCACGAGGTCTCGGCCCTCGATCTCTCCGGATCGACCAAGATGGCCGACTCCGGCATCGAGACGCTCGATAGCCGTGCCCGCCGAGAGACCGAGGATCGAATCCGTGAACTCCGCGCCGACATCGACGAAGCGGACGCCCACCACGACCTCGCACGAGCCGAGCGAGCGACGGCCGAGATGGACCGCCTCGTCGACGAACTCACATCAGCGCTCGGGCTCGGCGGGCGCGCTCGCCGAACGGGGTCCGACGGCGAGCGTGCGCGATCGGCCGTGACCCAGCGCATCCGGAGCACGATTCGTCGCATCGACGAGCTGCATCCGAAGCTCGGTGCGCACCTGAGCGTGTCGGTCGAGACGGGCACGTTCTGCGTGTACCGTCCGGCCGAGCCGGTCGTCTGGACCGTCGAGCGATGATGGCGACCAGGCCGATCGCCGTCAGCCGGTGACCGTGTACCGGAGCAGGATCGTGTTGTCGACCTCGAGGTCGGCACCCCAGATGAACTGGGCGTCGGAGTCCCAGGCGATGTCGCCGTAGCCGTCCTTGGGATTGACGGCGTCGGCGCTCCACTCGGTGGCGTCACTCCACTCACTGTCGTCGAAGTCGGCGTCGGCCCAGCCCTCCGGGGTCTCGGTGATCTCGAACTCGCAGGTGTCGTCCGGAACAGGATCGTCCTCGCAGTCGGTGTTCAGCGGCGCACGGTGGACGACGAGTGCCGTCCACGCGTCGTCGGTGACGGCGACCACCTCACCGGTCGCAGCGTCGGTCACCTGGGCGATCAGGCCGCCGTCACCCATCTGTTGGTTCTGTTCGCCGATGTACTCGATGCCGGAGTCGGTCTCCTTGAAGTCCTTCGCCTCGATCGCGATGGTGAACGGGTACGAGGCCTCGAAGGTGAACGTCTCGGAGTTGAACGACCGCTCGGTCGTGATCGGCACGGAATCCTCGCCGACCAGTTCGCCGTCGACGTACACCGCAGCCCAGTTGTCGGCCCACACCTCGATCCGGAACGTGGCCGTCGTCGCGAGACCGTCGTCGGCCTCGTCGATGGTCGCGTCGGCCGTCGTTGCGTCGGCCGTCGTCGTGTCACCCGCCGCCGTGTCGGTCGTTGTCTCGGCCGTCGTATCAGCAGTCGTGTCGGTCGTCGTGGTCTCGTCCGATTCGCTGCAAGCGCTCACCACGAGTGCTCCGACGAGGACGCAGACGGTGGCGCGCCGGCGGAAGCGTGTGATTGGGCGGTTCGTGGGCATGGGTGGTTCCTTCGGGTTCGGGTGGCGGTGGGGTCTCACGAGTCGTCGCCGATCGTGATGGTGGCGGATTCGGTGATCGAGATCTGCACGTCGACGGTGTCGACGCCGCCGAGCGCTCGGTCGAGCGCGTCACCGAGGTCGTCGAGATCGTCGGGTTCGGCGGGTCCGGACAACATGACGGTCACCGCCTCACCGTCGACGTCGACCGAGACCAGTTCGTACTCGGCGTCGTCGATCCACGTCTCGACGACGCGGGCGGCCAGATCGTCCTGCGCGCCGGCCTCGTTGAGCGCCTCGGTGTTGGAGACGAGGAGTCCGACGATCACTACGGCGAAGACGCCGACCCACAACGTCCACCCGCCGAGATCCGGAGGGCGGGAGGCTTCGGTCTCGGCCGTGCCGGCGACGACGAATGTCGCCGATCCCATGGCGACGATCGCGAGCGCGTTGGTGCCGAACAGCAGGAGAGCGCCAACGGCTTCGGCGGCGGCACCGAGCTGGGCGGCGACGCCGACGACGGCGAGCGGCGGGACGAGGGCGATCGCGACGGCGACACCCGGCAGCGCGTCGGAAGCGTCGCGTCGCGACAGCGCGAACGCTCCGGCTGCACCTGCGGCCAAGGCGATCGCCAGGTCGAGCAAGGTCGGCGAGACCCGGGACGCGATCTCGGCGTTCGTCGCGACATCGGTACCTCGGCCGAACACAGCGGAGACCAAGTACCCCATGCCGATCGCGACGAGGACGCCGAGACCGGCGACGACCGCTGATCGTCGCAGTTCTGCTCGCCATCCGACGACGAGCGACAGCGAGACTCCCATGAGCGGGACGAGCAACGGGGCGACCAACATCGCGCCGATGACGACCGCAGTCGAGTCGGCGATGATCCCCAGCGACGCGATCGTCGATGCCAACCCCATGAGAATGACGAACCGGAAGATGCGTCGCTCGCGGTCGGCCCCCTCGTAGAGGACCTTGTCTCGCACGGAGTGGTCGGATGATGGGTCCGCGGTGCGTTCGTCGATCGTGTGCAGTCCGAGCAGGGCGATCGCCACAAGCCCCGACGATCGTCGGAGGTCGTCCGTGAGGCGAGCACGGTTGATGCCGGCGATCACGACCGTTGCGGCGACCAGTTCGACGATGCCGATCGACAGTGACAACAGCTCGCGGTCGAACGAGACGACGAGGGCGGCCGCTCCCGCGAAGATCGACAGCGTCATCAGCGCGGCAACCCGACCGAGACGGCGCCAGGCGGCAGACGCGGTCCACACGCCGATGGCGAGCACGAGCACGCCGGCGCCCTGCGTCACCACCTCGATGTACGCCTGACCGTTCCGCAGCAACGCTCCACCGCCGACGACGGTGGCCAGCCCGATCGGGAGCAGTGGCCAGGTCCGGTCACGAAAGGCGGCCCACAGGAGCACCGAACCGCCGAGCAGCAGCCCGATCGCGATCCTCTCGGGCGGGCGGCTGCTCGACGGCGCGGTGAGCGACACGAGTCCCGCGATCACCACGACCGTTGCCGCCCAGGTCACCGGCGCGAACCACCACCGGGTACCCGATGGTGCCGCCGGCGGATCCGTCGCGTGCTCACTCATCGACGCCGAACGTACGGATCGAGTCTGTGAGTTTCCGGTGTCGTTCCCGAGAATCCCCGGCGAGCGGAGGCGGGCTGCGCATCGGTCCGACTCCGCCCCGGGTTCGCCTTTCCGGGTCCGCACCGACCCGGGCGGTCAGGCGAGGTCGTCGAGCGCTCGGCGTACGAGGGCTTGCACCAACGGGAGCTTGTAGCGGCTCCGGTCGCCGGGCTCGAACCCGGTCGTCGCGGCACGTGCCGCCGCCTCGATCCGGTCCGGCGTCCACACACCATCGAGCGCTTCGGTGGCCACGACGAGGCAGTACGGAGTCGCCGCCACGCCAGACGCGACGAGCCTCACACCGTCGTCGTGGCGTACCGCAGCGATGCCGACGAGGGCGAACTGCCAGGCCGCCCGATCCATGGCCTTCAGGTACACCGACGGGCCGTTTGGTCGGGGCACGTCGAGATGCTGGATCACTGCGCCGTGAGGAAGCCGGTGGAGCCTGCGGTCGTCGTCACTCGGTGCTGCCAGGAGCTCGTCGACCAGGACGGTCGTCGACGAACCCGAGTCGTCGTAGGTGACGGTCGCGCCGAGGGCGACGAGCGCGCTGGCTGCGTCGGACGGCTGCGTCGTGATGCAGGGTCCCTGGTCGACCACGGCGAGGTGCTCGTGCAGACCGGAACGGGCCGGGCAGGAGGTGCCGCCCTTCAACCAGCACGGAATGTCCTCGTCTCGAAAGTAGCTGCATCGGGAGCGCTGCAGCAGGTTGCCGGCGATCGTGGCCCGATTGCGGATCTGTCGGGTCGCCGCCTGCGCCGCCGCCTGGCTCAGCACGGGGGCGCCGGCGATCAGTTCCGCGTGCTCTTCGATCATCGCCAGGGTGGTACCGGCGCCGATGCGCCAGCCGTCTTCGGTGGTCGTGACGCCGACCGAGAGGTCACCGGCCTTCAGGTCGACGACCGCCGTCGGGCGACGAAGGCCGCCCCGCATCAGGGTGACGAGGTCAGTGCCGCCGGCGATGAACTCGGCGTCGTCGGCGAGCGCGTCGCCGACGTAGGGCTCGTATCGGGTCGTCGTGGTCACAAGCACTCCTCGGTGACGGTGGCGGCCAGGATGCTCGCCCGGTCGAGCGGTAGTTCGGTGAACCGGTGTCCGGTCGCACGCGCCACCGCATTGGCGATGGCTGCCGGCACCGGGATCAGCGGCAGCTCGCCGATGCCCTTCACCCCGAGCGGGTTGGCGGCGAGGTCGGCGATGTCGAGCGCCTCGTGGACGATCTCGGGAACGTCACCGATCGTCGGGACGAGATACGACTCGAGCCCGGCGTGAGGCCGCACCCCGAGTTCGGGGTCGAACGGTTGCTGCTCGGTCAGGGCGAACCCGATGCCCTGAGTGGCACCCCCGATCACCTGGCTGTCGACCAGGCGTCGATCGATGATGCGCCCACAGTCCGGTGCGACCACGAGACGACGGACCGACACCTGGCCGGTGGACGGATCGACGGCCACGTCGGCGAGCGCGGCGGCCTGCGCTCGAGGGCTCACATCGGTGGCCTGCTCGACCCGCTCGCCGCTCGACCGAAGCGTCTCGGGTGAGATCGCTTCGAGCAGGTCGGCGACGCCGAGGTCCTCCCCCGATGCGGCGACGATCCGGTCGTCGTCGATCTCGAGCTGATCAGCGGCGGTTCGGAGATGCTGCGCCACATGGGCGAACAGTCGGGCTTTGAGCTCGGCAGCGGCAGCGCGGACGGCAGGCGCCATCGTCGGGGTCGTCGTCGAACCGGCGCTGGTGGGCGCCGGTGGGCCCTCGGCGGTGTCACCGACGGTGACACGAATCTTGTCGACCGGGATTCCCAACTCCTCGGCCGCCACCATGGCGAGCATCGTGCGGGTCCCGGTCCCGATGTCCTGCGCACTCGTCGCGATGTGGACGCTGCCGTCGGCGTTGAACTCCGCCCACGCCGTTCCGGGTGGCATCGCCGTGGCGGCCATCCAGTCGCACACCGCGATCGCGCTCGCACACACCCGTCCGTCGTCGGTGGGTGGGAGCGATTCGATCGACGACAGCCGATCGATCGCGGCGATCAGTGCGTCGGGCGACGACCACGGCAGATCGTCGACCTGGTCGACTCGAGCCACGTTCCGACGACGGAACTCGACCGGGTCGTGACCGGCCGCTGCAGCGAGTTCGTCGACCGCCGATTCGAGGGCGAAGGCGGCCTCGACGAAGCCGGGTGCGCGGAACGCCACCGCAGGACCCGTGTTGGTGTGGGCCCGCCGCGTTCGCGTGCGCACCGACGCACAGTCGTACAAGTACTGGTACGAACCGTCGACGGCGCTCGCTTCGCCGGATGTGCTGTACGCGCCGTGATCGGTGACGATGTCGGCGTCGATTGCGACGATCCGCCCGTCCGTGTCGGCAGCGACGGTCACCGTCTGGACGGTTGCGTTGCGCTTGCCGGCTGCGAGGTTCTCCGCACGTCGGTCGTTCATGACCATGACCGGGCGGTCGAGATGTCGCGCTGCGACGACGGCAGCCACCGTCGGCTTCCATGGCACCTGCTTGGCGCCGAATCCGCCGCCGACGTGTTCGGCGACGACACGGACACGGTTGTAGGGGATCTCGACGGCGTCGGCCAGGATCTCTCGCACGTCGTTGACACCCTGCGTCGAGGTCCACACGACGACACCATCACCGTTCCACTCGGCCACAGCGCCGTGTGACTCGAGGGCGTTGTGCACCTGCGTGGGCGTCACGTAAGTACGTCGGACGACGTGGGCGGCGCCGGCGATCGCGCCGTCGACATCACCTCGTTCGTACTGGTCCGGTTCCTCGGCGAGGTTGTCCGGCCGGTCGGCGTGCACGATGGGGGCGCCGTCGTCGATCGCTGCGACCGGGTCGATCACGTGCGGCAGTGGCTCCCATTCGATCGTCACCGCCGACATTGCCCGGCGAGCCGTCGCCCGGTCGACGGCGACGACGAGTGCGACCTCGTCGCCGCAGAAGCGCGCCGTGTCGGCGAAGAACGGTGCCGATTCGCCGTACCAGTTCGGAAAAGACGCCTGGGTCGATGGCTCGCCGGGCCGGTGGCACCGATCTCCAACGAACACGGCGAGTACGCCGTCGATCCCGAGCGCAGCGTCGGCGTCGACGTCGACGACCCGGGCGTGGGGGTGGGGGCTGCGGACGAACTCGCCGTACGCCTGGCGTGGGCGCCGCACGTCGGCGGTGAACATTGCACGACCCCGGACCTTGTCGACTGCCTCCGTTCGAATCGTGCGGTCTCCGACGAGCGACAGGTCGCGGTCGTGCCACGGGTCGAGCTCGGCGGCTTTCACGAGACGCTCACCTCGACGACGGAACGGGCCGCTTCGAGGATGTTGCGGTAGGCGCCGCATCGACAGAGATTGCCGGCGAGGGCGTGGCGGAGGTCGTCGTCGTCGAACGAAACACCGGCGGCGGCTCGCCGCCGGAGCGACTCGACCGACATCACCTGCCCCGGCGTACAGAAGCCGCACTGCAGGGCGTCGCAGTCGACGAACGCCTGCTGGACGGTGCCAGGCTCTCCGCCGTCGACCAGACCGGCGGCGGTCTCGACCGATCGCTCGCCACACTCGGCGGCAAGCACCAAGCATGAATAGACGGGATCACCGTCGAGCAAGACGGTGCATGCCCCGCAGTTGCCCATCTCGCAACCGACCTTCGTCGCCGTCAGGTCGAGGTGTTGCCGAAGTGCGTCGTTGAGTGTCTCGGTGCCGGTGACATGCACATCGTGGTGCTCGCCATCGATCCGTAGACGGACAGAAGTGACCCGGGTCGGCGACGGCATGGTCGTCCGGATACCTCGCGGGGTGCCGCACCAAACCCACCTCACTCGGGCAGCAGAGGCGCCTGAGGTCGCTCAGTGGTCGGACGAGCGCGAGACCGAACTCAGCTGGCCGTCGACCGGGCAGGCATGGCAGCACGGACGTCCGTCGTCGACGTCCTCACCAGCGACCTCGGCGGCGACATCGTCCGGTCGCAGGAGTGCGAAGGCAGCGACACCCGCTGCGGCGACGATGGCAGCCGAGATCCACATCGCCGTGTCGAACCCGTCGCCCAGTCGCGTCGGGTCGGAGAGGGCGTCGCCGGTGAGACCGGCAAGACCGGGGATCGCCGCGACCGCGAGGAGGCCGCCGGTGCGGGCGACCGCGTTGTTCACTCCGGACGCCGCACCCGCTCGTTCGTCGGGCACCGATCCGAGCGCCGTCGACGTGACCGGGGCGACGATGCCCGACAGGCCGAGCCCGAACACGATGACCGCCGGCAGCACATCGGTCGCGAACGACGCGTCCGGCCCGACCCGGATCATCAAGACGATGCCGAGTGCGGTCGCGATGGGGCCGAACGTCAGCGGGAGCCGTGGTCCGATCCGGCCCGACAGATCACCCATTCGTGGTGACAGCACGAGCATCAGGAGCGTGACGGGGATGAGCGCCGCCCCCGCTTCGAGCGCCGACCAACCAGCCGTGACCTGGAGTTGGATCGGCAAGAGGAAGAACAGCACGCCCATCCCGCCGTAGATCGCGAAGGTGAGCCCGTTGGCGACACCGAAGACCCGATTGGCGAACAGTTCGATCGGCACCATCGGATGAGCGATGCGACGCTCGACGACCCAGAGCACCGCCGCGGCCATGCCCGCCGCAACGACTGCGGCGATCTCGACGCCCGACAAGCCGCCCTCCGGCCCCTCGATCAACGCGTACGACAAGCCGGCGAGCAGGACCGCCGTCGCTACGGCGCCGGTGACGTCGATCGAGGCGTCACGCGCCGACCGGTCACGGGTCTCGGGCAACCACCTCGACAGGACGATCACCGCGATCGCGACGGGGATGTTGATGACGAACACCCACCGCCACGAGATCTCCACCAGGAGCCCACCGACGAGCGGGCCGATCGCTCCGGCGATGCCGGTGATCCCCGACCAGGCGCCGACACCGCGGCCCCGATCGTCCGACCGCAGGCTGGATTCGATGATGGCCAGGCTGCCCGGCGTCAGCAGCGCCCCGCCGATGCCCTGCAACAGGCGGCACACGATGAGCAACTCGACGGTCGGGGCGATGGCGCACAGCAGCGACGCCACGGCGAACCACACGACGCCGATCCGATAGAGCCGAACGCGGCCGAAGCGATCGCCGAGCGAGCCCCCGACCAGGATGAACGACGCCAATGTGAGGGTGTAGGCGTTGACGATCCACTTCTGACCGGACGAGGATGCGTCGAGGTCGGACGCCAGTGTGGGGAGGGCGACGTTGACCACCGTCGCCGTGAGCGACGCCACGGTCGTCCCGAGCACGACCGTGGTCAGCAGGAGGCGCCCGCGGCGGGAGTCGAGCTCGACGTCGGGTGACCCGTCGGCGGATGACACGGTGACCATGTTCGCACGTCTCGGCGATGCGTCCACCGGCGGCGTTCGTCCGCACGGGGCCGACCTCACACGCCGTTCGGGTGCGATGTGAGAAGACTCACCCGACCGAGCAGTCCTGAGCGATCCGCTCGCAAACCTGCCGTCACGCCGGACTCATCGTGACGAAACAGGGCCGTGGTGCGATGGCCTCATGAGCTCGGGCCGCCCTCCTCGTCACCTCCTCGTCGTCGGCAACGGCATGGTCGGCCAACGGTTGGTCGACGAACTCGTCGCCGCCGACGTCGACCAGGACTGGACGATCACGGTCGTCGGCGAGGAGAGTCGGCCGGCCTACGACCGCGTCGCCCTGTCAAGCTGGTTCGACGGACGGACCGAGCTCGACCTTCGTCTGGTCAGCGAGACCTTGCTCGACGGCGATCGGGTCGCATATCGGCTCGGCCACACCGTCGACCGCCTCGATACCGAGAACGGAGTCGCTCACCTCGACGACGGCACCGAGCTCCGCTACGACGAGGTCGTCATCGCCACCGGCTCGTCCCCGTTCGTCCCACCGATCCCCGGCCACGAGCTGCCCGGCACCTTCGTCTATCGGACCCTCGACGACCTCGAGGCGATCAAGGCGTGGGCGGAGGCGGACGGACGCCGCTCCGGCATCGTCGTCGGGGGCGGGCTACTCGGGCTCGAAGCCGCCAACGCGTTGCTCAACCTCGGGTTGGAGGTCGACGTCGTCGAGATGGCTCCGTTCCCGATGCCGCAGCAACTCGGCGAGGGTGGCGGGCGGATGCTCGCCCGCTGGGTCGAGTCGTTGGGTGTGCGGCTCCACTGTGGTGTGACTTCCGACGAGTTCGTCGCCGGCGACGACGGCAACGTCGCTGCGCTCCGACTCGCCGACGGGCGCGAACTGACGACCGACCTCGTCGTGTTCTCGGCCGGCGTCCGGCCGCGCGACCAGCTCGCACGAGCGAGCGGCATCGAGGTCGGCGAGCGTGGCGGGATCGTCGTCGACGACGCGCTCCGCACACCCCAGCCGAACGTCTCGGCGATCGGTGAGGTCGCCCTCCACCGAGGGCGGGTCTACGGCCTGGTCGCCCCCGGCTACGAGATGGCCCGCGCGGTTGCCCGGCGGCTCACCGGCTCCGACGAGTCCTCGTACGAGGGCAGCGACTTGTCGACCAAGCTCAAGCTGCTCGGCGTCGACGTCGCATGCTTCGGCGCGGCCAACGCAGCCGGCGAGGCCGTCGACGAGATCGTCTACCACGACCCGGTCAACAAGATCTTCCGACGACTCGTTCTCGACGTCGACACCGGCGCACTGCTCGGCGGTGCACTGGTCGGCGACATCTCGGGCTACGAGCTGCTCACCGCGATCACGCTCGGGCAGGCCGTCCAGCCCGACGACCTGCCCGCCTACGTGCTGCCGGCGTCGGTGCGCCCTCCCGACGAAGGCGCCCTGCCCGACGGCGCACAACTCTGCTCGTGCAACGCGGTGTCGGTCGGCACGATTCGCGAAGCGATCGGCGACGGGTGTTCGACACTGGGTGAGCTGAAGGACTCGACCTGTGCCGGAACCAGCTGCGGCGGTTGCGTCCCGGCCCTGACGTCGCTGCTGAAGACCGAGCTCGCAGCGTCCGGCATCGAGGTGTCGAAGGCGCTCTGCGAGCACTTCGATCACTCTCGCCAGGAGTTGTTCGACCTGGTCCGTTTCCACCGGTACACGACGTGGGCCGACGTCCTCGCCAACCACGGTCGCGGGAACGGCTGCGAGATCTGTCGGCCGACGGTCGGCTCGATCCTGGCGTCGCTGTCGAACGGCTACATCCTCGACGGCGACCAGGTCACGCTCCAGGACACGAACGACCTCCACCTCGCGAACATGCAGCGGGACGGCACGTACTCGGTCGTCCCGCGAGTACCGGGCGGCGAGATCACACCCGACCAGCTGATCGCGCTCGGACAGATCGCCAAGGACTTCGACCTCTACACGAAGATCACCGGCGGGCAACGGATCGACCTGTTCGGTGCACGGCTCGGTGATCTTCCGACGATCTGGCAGCGAGTCATCGACGCCGGGATGGAATCGGGCCATGCGTACGGCAAGTCGCTGCGCACGGTGAAGTCGTGCGTCGGCTCGACCTGGTGCCGGTACGGCGTCCAGGACTCGGTCGGGATGGCGATCCTCGTCGAGCAGCGGTACCGAGGCCTGCGTTCGCCGCACAAGATCAAGATGGCGGTGTCGGGCTGCACGCGCGAGTGCGCCGAGGCACAGAGCAAGGACGTCGGGGTGATCGCCACCGAACACGGCTGGAACCTGTACGTGTGCGGCAACGGTGGCCGTAGCCCACGTCATGCCGATCTGCTCGCCGGCGACCTGACCGACGAGCAGCTGATCAGGGCGATCGACCGCTTCCTGATGTTCTACATCCGGACCGCCGACCGCCTGCAGCGGACCTCGAGCTGGTTCGAGGAGCTCGACGGCGGACTCGACCATCTGCGGGCCGTCGTCTTCGACGACGTGCTCGGCATCGCCGACGAACTGGAGGACGACATGCAGCGCCACATCGACACCTACGAGTGCGAGTGGAAGGCGACACTCGACGACCCGGAGCGGCTCGCCCACTTCGTCGAGTTCGTCAACGCTCCGGACGCCGCCTCGACCCCGACTCGGGTCGAGGTCCGCGGTCAGCGGGTTCCGGCATGAGCTGGGTCGACGTCGTCGAACTCGACCAGCTCGCCGTCGACCGCGGCGTTGCCGCCATGATCGGAGACGGTCACGCCGTCGCCGTGTTCCGGCTGTCCGACGACGAGGTCGTCGCCGTCGACCACGTCGACCCGTTCACCGGCGTCGGCGTTCTGGCTCGCGGTATCGTCGGCTCGGTCGGTGACCGCGCGGTCGTCGCGTCGCCGCTGCACAAGCAGCGGTTCGACCTCCGGACCGGCGATTGTCTCGACGACCCGGACGTGTCCGTGCGCACGTGGGACGTGACCATCGTCGACGGCATGGTCCGCGTCGCCGATCACCGCCGCCACGAATCAGCGGCGTGAGCAGCGATCGGCGATTCACGTCGAAGCGACGCACTGCCGAAACATCGACGAAACCTCGGCGTTCGACACTGAGTCGGTGACGAACCCTCTCGCCGGTTACACGATCGGCGTCACCGCCGACCGGCGCTCCGACGAGCAGATGAAACTGCTGTCCGGACGCGGTGCCGAGTGCCTGCACGGACCCGTCATCAAGACCCATCCCGTCGGGACCGACGATGCGATGCGCGACGCGACGGAGGCGATCCTCGACGAGCCACCCGACGCGATCGTTCTCACGACGGGTCTCGGCGTGCGGAGCTGGCTCGAGGCCGCCGACGCCGTCCAACTCGGCGACCGGCTGCACGATCTCCTCGCTTCGACCGCCCTGTACGCCCGTGGCCCGAAGGCCAACGGTGCCCTCGTCACGGCCGGCTTCGACGTCGAATGGACTGCGCCGAACGCCCGCTACGACGACATCATCGACGAGTTGACCGAGCGAGGTGCCGACGGCATGCGCATCGCCGTCCAACTCGACGGGGCCGGCGCCGCCGGGCTGTGCGAGCGGATCGAGGCGCTCGGAGCGACGGTCGTGCGCATCCCGGTGTATCGCTGGTCGCTCCCCGCCGACACGACCCACGCCGAGCGCCTCATCCGGGCGACGATCGACCGGCGGGTCGACGCGGTCACGTTCACCGCCAAGCCGGCCGTCGACAACTTCTTCGAGATCGCCACCCACATCGGCGCGCTCGACGACCTCGACGACGCCATCCACACCGATGTGGTGATGGTGTGCGTCGGCCCGGTGTGCGCCACCGGCTTCACCGACCACGGCTACGACCCGCCGCTCGTGCCCGAACGGCACCGGCTCGGTGCGATGGTGCAGCTCGTCGCGAACCACTTCGCAGAGCGCGGACGCGAACTCCGCCTCGGCGGCAAGCCGGTCCGGATCCAGGGTCGCATGGTGTACGTCAACGGGTCGCCGCCCGTGTCGCTGACCGAACGGGAACAATCGCTCCTCACGGCCCTCCTCGAGCGCCCGGGCGTGGTCCTGTCGAAGCGCGATCTGCTGCGGCGGGTCTGGCACGGCACCGAGTCGGACGAGCACCTCGTCGAGGTGACCATCGCCCGCCTGCGTCAGCGGCTCGGTTCGGCGTCGGACGGCATCGAAACCGTCGTCCGCCGCGGCTATCGGGCGAGCGAGACCTAGCCGGCGCCGGCCTGATGTCGGAGTTCTCACAGGGCGCTGCGCGCCGTTGTGAAGATGCTGTCAGTCGCTGCGGAGGGCGGGTGCGACGGATGCGACACGTCGTTCACCCGGACGTCGTCACCGGGCAACGCGAGTGTTCTTGGATCGCTGCATGACAACGGACACCCACCCCAACTCGGCCTCGCAAGCGGCCAGCCGTGTGAAGGGCCTCTGGTCGTTCCGCGGCAAGTACCGAATCCTCCACCTGACCTGGTTCGCGTTCTTCCTCAGCTTCGTCGTGTGGTTCAACTTCGCGCCGTTCGCGAACACGATCGCCGAGCAGGTCGGACTCACCGCCGACCAGAAGAAGACGATCGGACTGTGCAACGTGGCGTTGACCGTGCCCGCCCGGATCTTCATCGGCATGGCCCTCGACCGATGGGGCCCTCGTCGCGTCTATGCGACGATCCTGATGTTCGCCGTGATCCCGAACACGATCTTCGCCCTGTCGAGTTCGTTCGAGACGCTGGTGTTCAGCCGTCTCGCACTGTCGGTGGTCGGAGCCGGCTTCGTCGTCGGCATCCGCATGGTGTCGGAGTGGTTCCCGCCGAGCGAGGTCGGCACCGCCGAGGGCGTCTACGGCGGCTGGGGCAACTTCGGATCGGCCGCCGCTGCGTTCAGCCTGCCGACGATCGCCGCGTTGTTCGGCGGCGACGACGGCTGGCGCTACGCGATCCTGCTGACCGGCGTGATCGCCGCTGCGTACGGCTTGTTCTACCTGCGGGCCGTCACCGACACCCCCGACGGTGTGTCGTACGCACGCCCCCGGCGACAGGGTGCGCTCGAGGTCACGAGCCGAGGTGGTGTGTGGGGCCTCGCCGCCCTCACCGTGCCGCTCAACGCGATCCTCGCTGTGATCGCCTGGCGCATCTGGCGGGTCGATGTGATCACCACACCGGTGTTCATCGGTGTGCTGGCCGCCGTGGCCGCCCTCCTCATCATCCAGGAGATCGCCGTCTTCCGGGTCAACAAGCCCGCACTCGCCGGCGAGTACCGCGAGTCGGACCAGTACCCGCTGCGCTCCGTCGCCGTGCTGTGCCTCGCCTACTTCGCCACGTTCGGTTCCGAACTCGCCGTCGTGTCGATGCTGCCGACCTTCTTCGAGGACACGTGGGGACTCAACACCACACTCGCCGGCATCGCCGCCTCGGGGTTCGCGTTCATGAACCTGGCGTCCCGTCCGGCCGGCGGCATCATGTCCGACGTGCTCGGGTCACGGAAGCGGACCCTGTCGGCACTGCTGGTCGGGCTGCTCGTCGGCTACGTCCTGCTGTCGACGATGGGATCGGCGTGGCCGTGGGCGCTGGCGATCGCCGCCTCCATGTTCTGCTCGTTCTTCGTCCAGGCCGGCGAGGGTGCCGTCTACGCGATCGTGCCGCTCGTCAAGAAGCGGGTCAGCGGCCAGGTGGCCGGCATGGCCGGCGCCTACGGCAACGTCGGTGCCATCACGTTCCTCACCGTCGGCCTGTTCGTCAGCGACCGGGTCTTCTTCCTCACGATCGCCGTCGCCGCCGCCGTGGCGTTCCTCGCGAGCCACTTCATGGTCGAGCCGGCCGACAGTTTCGCCACCGAGTTGTTGGTCGACCACGAGGCCGACGAGACCGATCTCACCCACCCCGAGCACGCACACGCCCACCCAGGCAGCATCGGGGATGCCGACGGCCTCGCCCCCGCAGGAGCCCACCGGTCGTGAGCACCGACGGCCGCGTCACGCTGTCGCACTGCCCGTACTGCGCGCTGAACTGCGGGGTCGGTCTCGAGACCGACCCCGCGGGTCGGCTGGTCGGGCAGGTCCGCTGGAAGGGGTCGCCACTCACTGGTGGCGCCGTCTGTTCGAAGGGATCGACGGCCTGGGAGCAGGTGCAGCACCGCGACCGTTTGACCGCTCCCCTCGTCCGCCGCGACGGCCGGCTGGTCGAGACCTCGTGGGACGAGGCACTCGATCTCGCGGCGGAGGGCTTCGCACGGATCAAGGCCGAGCACGGCGCCGACGTCAACGCCGTCCTGTCGGGCGGATCACTCACGAACGAGAAGGCGTACCTCGTCGGGAAGTTCGCCCGGCTCGCGTTCGGGACCCGGCACGTCGACTACAACGGACGCTTCTGCATGGTGTCGGCCGGCTCGGCCAACCTGCAGGCGTTCGGCCTCGACCGCTCGATGACGCCGCTGTCGGAGGTCGAGCGGGCCGATGTCGTCGTCGTGGTCGGCGCCAACGTGTCCGACGCCTACCCGGTCATGTTGCCGAACGCGATCAACCGCGCCCGGCAACGAGGCGCGCGCATCATCGCCGTCGATCCTCGCTTCGGGCGGTGGGTGAAGGACGGCGACACCGCGCTCGCTATCCGGCCCGGGACGGACGGCGTGCTCTTCCTCGGGCTCCTCGCCGAGGTCGAACGACAGGGCCTGCTCGACGTCGACTACATCGCGGAACGAACCGTCGGGTTCGCCGAGGCGATCGCCGCAGCCCGGCCCTGGACGCCCGAGCGGGTCGAGGCCGAGACCGACATCGACGCCGCCACCGTCCGCGACGTCGCCCGGGCGATCGCGACCGCGCCCCGTTGCATGATCCTCCACGCACGCGGCGCCGAGCAGCAGACGATGGGGACGAACAATGTCCTGTCGATGATCAACCTGGCGCTCGCCTGCGGCCTGCCGGGTCGGCCCGGGTCGGGGATCGACATGCTCACCGGCCAGCGCAACGGCCAGGGCGGTCGCGAATGGGGCCAGCGCTGCAACCAGCTCCCCGCCGGGCGGTCGATCGCCGACCCAGAGCACCGCAGGGTCGTCGCCGAGCGCTGGGGCGTGCCGGTCGAGTCGCTCCCGGGTGTGGGTGCCACCTATGTCGAGATCCTCCAGATGGCCGGCCGTCGCGAGATCCGGGGTCTGTTGTCGATCTCGAACAACTGGCGGATCTCCGCACCCGACCTGCACGCCGTCGACCGCCAGGCCGACGAACTCGACCACGTCGTGGTGATCGATCCGTTCTTGTCGGAGTCGGCGGAGCGGCACGCGACGATCGTGCTGCCCGGCACCACCTTTGCGGAGGAGGAGGGCACGATCACGACGATCGAGGGTCGCGTCGTCAGGTGCGACCAGGCGGTCGCACCGGTGCCGCGACGATCCGACATCGACATCGTCCGCAACCTCGCTCGACGCCTGGGTGTCGGTGAGCACTTCGACTTCGTGCGCGGCCGCGAAGTGTTCGACGAGATGCGCCGGGTGTCCGCCGGCGGCCCCAACGACTACTCGGGCATCACCTGGGACCGGGCTCGCGACGGCGTGTTCTGGCCGTGTCCGTCAGAGGACCATCCCGGGACGCCCCAGCTGTACACCGACCGATTCGCCCACGCGGACGGGCGCGCTCGCTTCGTCGCGGTGCACCGCCTGTCGCCCCCGGTCGACGTCGACCGGCAGTACCCCTTCGTGCTCACGACCGGCCGCCACCTCGCCCAATACCTGTCGGGGAACCAGACCAAGCGGATCGACGCCCAGCAACGCAAGGCGCCCGGGCCGTACGCCGAACTCCACCCGGAGATCGCCACCGAACTCGGGCTCACGCCGGAAGACCGGATCGTGCTCACGAGCCGACAGGGGCGATCGGTGGTGCCGTGGCGCCCGAACCCGAGCCTGCGACCCGACACCGTGTTCATGCTCTACCACTGGCGTGAGTGCAACACCCTGACCTCGGCCGACCTCGACCCGACGAGCAAGATCCCCGGCTTCAAGTTCACTCCCGTCGCCGTTCGGCGTCTCGCCGCCGTCGGCGACGACGATGTCGCGAACGAGGTCCCGAGCGACGTCAACGATCGCCCCGGCCCACTGGAGGTCCCGTCATGAACCGCTACCTGCTCGCCTGGGACCTGACCGACCGTCGTGTGCTCGTTGCCGGCGCCGGCACGATCGCGGAGGGCAAGGTCGAGACACTCCGTACGGCCGGCGCCCGCCTCGTGGTCGTCGGCCGCGAGGCCACGCCTCGCCTCCGCGAACTCGCAGCAGACGGGACGATCGAACTCGCCGAGCGAGGGGTGCGTCGCCGCGACGTGCTCGGCGCCCGCCTGGTCGTCGCCGCCACCGACGACCGTCGTGTCAACCGGCGTGTTCGCCGCTGGGCCCACGCCGTGCGCGCCGTGGTGAACGTCGTCGACGATCCGGCATTGTGCGACGTCACGGTGCCGGCCACGGTGCAGCGAGGTCCCGCGACGATCGCCATCTCCACCGACGGCTCGAGCCCCGCCACGGCCCGCCTCCTCCGAGAGGAGATCGAGCGTGCCGTTCCGCCCGGGGTCGGCGAACTCGTCGACCAGGCGTCGATCGCCCGCCGCCGGATCCGCCACGCCGGCGAGTACCGCTACGACTACGCCGCCTGGCGCCAGCGACTGCTCGAACCTGGCCTCGAGGCGGTCCACGCCGGACGACTCGACGCGATCCGCGAGTTGCGACACCGCTTCGAGATCGGGTTCGCCGCGCCGACCCCGATCCGGAGCGGACGTGTCACCCTCGTCGGTGCCGGCCCTGGCGGCGCCGATCTCATCACGGTGCGCGGCGCCCGAGCGCTCGCGACCGCCGACGTCGTCGTCTACGACCGCCTGGCCGACCCGGCACTGCTCGACCTGGCTCCCGTCGTCGCCGAGCGGATCCCGGTCGGCAAGGCGAAAGGCAGCGGCACGCCGCAAGACGACATCAACGAGCTACTCATCCGCAAGGCGGCCGACGGTTCGCACGTCGTGCGCCTCAAGGGCGGCGACCCCTTCGTGTTCGGTCGCGGGTCGGAGGAGTGCGAGGCCGTCACCGCTGCCGGGCTCCCGTGCGAGGTCGTGCCCGGCGTGTCGTCGTCGCTCGCAGCGCCGGCACTGGCCGGGATCCCCGTGACCGAGCGCAGCGTCGCCGCCTCGTTCACGGTCGTGTCGGGCCATCGTGCCGCCGACGAAGCACACGACTGGGAAGCACTCGCCCGCTCCGGATCGACGCTCGTCGTCCTGATGGGCGCGACGACGGCGCCGGAGATCGCGTCGGCACTGATCGACGGTGGCCGGCCCGACGACGAGCCGGTCGCCATCGTCCACGCCGCCGGCACCGAGTCACAACGCTCGATGCACCTCACCCTCGACGCGCTCCGTGCCGACGGTTGCCCGTTCCCCGCCCCGTGCGTCATCGTCATCGGTCCCGTTGCTCGGACGCGCGACGTACACGCAACTGGAGCGGCGGAAGCGATGATCGCCGCCGACGCGGTCTGAGGCTCGGGAACCGCGACGTCGTCATCGCGCCGATGTTGCACCGTGTTCGACAAGAGCAGGACACGACTGTGCAAATTGCACCCCGATTCTCCATGGCGGCGTATTCCGACCGGACGGAGCCGCTCTGTGCCGACGTCCGTCTGGGCACTCGACCCAGCGGGGGGCGGGCGCTCGACCAGGCGGCACAGGAGCATCATCATGATCAGATTCGACATCAACCCCGGACGGCTCGAGCCGCTTCGGCTGCACTTCCGGGAGTGCACCCCACGCATCCTCGTCGTCACCGACGGGAGCCTCAACGGCGGCACCGGCGGCTTCGGCCTCAGCCACTTCATCGACATCCTGTCGTCGACCCAGATCCACGGCATGACCCCGATCGTCGAACATCGCGACCGCCACGCCGGCGGGCCCGACCAGGCGTTCGACGACCTGTCGATCTCCAAGTTCGACGTCGTGTTCCTCTTCGGGATCGAGACGACCGGATCGGCGCTGAGCGCGAGCGCTTTGTCGAAGGTGCAGCACTTCATGGAGGACGGGGGTGGGCTGTTCTCGACCGGCGACCACGAAGACCTCGGGACCGGGATGAGCGGCGACATCCCGCGCGTCCGCCAGATGCGCTATTGGGCCGCGGCCGACACTCCGGATGCCAGCGACTCGACCCGCCTGACGACCAACCTTCCCGGCAACGACGTCGCCTACACCTTCGCCGATCAGTCCGACGAGCATCCGCAGCGGCTCTACCCGAACTTCGCCGTCGGCACCGATGGGTTCGTCCTGGTGCCGATCGGCGGAGCATCGCCGTCGAGGCCGGCACATCCACTGATCCGGCTCACGGGTGGGGGCGCGCTCGACGTCTACCCCGATCATCCGCACGAAGGCGAGTGCCGCATCCCGACCGATCTGTCGACCACGTTCGACCTCGACGGTTCCCCGACGGCCGAGTGGCCGGGCGGACCGTTCTTCTTCATGCGGCCACGACCTCGGGCCGTCGCGTACGCGATGTCGGCGGGGAACGGCTTCGAAGGGCCCGACAAGTCGGCGGTGGTGCCGAGGTCGTTCATCGCGATCGCCGCCTACAACGGGCATCTCGGCAGCGTCGGACGGGTCGTGACCGATGCGACCTGGCACCACTACGTCAACATCAATCTGACCGGGATGCGGCCCGGTGGCGTGTCGAACACGGACATGCAGGCGATCGAGGCGTTCTGGTCGAACATGGTGAACTGGTTGATGCCGGCCACCGTTCGACGGTGCTTGTGGCCGTGGCTCGTCGTGTCGACCCTGGTCGATCATCCACTGCTCGAAGAGATCGAGATCCCGGAGCCGTCGCCGAAGCGTGTGCGTGAACTCGTCGCGCTCGGGTCGGCCGTCGTGTCGGCCGTCGACGAACGACCCGGATCGGTGGGCACCGATGCGGTGACCGATGCGGTCGCCATGCTCGCCGGCACGACCGACCGGAAGACGGACGACCGCAAGTTCGCCGTGAACGATCGACTCGCCTCGAAGGTCGGGCTGGCCCTGATCGGTGCCCACTTCGCACACGTCGCCCACACCCTCGAGAAGGGCGGCGAGCTCCACGACCACGACGGTCTCGAGCGAACGGCCAAGGCACTCGGCGACGAGATCGTCGAGGCTGTGATCGCCGACGAGCGCTCAACGCTCGAGAAGTCGGCAGCCGAGCTCGACCGGACACGGCGACTGTTGGCCGAGCCGGTGCCGATCGGCTGACGATCGACGGTGTCGGGTGGTCGGTCGCAGCGTGGCGATCGGGCATCCGACACCGGCGTCACCACGCCCGCGGCCTACGGTCCTGACCATGATCGAGGGGATCCGACCGTTCAGCATCGACGTGCCCGACGAGGTGCTCGACGACCTCCGCCGTCGGCTGCACGCCACCCGATGGCCGGACGCCGAGTTGGTGGACGACTGGTCGCAGGGCATCCGGCTCGCCTACGTGCGTGAGTTGTGCCGGTACTGGGCCGACGAGTACGACTGGCGGGCCCGCGAAGCGGCGCTCAATCGGTTCGACCAGTTCGTCACCGAGATCGACGGCGTCGACATCCACCTGGTCCACCAGCGGTCGCCGAACCCCGACGCCATCCCGCTGCTGATCACCCACGGTTGGCCCGGTTCGATCGTCGAGTTCCACAAGGTGATCGAGCCGCTCACCGACCCGGCCGCACACGGGGGCGACCCTGCCGATGCGTTCCACGTGATCGCCCCGTCGCTACCGGGCTACGGGTTCTCCGGCAAACCGACCGAGACCGGCTGGGGCATCGAGAAGATCGCCGACGTCTGGGCCGAGTTGATGACCATGCTCGGCTACGACCGCTTCGTCGCCCAGGGCGGCGACTGGGGCTCCGCCGTCACTCACCAGGTCGCCGCTCGCCATCCCGACCGGTGCATCGCGGCGCACATGACCTTGGCGATGGCGGCCCGGCCCGCGGGCGAACCGACCGAGCCGGACGAGCTTCGCGCGCTCGAGCGAGCGGCCGAGTACCAGCAGGTCGACGCCGGCTACTCGAAGCAGCAGGCGACCCGGCCGCAGACACTCGGCTACGGATTGGCCGACTCGCCGTCGGGCCAGCTGGCGTGGATCGTCGAGAAGTTCTGGAAGTGGACCGACTGCGCCGGCCACCCCGAGAACGTGCTCACGCGGGACGAGATGCTCGACAACGTGATGCTGTACTGGGTCACGAACTCGGCGACGTCATCGGCCCGTCTGTACTGGGAGAGCTTCGGCGGGCGTCGCTCGGCCGAGGTGACGATCCCGGTCGGGTTCTCGGTCTATCCGAAGGAGATCGTGCCACCGGTCCGGTCGTGGGTCGAGCAGACGTTCCCCGACATCCGCCACTGGGCCGAGCACGAACAGGGCGGCCACTTCGCTGCGTTCGAAGTCCCCGACGTGTTCGTCGACGACCTCCGCGACTGTTTCCGTCAGTTCCGATAGCCCGAGTCGCCGGGAGGCCGATCAGCCGGCGGCCACCCAGGTGCCGAGCCCGTTCAGGTCGTAGAACTCCGCTGTGACGGAGACGGCCTGACCGTCGACCACGTCGAACTCGATGCCGGTCGGGCCGAGGGCGTTCTCACCCGGCGGCGTGAACAAGAACGTGTCACCGTCGTACGGTGACAGTTCGAACTCCATCGGGTCGGGTCCGAGCGTCATCACGAGGACGCCCGAGCGGTCGTCGACGGTCATCGGGCCGTAGTAGTCGTTGTCGTAGACGCCGACGTACGCCGACGCGTCGAGCGGCGCGGCCGGATCGGCGACGGGCTCACGCCAGTCGGTGGGCGTCTCGGGCTCGTAGAGCGAGGCCATGAGCCCGCTGTAGCCGGCGAACCAGTCGAGTCGGGGAGCGCCGTCGACGATCAGATCGACGATCGTCGCCGCGGCTGCCTCGGGGAGGCCGACGGGCTGCCCGTTGGTGATGACCGCGACGCCCAACTGCTGGCCGGGCACCATCACGTACCGCGTGGCGGTGCCGAGGAGGAACGCACCGGAGTGCGACCACTCGGTGAACCCGTCGTCGCGAACGCCCACCCCGGAGCCGAGGCCGTAGTGACCGGTGTGCGCGCTCGGCGTGCCCGGCGGATTCGACACACTATGGGGGGTGTACATGGTGAGCAGCGCGTCCGGATCGATGATCTGCTCTCCGTCGAGTTCGCCCGACGCGAGCTGCAGTCGCATCCAGCGACCGAGGTCGTTCGCGGTCGACGACACCCCGCCGGCCGGCGCCTGCGGGTCGGGGTCACGCTGATCGGTCGTCACGATCCAGGTGCCCTCGTCGTCGCGCTGGTGCGGAATCGCCCGGTCGTCGGCGCCGATGTAGTCGGCGAACCTCGCCGACGTGGCGTCCATGCCTGCGGGCGCGAAGAGACGCTGCTCGATCAGGTCGTCCCACGTCTGGTCGGATGCGTTCGCCGCCGCCTCGGCCGCCGCCGTCAGCCCGAAGTTGGTGTACTGGTGCTGTGCTCGGAACGGCGAGAGCGGTTCGTGCACGAGGCGTGCGAGCACCTCGTCACGGTCGTAGCCGAGATCTTCGAGGAGATCACCGGCGTGCGACGGCAGGCCACTGTCGTGGGTGAACATGTCGGCGAACGTGACGTGCTCGCCGATGTAGGGGTCGGAGAGTTCGAAGCCGGGGAGGTGGTCGACGATCGGGTCGTCCCAGGCGATGGTCCCGTCGCCCACGACGGCCGAGACCGCCGAGCCACTGATCGCCTTCGAGACCGACGCGACCTGGAAGACGGTGTCGGGTCCCACCGGGTCGTCGGTGCCGACTTCACGCACACCGAACCCGTCGGCGAAGACCACCTCGTCCTCGAACACGATCGCGACCGCCATGCCCGGCACGCCGCTCGCAGCGAGCATCGACTCCATCTCGTCCGGAACCAGCGCAAGTGCCGCCTCGACGTCGGCGGCGGTGACCGTCTGGGCGGGATCTCCGGGCGGTCCGGCCGGCGCAGCCTCGGACTCGTCCTCGTCGGCCGGCTCCGGCTGGGTGGTCTCGACCGTTCCGGCCGTCGTCTCGGTTGTCGTGTCGGTCGTCGTGTCGGTCGTCGTCTCGGTCGTCGTCTCGGTCGTGGACGGCGCCGTCTCGTCGGAAGGCGCCGCTGCGTCGTCGGCGCACGCGGTCAGCGCGAGCACCATCGCCACGCCGACGGCACTCGCCACGACCGGTCGGCGCAGTCGCCTTCCCTGCTGCGTCGCCGTGCCGCTACTCGCCCGCTCGATCGTCATGTCGTCCTCGCCTTCGTCTCCACCGTTGGGGGTCAGGGCGCGCCCCGACAGGCGACATCATATGAACACCTTCGTTCAGATGAGAATCAAGAGGTCGTGAAGCTCACGACCGGCCCACTCACGGCCGCATCCACTCGACCCAGCGCGACCGGGTGGCGAGTTCGTCGACGACCTGGAGTGCGGCGAGCGCACCCGACGCGGTCGCGACCCGACCCTCGTCGGCCGCAGCGGTTCTCCCACCGGTGACGATGGCGCCCAACGCGGCGAGGTCGGCATCGGCGAGCCAGTGCCCCGTCGCGTCACGTCCGTCGAGCCGACCGACCGACGCGAGGAGTAATGAGCCGGTCGAGATCGCGAGGATGCCCTTTGCGTCGAGCGCTGCCCGGGCGAGCCAGTCGCGGGAGGCGGCGTGGTCGATGACCTGCTTCCAGCCGAGCCCGCCGGGCACCACCAACACGTCGACGGGCGGCGCATCGTCGACCACGTGATCGACCTCGATCTCTCGTGACGGCTCGACGCCGTGCACCGAACCGGAGCCGGGAGCGATCGTCACGATGTCGGCGTCGAGCCGAGCTGTGAGGCGCTGCACCGGCTCGTCGATCTCGCTGCTCGACACGCCCCGATAGACGAACACGCCGACGATCCACCGACCACGCCCGGTCGCCCGACTGGCGATCGGCGGCAGCGACCCCGGAGCGAGCCGCTCCGCACGCTTCCCCCTCATGGGACGAGCGTAACAACGGGGTCGGATGAGCGATCGGGACCGCGCCGGCGGCGACGAGCGCGGCCGACCCACCCGACGAGCCGCCGGGCGAGTGCGCCGTGCTCCACGGGTTGCGCGTCGGCCCGAACAGCGAGCCTTCGGTCGTGGCGACGAGCCCCATCTCCGGTGCCGTCGTGGTGCCGAGGCTCACCAGTCCGGTGGACAGGAAGTGATCGACCTCCGGTCCGTTCCGTTCGGCGGGCGTGTCGGGCACCGCACGCGACCCCCACCGGTTCGGTAGACCGGCGACGTTCGAGAGCCCCTTGACGAAGCTGGGCACACCACCGAACACCACGCCGGCGTTGCGCAGCGCCGTCTGCTGCCTCGCCCGGTCGGTGTCCCAGACGGCCACGGCGTTCAAAGCGCCGTTGACGGCCTCGGCACGGGCGATCGCCGCGTCGACGAGTTCGGCGCTCGACACTTCACCGGCGTCGAGGCGCTCGACCAGCCGGACCGCGTCGTCGGTGCCGAGGGCGTCGTCGGTGAAGCCACTGATGCGATCCCCGACTCGCGAGGGAGACGTGTCGGTCATCGGGCACCGGTGGTTGCGTCGACAGGGTCGTAGAAGGTCGCGTCGTCGATCGAGGGCGTGTCGGACGCGCGGCTGCCGAAGAGCAGCTCGGGTGGGGCCAGCTCGACCCCTTCCCCGGGGTCGCCCGGGGTCGAGTAGAACCCGAGCACCGGACCGCCGAGCGAGTACCCCATCAGCGAACGCAACTCGGCCGGGAGTTCGGCTGCGATGTGGGGCGGGCACGACAAGTACTGGTTCTCCTCCTGACGCAACCAGTTGAGCGTGTAGTGCAGCAGGACGCCGACCCGCTCGTCGGCGGTGTCGTTCCGGCCACCGCCGTGCAGCACGGTGCCGTTGTAGAGCAGGACCGAGCCAGGTTCCATCTCGGCGTAGCGGATCTCGTCGTCGGTCGGATGGCGGTCCTTGTCCCAGGTGTGGGAGCCGGGGACGAATCGGGTGGCGCCGTTCTCCTCGGTGAACTCGGTGAGCGCCCAGATGGTCGAGAACTGGGTCTCGACCGACCGGTTGAGCGCCGGACCCCACACCCCACGGTCGCGGTGGATCTGCTGCGCTCCCTCGCCTCGGCCGATCGCGACGGCCTGGGTGAAATGGAGTTGGTGGCTGTCGCAATAGGGCGCCAGGTACTGCGACGACGATGCGGTGATCAGCGGGTGCATCGCGAGTTCGCGGCACGTCACCGAGCGCGCCATCAGTGCGCCGATCCGCTTCGTGCGGTAGCCGGCGAACTGGTTGCGTCCGACCTCGCACGCGTCGAGGTAGGGACGCAGTTCGGTCTCGAGGCGCTCGAGGGTGTCCGACGACAACAGTCGGTCGACGATCACGCCGCCGTGCTCGTCGATCGCCTCACAGATCGAGTCCGGGTCGGTCGAGGCGGGGAGGTGGACGATGTCGCTCACGCGGACACTCCTTGGTCGATCGGGGCGAGGATGGGCTCGAGGAAGGCGCGCATGGTGCGGACCTGACGGTCGTCGGGCCAGAGATCGGGGGCGACGGTGGCGCAGAGTCCGATGCCGTCGACCGCGGCGACGATCGCTCCGGCGGCGTCCTGCGGCTCGGGGTGACCGAGGTCGGCGAGGTACCGGGCGATCCGGTCCTCGATCGTGCGGTAGAAGCGGCGGTAGGCGTCCATCAGCTTCGGCGACGACGGCGCGGCCCCGCAGTAGGCCAACCAGACGCGCCAGACGCGACGCACCTCGTCGGTCGTGGGCAGGTACAGGCCGACCCCGCCACCGAAGAAGGTCATGGCGAGACGCGAATCGCCGGCGGACATCTTGGCGGCGACGTAGTCGAGCGTTGCGACGAGCAGGTCGGACTTGTCGCGGAAGTAGTAGCCGAGCGCGCCGGTCGTCACGCCGGCCGATGCCGCGATGTCGGTCAGCTTGACGTGGTCGAGGCCGTACTCGGCGATCGCGTCGACGGCTGCCTCGAGCAGTTCGGCTCGTCGCTGATCGTGATCCACACGTCGGGGCATGTCGTTACATCATAGTGATGATGTAAAAGGGTGCAAGGGGCGGCCTGCCTCGCTGCCGACGGCGACCTCTCAATACGGTGAGCCACATGGGGGATGAGCGACGTGAGTTCGACGTGATCGTGATCGGCGCCGGGGTGTCGGGGATCTACCAGATCAACCGACTCGTCGACGCCGGGTTCGACGCCGTGGTGCTCGAGGCCGACGATGACGTCGGCGGCACGTGGTACCGCAATCGCTACCCCGGCTGCCGATTCGACTCCGAGAGCTACACCTACGGCTACTCGTTCTCGAAGGAGCTGCTCGACGAGTGGCACTGGAAGGAACGGTTCTCGCCCCAGCCCGAGAACCTGCGCTACCTCGAGTACGTGGTCGACAAGTTCGACCTGCGCCGCCACATGCGGTTCGGGTGCCGCGTCGAACGGATGCAGTGGCACGACGACGAGCGCCGTTGGCACGTTTCGCTCACCAACGGCGACGAGTACGTCGCCCGATTCGTCGTGGCGAGCGTCGGCCCGATCTCGCGGCCGATCATCCCCGACTTCGAGGGCAAGGACGACTTCGAGGGTGCGGCGTTCCACACCTACGACTGGCCGAAGGAGCCGGTCGAGCTGGCCGGCAAGCGGGTCGGGGTGATCGGCACCGGAGCGACCGGCATCCAGGTCATCGCCGCGATCGCACCGGAGGTCGCCGAACTGACCGTGTTCCAGCGGCGCCCCAACTGGAGTTCGCCGCTCAACAACTCCGAGATCTCCGACGAGGAGATGGCCGACATCCGCTCGCGCTACGACAAGATCTTCGCGGCGTGCGCCGCGTCGAACGGCGGCTTCGTCCACACACCGATCTGGGGCTTCTGGGACAAGACCCCGGAAGAACGCCGGGCGATCTGGGACGACCTCTACACGCAACCGGGCTTCGCGATCCTGGCCGCCAACTTCGGTGAGATCTTCCTCGACGAGGACGCCAACAGGGAGGTGTCCGAGTACATCGCCGACCGCATCCGCCAGCGGGTCGACGACCCGGCGGTCGCCGAGAAGCTGATCCCGACCGATCACGGCTTCGGGCTGCAGCGGCTCCCGCTCGAGACGAACTACTTCGAGACCTACAACCGCGACAACGTCCAACTGGTCGACGTGTCGGAGCACCCGATCGAACGCATCACGGCGACCGGCATCCAGACGACGGCCGGCCACCACGAACTCGACATCATCGTGTACGCGACCGGCTTCGACGTGATGACGGGGTCGTTCGACCGGATCGACATCCGCGGGGTCGACGGCCTCGCACTGAAGGACAAGTGGGCAGACGTGACCACCACGTACTACGGCCTGCTCTCGGCCGGGTTCCCGAACCTCCTCATGGTGGCGGGGCCGCAGAGCGTGTCCGGCTCGACGAACTTCCCGCGAGCCATCGAGAAGGGCGCCGACTGGATCACGGGGCTGCTCGAGCACGCCAGGGAAACCGGCATCGACCGCATCGAGGCGAGATCCGAGCCCGAACAGGAGTGGCTCGACGAGGTCGTGACGGCACACGAACGGCTGCTGTTCCGCCGCAGCAAGGGTTGGTTCACCGGCTACAACCCGAACCTCCCCGGCCGTGGCGAAGGCACCGTGCGCTACCACGCCTACTTCGGCGGCGCCCACCGCTACGCCAAGAAGATCGACGACCTCGCCGAAGCCGGCTACCCCGGCCTCGACCTGTCGCCGAGTCGCGTTCCGCAGCTCTAGCCGACGGAACGAACCCGGGTCGGGTGTCGCAGGGAACGGCGACGGAGTCGACGTTTCCGGAGATCACCCGACTCCGGCGACGACGACGCGCCACCTGATCACTGGGTCGGGCGATCTCCCGAAACGCCTCGGCTGCGCCTCGCCGTTCCGTACGACACCCGACCCAGCGGTGGCCCGTCAGCCGTAGTGGAGGCGGACGTTGTCGGGGTAGCTGCGGGCGAAATAGTTCCAGAGCTGCTCGCCGTAGCGATCGGGATGATGCGGGCTCGACATGTCGGCGGCCCCCGCATCGACCTCGTCCGGTTGCACCATGAACCCGGCGGCGGCGTGGCGCGGGCTGGCAGCCACCGCATCGGCGAAGCGCTGCTCGAGCGGGAGCGCGACGAGTGGCATGTCGAGCGACGGGCCGTGGAAGTAGGCGATCGACCGTCGCGCCGTCGGCGTCGCGACGCGGTGCGGCGTCGCGACGAAGTAGTTGCCGGTCATCTTCTGGAACACCTCGCCGAGGTTGATGACCAACCCGTCGTCGACGTTCGGGACAGCGATCCACTCACCGGCGGCGTTCTGCACCTCGAGACCGGGCGTGCCGCCGGTGGCGAGGACCGTCAGGAAGCCGGCGTCGTGGTGGGCGTTCACGCCGAACTGGCCTGCCGGCGTCGGCGGATAGTTGATGACCTTGCACAGCGACATGCACTCGTCCCCGAACGCTCGCCGCAGGTGATCCTCGTCGAGGCCGAGTCCCAGCGACAAGAGCCCCATCACCCGGTCGGCGAGCTCCGCTGCCGCGTAGATCCAGCGCTGCACCGCAGCCGCGAAGCCCGGCGCGAGGTCGTCGGACGGCCACTGGTTGGGTCCGAGGAGGCGGAGGTACGGCGGCTCGACATCGACGTCGCGAGCCGGGTGCTCGGTCCAGAAGTCGAGCTGCTCGCGGATGTCGGGGCGGTTGTTCGTGCGCTCGACGCCGGTCGCCTCCCAACCCCGGAAGTGCCGCGATCGTCGCTTGTCGACGGCCTCCTTCTGTTCGAGCGGGAGTTCGAAGAAGCGGCGGGCGGCGGCGAACGCCTCGTCGGTGATCTCGGTCGGCACGCCGTGCCCGGTCACGACGGCGAAGCCGACCTCGTGGTACACGGTCGCCAGGTACTCCCCCAATCCGCCCGCGCCGAGGCGGGCCGCTTCGGCGGCCAGGTCGATCACCGGTACATCGGAGAACTCTGCGGTCACGTCATCACCTCCGGGTGTCGAGGGGCACCCGGAGGTGACGCTATCGACCGGATGCCGCCCGGTCGGATCGGGCGGCATCCGGACGTTCGTCGTGGCGGGTCAGCCGGCCAGCACGACGCCGGCCGGCGCGCCGCCGACGTCGAAACGACCGAGCTCGGCGAGGCTCGAATCGAGCTCGACGATGCCGCCGTTCACGGGATCGGTGACGAAGATGTGGCCCTCGACCACGGCGAGCTGCGGGATCGGTGCAGCACCGTGGCCCTCGGGCAACTCGAACGCGTCGACGACCGGGGTCGACGCCGTGATGGTTCCGGTGGCCGGATCGATCAGGTGCACCTGCCCGTCGATGGTCAGGACGACGACCGAGGCACCGTCCGGTGCGAGCGCGAAGCCGCGCATGTCCACCGGCAGCTCGATCGCCGTCGCCACGCCGCCCTCGAGATCGATCACGGCGAGGGCGCCGCTGCCGAGGTTGCCGACGAGGATCTCACCGGACGCGGCGAGGGTGCCGGTGCGGGCGTCGTCTGCCGAGCCCTCCGGTCGGGCGATCGCGCGCGCGTCCCAGTGGTCGTCGTGCGGCTCGAGGATCAGGACGCCGTCGGCGCACCCGAACGCGACGAACGCTTCGGTTGCCGCCTCGCCGTGGAGACCGGGGCAATCGGGGAAGCGTTGGAGCTCCTCGCCGGTCTCGAGGTCGACGACGGCGACGCCGTCCGGCAGTGACTCGCCCTCGACCGGTGTCGTGAGCACGACGACGCCGTACTCGGCCAGCGCGACCGCGACACCGTGATGGGCGGCGCCGCTGTCGAGCGTCGCGACGACGGCGTCGTCGTACGACAGGGCCGTCTGGTCGAGCACCATCACGCTGCCGTCGCCGTCGTTGAACACGGCGAGGAGGTCGCCGTGTCCGACCACGTGGGTGGGATCATCGACGTCGAAACCCATGTCGGTCAGGGTCGGCGTGGCGACGAAGGAGTGGAAGTGGTCGCCGTGCGGCTCGGTCCACGTGCCGGGGTCGACCACCTCGAGCCGGTCGTCGGCACGAGCCGCCGCGAGCGTGTACCGGCCGGCGTCGGACACCGCGACGGTGCCGGGCATGTCGAGGGTGGCGATCACCTCGCCGTCGCTGTAGCGCACGACGCGGACCACCGGCTCGACGGCATCGGCCACGACCAGCCGCAGCTCGGGCTCGGCCACCTCGACGGCGTCGTCGTCATGATCGTGGTCGTCCTCGTCATGATCGTGGTCCTCGTCGCCGTGATCGTGGTCGTCCTCCTCGTGATCGTGGTCGTCATGATCGTGGTCGTCATGATCGTGATCGTGGTCGTCATGGCCGTGGTCGTCGTCGTCATCGTCCTCGGCGATGGTGGTCGGCGGCGCCGTCGTCTCGGGCGGGCCGGTCGTGGGCGGCGTCGTCGTCTCCGGTGTCGTCTCGGCGGGAGCGGCGGTCGCGGCCGCCGGTTCGTCGCTCGAGTCGTCGCTGTCACCGCAGGCGGCGAGGACGACAGCGCAAACGGCCGCAGCCGCCAGCAGTCGGGGAGGTCGGGTGGATCGTGTCATGACCAGCCACCGTACTGAGAACGATTCTCATTAGCAACACACACGAGACGCCTTTGCGTTCTCGGCGGCTCACGTCCGGGAAACCGCACCACAGCCACCGAGAACCCAACCGCCAGGTCGACCCCCACCTTCTCGGCGGCTCACGTCCGGAAAACCGCACCACAGCCACCGAGAACCACAACCACTTCTCGGCGGCTCACATCCGGGAAGCCGCACCACAGCCACCGAGAACCCAACCGCCGGGTCGACCCCCACCTTCTCGGCGGCTCACGTCCGGGAAACCGGACGGCAGCCGCCGAGAACCGGGCGACCGGGCCGGGGCCGCTGGGCCGGTGAGGCGGGCGGACCGGTCCGATCGGGAGCGGTGGAGGCGCCGGCGGTACGGTCGCAGCGAACGACCGGCCGACCGAGAGGACCCACCCGTGCCGACCACGACCATCGACGGAGCAGCGGACTGATGTCGGGCGACGCTGCGATGCGGGCGTACGCCGCCACGCTGCCGGTCCCCGAGTTCGACACGACCGCGTTCACGAGATCCGACACGCCGCTGTCGGAGCGTCGGGTCGCGATCGTGACGTCCGCGGCGCTGTACCGCCCCGACCAGGAACGCTTCTCGCAGGGTGACACCGGCTTCCGAGCACTCGACCGGACCGACCGCGATCTCGTCATGGGCCACTGGAGTCCGAACTTCGATCACACCGGGTTCCAGATCGACCTGAACGTCGTCTACCCGATCGATCGGCTCGAGGAGCTGGCCGCCGACGGCGTGATCGGCGACGTGGCACCTCGCCACTTCGCCTTCGCCGGGAACCAGCCCGACACCGTCAGCGAGCTCCGTCTCGACACCGGTCCGGCGTGCGCTGCCGAGCTGCTGGCCGACGAGGTCGACGTCGTCATCTTCACGCCGGTTTGACCACTGTGCACGCGTACCGTGAGTACGCTCGCCCACGTCTTCGAAGCCGCCGGTCTGGCGACGATCGTCCTCGCCTCGATGATCGAGGTCGTCGAGAAGATGCACCCGCCCCGAGCGCTCTACTGCGAGTTCCCGCTGGGACGACCGCTCGGCCTGCCGAGTGACGCAGCCTTCCAACGACGAGTGCTCGAGCAAGGCCTGTCGCTGCTCGATGCGGCAGAACCGGTGATCGAGACCTTCCCCGAGGTGATCGAAGCCGACGAGACGCCGATGGCGTGTTCGCTACCGCCGCGCTTCGACCCGACCCTGCCGCCCGCCGTCGACGAAGCCAATGGGCTGCGCGCTGCCTACGACCGGTCGGTCGCCAAGCGCGGCGTGACCGAGGTGGGCCGTGCGATCACCGCCGACCAGGTGCCCGACGCCTTGGCGACGCTGCACCGCTGGGCCGAAGGTGAGCGCTGGAAGGAGGTGCCGCTCCCGGGCAAGAACACCGTCGCCGTCGCCCACGACATCCGCTCGTACTACGACGAGGCGGCGCTCCAGCTCGTCGACGGCCCACCGCCGGGCGGGCGTGCCGCCGAGGCGTGGTTCTTCGAGACGACCGAGGCCGGCAAGACGCTGCTCGCCGCCCGCAAGGCACTGGAAGCCCAAGAGGCCCCGTTCCCCTTCTGGTTCTACATGGCCCCCGGCCACCGCTGACCGGGTCCCGGTCGTCAGTCGTCGGGGAGGTCGGCGAATCGGCGTTTGGCGTCGCGGTACCACCGCAGACCGGACACCGGCTTGCGCCAGCGAGCTTTCATCTCATCACGGGCCGGCTGGTGGGCGACGTCACCTGCCGCCTCCATCTCCTTGAGGTGTCGGTCCTGGGCGTTGATCACGTCGTCGGCCGACTCGCCGTGGTGTGCGTAACCGCACGGGCCACCGAGCTGTTTGCAGGTCATCGTCTTCATCGCAAACCCCTCAAGCCTGAGCGATCCGGACGAGGTTGCCCGACGGGTCGCGGAAGGCACAATCGGTCACACCCCAGGGCTGCGGCTTCGGTTCCTGGAGCACCTCGGCACCGCTCGCCCGAACCCGTTCGAACGTAGCGTCGAGGTCGTCACTGCGGAAGATGGCCGCCTGCATCGCTCCCTTGGTGACCAGGGAGAGCAACGCATCGCCGTCGGCCTCGGAGCGGCCGCCGTGCGGATACGACAGGACCACGTCGACGGCCTGGCCCGGAGCACCGACGGTGATCCACCGGAAGTCACCCTTGCTGACGTCGTTGCGCACGTCGAGGCCGAGGGCATCTCGGTAGAAGGTCAGCGCTTCGTCGCCGTCGTGGACGGTGATGAACATGGTCGAGACAGAAACGGTCATGTCGCCACCGTACGGACGGGCCCAGTCGGCCCGCTTCTCCATTCCTGCTCGATCAGGCTGACATCGATGAACGTGAACGGCGGGGCCGGAGCTGTTCTTTCGCCACGCACGGCGGCACGACTTCGAGATCACTGTGGTCGAGTCCTCGATAGCTCGATGGCGACAGGCCGGTGATCTCGGAGAACTTCGAGCTGAAGGAGCCGAGCGAGGTCGCCCCGACCGCCATGCACGCCTCGGTGACGGTCGCTCCGTGCCGCAGCAACTCCTGTGCTCGTTCGATGCGCCGGGTCATCAGGTAGCTGTACGGCGTCTCGCCGTACACGTCGCGGAAACGTCGCGAGAAGTGGGCGGGTGACATCGCTGCCACCTCGGCCATCGCGGGTACGTCGAGCGGCGATGCGTACTCACGGTCGATCAGATCACGGGCCCGCCGCAGATGGGCGAGTTCGGCAACCGCCTCTGGAGTCACGTGTCCACCGTACGCCGCGACGACGAGTACGGGGGGCCGGCCTCGATCACGTTCCGGTGGGGATGGTGAGGACGATCTTGCCGACGTGGTGTTTCGCGACGAAGGCGTCCTGGGCGTCGACGATGCGTTCGAGCGGATAGGTGGCGGCGATCAGCGGGCGGATCTCACCGCGCTCGATGTAGCCGACGAGGTTCGCGAACACCTCGGGCGGCTGGTACGTGGAACCGTGCAGGCTGAGGTCTTTCAAGTACAGATCACGCACGTCGAGCTCGACGATCGGTCCGGCGATCGCACCCGCCGTCACGTACCGACCGCCGTTGCGCAGCAGCCGTGTCACCGAACCGAAGAACGAGCCGGCGACCACGTCGACGATGGCGTCGAACGACGACTCACCGAAGCGCTCGGCCGGGTCGACGTCGCGGCCGATCACCTCGTCGGCGCCGAGCCCGAGAACCGCGTCGGCCTTGTCGGCACCCGCCACGGCGATCACGGTGGCGCCGCGCCGCTTCGCCAGTTGCACCGCAGCGTGTCCGACGCCGCCCGATGCGCCCGTGATCAGGACTCGCTCGGCACCGAGTTCGATCCGGTGCAGCATGTTCTCGGCCGTCGAGTAGGCGCATGGGATCGAGGCGAGCTCGACGTCGGTCCAGTCGCAGTCGACGGCGTAGGTCTCGTCGGTGTGAGCAACGGCGTACTGGGCGAACGCACCGTCGTACTCCGAACCGAACACGGTCGTGCTGAGCGGCTCGGTCGAGTAGGCGGTCTGCATCGTCGTCACGATGACCCGCTCCCCCACCCGGCTCGGGTCGACGTCGGCCCCGACAGCGACGATCCGGCCGCACGCGTCGGCGCCCTGGATACGCGGGAACTCGAGTGCGCCGGCCCAGCCTTCGTCACCCGACTGCGAACCACCGGCGGCGTCGGCCGAACTGCCGGTCACGTCGCGCGCGTACCAACCGGTGCGCGTGTTGATGTCGGTGTTGTTGACGCCGGCGGCCGCGACCCGGATCAACACCTGATCGGGTGCGGGCGTCGGCACCGGCGCGTCGGTGACGTACTCGAGCTGATCGGTGCCACCGAAACCGCGGAGGTGGACGGCGGCCATCGTGGTCGGGATCGCGTCGCTCATGCACCGTCCAGGGTGCCAGGTCGACGAGGTCGACGCGCCAGAACGTCAGAGGGTCCAGCCGCCGTCGGTGGGCACGATCGTGCCGAACACGTAGGACGCCTCGGGTGAGGCGAGCCACCACAGCACCGACGCCGCCTCGGCTCCTCTGCCGAGGCGTTGTGCGGGCACGTTCGTCCGCAACGACGCCTGGAAGTCGGGATCGGCCACGGTGTCGGGCGGGAAGTACGACGGGTTCTCGATGAAGTTGGGGGCGATGCCGTTGACCCGCACCCCGTGCCGTGCCATCTCCTTGCCGACGCTGCGCACGAGTTGGAGCTGGTGCGCGCGTGCCGCCTCGTAGCCAGCGATCGGATGCGACGACGACCGGATCGCCGTCGCCGACGCCGGGACGACCACCGCACCCTCGCTGCGTTCGACCATCGGCGGCAGGCACGTCGAGAACAGCCAGTACAGCGGTCGGACGAGCCGGGCGTCGAGGTCGTCCGTGACGGCGTCGTCGTGATCGACGATCGACGCCACCGTGATCGACGCCTCGAGATTCGCGACGACGACGTCGAACGGACCGTGCTCGGCGACGAACCCCTCGACGTCGGAGCGCGACCCGAACGGTTCGGTCCGGACGACGACGTCGTCACCGCCCGCTCGGAAACGTTCGACGGCGGCCGGCCCGACGAACTCGTCGGCGTCGGTGATGAGCACTCGGCGGGACATGTCGGTCACCGTACCGGTGGCATCAGCCGAGGGCCGACGAGGCGCGCACTTCCCATTCGAAGGCGTCGTCGCCGAGGTCGAGGCGACGACGCACGACGAGCCGGCGGTCCTCCATCGCAGCCAGCCCCTCCCACAGCGCGTTCCAACCGTCGAACACGACCGGGTGGACCGTGGCCGGGTCGAACAGACGCCACTGCGAGAGCCGGACGGTCGGCGAGGGCGCGCCGGTCACGTCACAGGTCGGACCGTGCGCGTCGAGGAGCCGACCGAACCGCTCCTCGAACGAGCGGTCGTCGCCGAGCGTCGCCATCACGCTCTGATGGAACTGCATCCCGATCTGGTGACCGACCACGACCGCCACGCTGCGCGTCTCGGCCGGTCCGAGCACCTCGGTCATCGCCGGCAGGATCGTGTGGATGTAGTTCATTGCGTAGTTGCGTTCGACCTTGGCGAGGCGAACCGGATCCCACGACGGCGTCGGCAGGGTCGCCGCCGGCCCGGGTGGTTGCTCGCCGGGTCGGAACCGCACGCGGTCCTCGGGCGACAGTGGCTCGGTCTCTTCGATGTAGTAGCCGACCAAGCCGGGTTGCCCGTCGGTGGTCTGCGAGGTGGCGACGAAGCCGAGCCGGTCGTTCCCGAGTGACACCCCGTTGTGGCCGTGCCAGCCGCGCAGCATCGCCCGACTCAGCTCGGTGGGGATGCCACAGACGGCGGTGCCGTCGAAGATCCAGCGCGGTGGGAGGTATCGAACCCACGACTTCGTGTCGG
Organism: Ilumatobacter fluminis; assembly: GCF_004364865.1. Classification (NCBI taxonomy): domain Bacteria; kingdom Bacillati; phylum Actinomycetota; class Acidimicrobiia; order Acidimicrobiales; family Ilumatobacteraceae; genus Ilumatobacter; species Ilumatobacter fluminis. The sequence continues at coordinate 4,180,686 of NZ_SOAU01000001.1, forward strand.
ACTCCGGGATCCACTCGACGCGCACGCCGCCGAGCGCGTTCGACAGCACGTGGTACTTGGCGCACGCCACGGCGTCGGGCTCGTCGGTCAGGCCGAGCTTCTCGAGACCCGGGTGGAACGCCTCGAGGTGCTGGTTGCGGAACAGCCGGAAGACCACCTCGGCGGCCGGCGCGGTACCGATGCGGGTGACCATCCCGAGCAGCAGACCGGTGAGGTAGCGGTGGTACAGCTCGGCGAGTGCCGACCATGCGGCGGCTTCGTCACCGAGTTCGGTCGAGGTCGTGTCGTTCCTCATGATCGGGGTCCTCTCGGATCGTCAGCGGCCGGCCCAGCCCTTGACGAGGAGGTCGAGCGTGGCGTCGATCATCTCGTCGAGGGTGAGTTCGCCGTCGGGGTCGTAGGTGCGGCACAGCGTGTTGAGGGCGCCGAAGAACGCCGATGACGCGACGACCGGGTGCAGGTCGCGCAGGTCGCCGGCGGCGACCGCCTCGCGGACGATCGCACGGGCGGCCTCCTCGTGCTCGTGCAACAGTTCGGCGGTGCGGTCGTGCGCGGCGAGCAGGTCGACGTTGCTGATGATCAGCTGGCCGGACGGCCGCTCGACGGCGAGTCGGACGTGGGCCCGGCCGAAGGCGGCCAGCCGTTCGAGCGGCGATGCGTCGTCGCCGACCGAGCGGGCGGCCTCCTCGCGGACCGCCCGCAGACCATCTTCGAGCACAAGGGCGAGCAGGGCGTCGCGGCTGTCGACGTAGTAGTAGAGCGCTCCTTTCGAGAGCCCGACCCGTTCGCCCACCCCGGCGAGCGTGGTGCCGGCAATGCCCGACTCGCTGAGTTCGGCCTCGGCGGCGGCGATGATCAGATCGCGACGCTGTTCGCGCCGTTTCTCGGCTCTCGTCGGAGCGTCGGGGTTGACAGTTTCGACCATGGGTCGAATAATAGACCACCATGCAACGGGAGATGGAACTCGAGATCGGCGACCGCATCAACGACCTGGTCGTCAACGGCCCGGCACCGGCCACCACCGGGTTCACCGAGCTCGACCCGGCGGTGTACACCGACCCCGAGCGGCATGCGCAGGAGATGGCTGCGATCGGCGGCTCCCCCGTCGCCGCGCTCGCCTCGAGCGAACTCGCCGCGCCGGGCGACTTCGTCACGACCACGCTGGCCGGTGTGCCGGTGATCGTCACTCGCGATCGGTCCGGTGACGTCCACGCCATGCGCAACGTCTGCGCCCATCGAGGCGCCACGGTCGAAACCCGCGCGTCGGGTTCGGCACGGATCTTCTCGTGTGGCTTCCATGCCTGGTCGTACGACCTCGACGGCTCGCTCCGCTCGGTGTCCGACCCGTCGCTGTTCTCCACCGAGCCCTGCACACAAGGACTCCGGACGCTCGGCTGCGAGGAACGCCACGGGATCATCTGGGTCACCCCCGACGCCGATGCCGAGTCGCGGCCGATCGCCGACTGGCTCGGGCCCGAGGTCGACCGGATGTTCACCGAACTCGGACTCGGCGAGATGGTGCACTTCGCAGCGACCGAGTACGACCTCGGGTGCAACTGGAAGCTGCTCACCGACGGCTTCATGGAGATCTACCACCTCAAGTACCTGCACCGGGACTCGATCGCTCCGTACTTCCCGGCCAACATGACGACGATCGGCGACTTCGGCGACCACTTCGGCGGCTGGCTCCCGAAGAACCGGTTCCTGAAAGAACTGGCCGAGCGCCCGCGCGAACAGTGGGAGGTGCTGCGTCATCTGACCGGCGCGTTCATCCTGGTGCCCGGCACGGTCGTGCAGTGGCAAGCCGGTCACGTGGAGCTGTTCTCGCTCCGCCCGCATCCGACCGATCCGACCCGCACGATCGCCCGCTTGACGATGATGGTTCCGGCCGACCGGATCGACGAGACGGAGCTGTGGCAGCGGAACTGGGAACGCGTCTGTGTGACGATCCCCGACGAGGACTTCGCCGCGGCCGTCGAGGTGCAGGCCAACATCGACGCCGGTGCCGTCGACACGCTCCGCATCGGCGCCAACGAACACGGCATCGCACGACACATCGAGGCGGTCACCCGTGTGAGCGTCGCCCGACGCGAACCCGCCCTCTCCTGACCAGAACCGTCAGCCGGCCGACCAGCCGACGACGTCGTCGATCCGGAACACGATGACATCGGCGAGCCCGTCCGGACCCGCGGCGCGGTACTGGGGATAGCGGTCGACCAGGCAGGCCGCCAGGTGCTCGGCACGATGCGCGTCGGTGACCCGCACCAGGTCGAGTCGAACCCACCAGAGCTGCGACCAGTCGTCGCGGTCCCAGTGGTCGACGACGAAGGTCGCTCGCGGGTCGGCGTCGAGGTTTCGTTCGCGCCGCAACCGCACCGACGTCTTCGGCTTGACCCGGTCGATCGGTACACCCAGGTGTCCGTCGGCGACCGCGAACACGGCGGGCACTGCGTGCACGCCTCGCTCGACGTCGACGGTGGCCAGCACACCGTGATCGGTGGTGGCCAGACGCGCGAGCGCCGCGCCCTCGGAGAGCTTCATCGAGCTCGTCCGTGGACGCGGCGCACGCGGTGCCTGGCAGTGGTGAGCGCCATCAACGATCCACCGGGGGAGGGTCAGCTCGCGTCGACCTCGGGCATGATCTCGTGCTTGAGGACCTTGAGGTCGTCGAGCGTCTTCGAGACCGGCACGTCGGCGAACGGCGGCCAGATGAGCGGCATCGTCAGCCCGGCCTCCTTGAGCTCCTTCAGCTTGTCGGTGATCTGCTGTTTCGTGCCGACGAGGATGTTGCTCGCCTTGCCGATGTCGGTCTGGTCGGAGGGCTCGTCGGTGATCACGAACCAGTACATGCTGCACAGCTCGAGCTGCTCGAGCGCGTCGGGCTTGCCCAGCTCCTCGAGCTCCTGCTGGATCGGTCCGCGCCACTCGAGGAACTCGCTCGGCGTGTCCTGGATGCCGATCCAACCCGACAGGTCGTACTTCGCGATCCGACTGGCAGCCCGCTTCGGGTCTCGGAGTCCACTGAAGAAGATGGGCGGGTGCGGGTCCTGGACCGGCTTCGCGCCGAAGCCGCACGGCGGGAAGTCGGCGAACTCGCCGTGGTACTCGAACACCTCGTTGGTCCAGATGCCCTGCATGATCTCGATCGTCTCTCGGACGTGCTTGTGACGCTTCGGGAAGATGTGCGACGCGCTCGACGCCGCGAACTCCTCGGGCATCCAGCCCGCACCGACGCCGACGTTGAGGCGGCCGTTGCACAGGTGATCGACCGTGGCGAGTTCGGCGGCGAGCACACCCGGCGCCCGGTACGGCGTGTCGGTGATGCTCATGCCAATGCGACACTTCGTGGTCTTGGCGGCGAGCCACGGGATCAACGGCCAGCCCTGGAACCACTGGCCGCGCGACGACACGGGGAGCGACTTCGGGAAGCCGTCCATCATGCCGAACGCGTACTCGAGCTCTTCGCGATCGGACGCCTCGGGCACGACGATGCGATCGAGCGTCCAGATCGAGTCGAAGTCGAGCTCCTCGGCGAGATCGGTCAGATCGGACAGTTCCTGGACGGTGACCTCGTCGCGGAAGTTGGGCAGGTACAGAGCGAGCTTCATGAAGCGGCCTCCTCGGCTGGGCTGGTGGATCGAACCGAGGCGCGGGGCCGGACGGCAGCGTTCGTTGTCCCGAGCACGTCATCCCCTCTCTCGCTCGATGCCCGTCTCCCCGACGGGTGGCATCAGCGTCGTCGCCCGGCGTCGGCACCGACAGAGGCCGCCGCGTCAAACGCGTTAGTGCGAGTGCACCAACTCAGCGTCGGACGATGCCGAGCCGGGCGGCGATGGCGGTCGCTTCGAGCTTCGAGTGCGCGCCCAGCTTGTTCAGCACCCGCTGCATGTGGTTGCGCACGGTGTTCACGCTGAGGAAGAGCTGCTCGGCGATCTCCTTGTTGCTCAGTCCCTGTGCTGCCAGCCGGAGCACCTCGACCTCACGCGCGGTGAGGTCGGAGCCGGTCGCGGTGTGGTCCTTGCGGACGAGCGACCGCACCATGTCGGGCGAGACCGGCGTCTCGTCGGAGGCAACGGCGAGCACCGCCGATGCGATCTCGTCGGTGCTGTTCCGTTTGGTGACGAAGCCGGCGCACCCGGCCTCGATCGCATCGCTGAGCAGAACGGGGTCGGTGTACGACGTCAGCATGAGCACGCGGCAGTTCGGCGCCGCCTCACGGAGCGGTCCGACCAGTGCGACGCCGTCGCCGTCCGGGAGGTCGTAGTCGAGCACGACCACATCGGGCCGGAGCGACGCGACCGCGGTCAACGCCTCGGCCGACGACGACGCGGTGCCGACGACGGTGATCTCCGGGCGATCGTCGAGCGCGGACGACAGCAGTTCGGCGAGCATGCGATGGTCGTCGACGATCAAGGCGCGGATGCTCGGTTGCGGTTGTCCGTCCGACACGGTGCCCCCTTCTCCTGTCGTCGGGCCGATCACGTCTGACAGTATGCGAGCGGAAGGGGGTTCGGGTAATGACACGAGACCAGACGCCGTCGATCGACGATTGTGCGGTGCTCACGGAGGTCGCCGAGGTCGCTCGACGTCGCTCGCTCGACCGGGATGCACCCATCGTGGCGATCGTCGACGGCCTTGTCGCCGACGAGCACGTGATCGCTCAGTCGGCCGGTGCCGACGTCGTCCTCGTCGGCGACACCGGGCGCGGCGACGCACCCGGGCTGGAGCTGGCGCGTCACGCCGCCACCGCGATGGCTGCGCGTCGCACGCGTGTCACTCGAGCCTCACGCCGGGCCGCACACGACGTCGCCCAGTCGCTGAACCTGATCGGGCTGACCACCGACGCGGCGCAGCACGGTCGGCTCGACACGGAGGAGGCGTTGCAACGCATCCGGGACATCGTCGACGATGCGGGCGACGACGTCTGGCGCTCGGGCCGCCCGAACCGCTGCGGTCTCGTGCTCGTGCCGGTCGACCTGTGTGCGCTCGTGCGCGATCGGGTCGATGCCCCCGACATCACGGCGACGGTCCCGGACGACGACGTCGTCGTCCTCGCCGACGAGCACGCGCTCGGGCGCTCCGTCGACGAACTGATCGCGAATGCCCGTCGCGCCGGGGCGACCGACGTCCGCATGTCGGTGCGGGCCGACCATGAGGTCGCGACGCTCCGCGTCACCGATGACGGCTCGGGCTTCCCGGACGATCCACCGACCGAGGTCGGCCGACCGTTCGCCGCACCGTCGGGGTCCGATCGCCTCGGCCTCGGTCTTGCGCTGATCGCCGAACAGGCCGACGACCTGGGGGGCGCTCTGATCGTGACCGACCCCGGCCACGGAGCTGCACCCACGACCGTCGAGCTCACCCTGCCCCGGTTCGACCGGCACGCACCCGACCCGACCGCCGGCTCGCTCGCCGCGGTGGAGCCCTCCGACCAGGTGGGCGCGCAAGCCGACATCCTCGAAGGGGTCGTCCGCCACGCCCCGCTCTCGGAGTCGCTCGAAGCGATCGTCGCCGCCATCGAACGGCAACTTCCCGGCGCCATGTGCTCGATCCTGCTGTTGCACGAGGGTCGCTTCCTCCGTCATGGTGCCGGCGCGCGCCTGCCGCTCGCGTACCGCGAAGCGATCGACGGGGTGGCGATCGGCGTCGGGCAGGGGTCGTGCGGCACTGCTGCGTACACGGGCAAGCCCGTGATCGCCGCCGACGTGACAACCGACGAGAACTGGGACGACTTCCGACACATCGCACTCGCCCACGGGTTGCGCTCGTGCTGGTCGACACCGATCGTCGCCGCGGAGGGCGGCGACATCCTCGGCACGTTCGCCGTGTACAAGCCGGCGCCCTGGCACCCGGACGAGTCGGCCATCCGACGCGTCAACCGGTTCACGTATCTCGCTGCCGTGGCGATCGACCACCACCGACTCTTCGCCGCGCTCGCCAAGAGCGAGGCGCGCTTCCGCAGCGCGTTCGAGGGAGCCGCCGCCGGCCTCGCGCTCACCGCACTCGACGGCACGATCTCCAAGTCGAACCCGGCGCTGTCGCGCGTCGTCGGACGATCGGTCGCCGAGCTGGCAGGCACCAACCTGCTCGACCTGGTCGACGCCGACCACCACGCCGCCGTCCTCGAATCGTGGGCCGAACAACGCGACGCCCGAACGTCGACGCTGCGCACCGTCGACGTTCCGCTCGCCGACTCGAACGGCGACGCATGGCTCTCGCTGCACTCCTCGCTCATTCCGGCCGAGTCGGGCCGTCAGCCCTACCTCTACGTCGAAGTACGCGACATCACCGCGTCGCGACGCCAGCTCGCCGACCTCCGCGCTCGCGAGGTCGCCGAGGCGGCGAACCAGGCGAAAACCGACTTCCTGGCACTCGCGAGCCACGAACTCCGCACCCCGCTCAACTCGATCCTCGGGTTCGCACAGGTGATGCAGATGGTCGACCTCGATGCCGGCCAGCGCGCCGACAGCGTCGAACAGATCGTGAGCGCCGGACGCCACCTCCGCGACCTGATCGACCAGCTGCTCGATCTCTCACGCATCGAGTCCGGCCAACTCTCGGTCGATGCCGTCCCGGTCGACGCCGCCGACGTGGTCGGCGAGGCGCTCGAGCTCGTTCGGCCGCTGGCGGCGGCGCGGGAGATCGAGATCGTGCGGCACGTCGACGACGCCACACCCTCGGCGCTCGCCGACCAGCGCTGCATGCGACAGGTCGTCATCAACCTCCTCGACAACGCCGTCAAGTACACGCCGACCGGGGGGAGGGTCGATGTCGACGTGAGCCGAGTCGACGGCGACACCGTCCGCGTGAGCGTCGCCGACACCGGCCCGGGTATCGCGCCCGAGTCACTCGACGACATCTTCCAGCCGTTCCTCCGGCTCGACGACGCCACCGTGTCCGGCAAGAAAGGGACCGGGCTCGGCCTCGCCGTGTGCGAGCGGCTGATGCGCGAGATGCACGGTTCAGTCGCCGTGGTGAGCACGCTGGGGGTCGGCAGTACCTTCCACGCGGACTTCCCGGTCGCGTCGGGGAACGCCGTGTCGGCACCGCACGACGAGCCCGATTCGGCGGCGACGACTCGGTCGCGGTCCGGTCACGGGACCGTGCTCTACATCGAGAACGATCCGGCGAGTGTCGAGGTGGTGCGTGCGGCTCTCCGGCTGCGCCCCGATCTGACGTTGCGATCGGCCGAGACCGCCGCCGCCGGCCTCGCGCTGCTCGACGACCACACGGTCGACGTGGTTCTGCTCGACATCGGGCTCCCCGACCGATCCGGCTGGGACGTGCTCCGCCGCATCCGAGTCGATCGCCCCGAGCTTCCGGTGATCGTCGTCACGGCCGGCGGGGACGACGGTCCCGACGATGCTCGACCGGACCGTCTGTTCGAGAAACCGCTCGACGTCCGCGCCGTGCTAGGCGCGATCGACGCCGCCCGAGTCGGCACGCCCGGCGACGACCACGCCGAGCCGATGCACGCGCTCGATCAGTGACGCGATGTCGACGGGCTTGGCGACGAACCCGTCGAAGCCTCGCTCCTCCGCGGCCCGCAGCACCTCCGGGTGATCGGCACCGCTGACCGCCAGCACGCCGACGTGCTCGGTCGCCGTGTCGGAGCGGAGTGCCCGGAGCAAGGCGAACCCGTCGGCACCGTCGGGAACCGACCGCGCGAGCGTCAGGTCGGAGAGCACCACGTCGGGCAGCATCGTCGCCGCTTCTCGGAGTGCGTCGTCGACGGTCGTCGCGGTACGAACCTCGTCGCCGGCCGCCTCGAACGCCAACCGCATGAACGACACCGTGGCCGTGTCGTCGTCGACGATCAGCACTCGCATCGGGAACGCACGTCTCGGATCGGGGTCAGCACCACGTCCAACGTACCCATCGGCCCACCGGGCCGAACTGACGCGAATGCACCGTCAGGATGACGCAAGCGGCACTGCCGCCGATCGGTGATGCGTCGTACGTTCTCCGCCGTCACCGATCACTGAACACGAAGGGGAACATCATGGGACGAGTAGACGGCAAGATCGCGCTGATCACCGGAGGCGCACGAGGCCTCGGTGAGGCAACCGGTCGGCTGATGGCCAAGGAAGGTGCCACGGTCATCCTGACCGACATCCTCGACGACGACGGCAAGGCGCTCGCCGCCTCGATCGAAGAAGAGGGCGGCAAGGCCGAGTACATCCACCAGGACGTCACCATCGAAGACGAGTGGGACACCCTCGTCGACGACATCGTCGCCCGCCACGGCCGCCTCGACATCGTCGTGAACAACGCCGGCATCGTGCTCGACGCGAACGTCGAGGACACGACGCTCGACGGCTGGCGGCACGTGAACGCGATCAACAGCGAAGCCGTGTTTCTCGGCACCCGCGCCGCGATCAAGGCGATGAAGCAGAACGACGACCCGAAGGGTGGGTCGATCGTGAACATCTCCTCGGTCGCCGGCCTCGTCGGCATCGACAACCTCGCCGCCTACAACGCCTCGAAGGGTGCCGTTCGTCTGTTCAGCAAGTCGGCGGCGCTGCACGTCGCCCAGGCCGGCTACAACATCCGGGTCAACTCGGTGCACCCGAGCTACACGTGGACGCCGATGGTCCAGCACCTCGGTGACAACACCGGCGACCGCGACGCGTTCTACGACGCGCTCGGCGAAGCACACCCGATCGGCCGACCGGGCGTGCCGATGGACATCGCGTACGGCGTGCTGTACCTGGCATCGGACGAGTCGACCTGGGTGACGGGTTCGGAACTCGTCATCGACGGCGGTTTCACGGCCCGATGAGTCGACAGTGGGGTCCTGACGAGCCGTCGGGACCCCACCGTCGCGTGCGAGGAGAGAACGATGAACCTGGCGGCGTGGATCGAACGGAACGGCCTGAAGATGCCGGACGCTCCGGCGTTGGCGGCGGGCGAGCACGTCCACGCGACGTGGACGCAGTTCGCCGATCGCGTCGCTCGAGCGGCCGGCGGCCTGACTGACCGGTTCGGTCTCACGACCGGCGACCGCGTCGCCATCCTGATGACGAACCGACCCGAGTATCTCGAGGCCGTGTTCGCGATCTGGCACGCCGGTCTCGTCGCGCTTCCGATCAACGCTCGTCTCCATCGCGACGAGATCGCCTACATCCTCGACACCACTCGCGCGGCCGTGCTCGTCAGCGACGACGACCACACCGCCGACGCCGTGGCGCTCAACGACTCGGTCGACACCCTGCAGTCGACCGTCTTCGCGCCCGGCCCCGAGTGGGACCGGCTCGTCGCCGCCTGCGAGCCGGTCCCGCTCACCTCCCGCCGCCCCGACGACGCCGCCTGGCTGTTCTTCACGAGCGGCACGACCGGTCGCCCGAAAGGGGCGACGCTCACCCACCGCAACCTGCTGATGATGTCGCTCAGCTACCTGGCGGACATCGATGCGATCGCGCCGACCGATTCGGTCCTCCACGCAGCCCCGATCTCGCACGGCTCCGGCATGTACGGCCTCCCGCACATCGCCAAGGGGGCCGTCAGTGTGACCCCGGCGTCCGGCGGTGTCGATGCCGCCGAGATCGCTGGTCTGATCGATCGCTGGCCCGGCATGTCGTTCTTCGCGGCGCCGACGATGGTGCGGCGGCTGACGACCGACCCGACGTTCGCCGAGGCCGACCTGTCGGGCCTCAAGACGATCATCTACGGCGGCGCGCCGATGTATCTCGCCGATCTCGAACTGGCACTCGACGTGGTCGGACCGCGACTCGCCCAGATCTACGGTCAGGGCGAAGCGCCGATGACGATCACCGGCCTGTCGAAGGCCGACCACGCCGACCGTGATCACCCTCGCTGGCGCGACCGCATGCAGAGTGTCGGCTTCGCTCGCACCGACGTCGACGTCCGCGTCGTCGACGACAACGACGACGAGTTGCCCGTGGGCGAGATCGGCGAGGTCGTGGTGCGCGGCGACGTCGTGATGGCCGGCTACTGGGAGCAGCCCGAGGCGACGGCTGAGACGCTCCGCAACGGCTGGCTGCACACCGGCGACGTCGGGAGCTTCGACGAAGACGGTTGCCTGACGCTCCGCGATCGGTCGAAGGATCTCATCATCAGTGGCGGCATGAACATCTATCCGCGCGAGGTCGAAGAGGCGCTGCTGCAGCACCCGGGGGTCGCCGGCGTCTCGGTCGTGGGGCGCCCCGACCCCGAGTGGGGCGAGGCCGTGGTGGCGTTCGTCGTCGTCGCCGACGACACCGACGCTCCCTCGACCGCCGACCTCGATCAGACCTGTCTCGAACGGATCGCCCGCTACAAGCGGCCGAAGGAATACCGCTTCGTCGACGGCCTGCCGACCAACAACTACGGCAAGGTCGTCAAACGCGAGCTGCGCGACCAGCTCGCCGCCGAATCCTGATCGCGACCCGGTGGGCTACGGGATGTTGGGCGCCCAGGCTTCCAGGGCGTCGAGCATCGTTCTCGACATCGTGCGGTGTTCCTTGGCGATTGCCTTGCTGCCGTCATCGTCGAGTCGCCAGCCGATCGCGAGCGCGCCGAAGTAGTTGCCGCGGAAGTACGGCAGGATGTCGGCGGTCTTGAAGTACCCGGTCAGGGAGTCGGGGACGTCGACCGTCGGCTCCCACCTCGGCGCATCGATCGCCGGCAGCCCGAGCGCTTCGACCGCTGCCAGCACGTCCTCGTCGTGGGTTCGGTCGGCGAAGTCGCGCCCGGTGTAGCGGTAGCGCTCGTGGCCGTCCGGGTCGATCACGAGCAGGGCGGGCAGCCCGATGCCGTTGCGTTCCTCGGGGTCGAACAGGTCGAGCGGACGCAGGAACCGCTCACCGCCCGGATCGGCGACGAATCGGATCGACTCGAGACCCCACCGCTGCGTCATGCCGGCTTGCCGGACGTCGTCGTCGACGCTGATCGCGATGACCTCCGCACCGGCGCCGTGGATCCGGTCGTGTTGCGTTGCCAGTCGCACGGACTGGGCACAGCAGTACGGTCACCAGTCGCCGCGGAACGTGATGAGCAGCACGGCGCCTTCGCGCTGCCGCAACGTCAGGATCTCCTCGTGCACGGTGTTCATGAACCCTCCTCGGTTCTGGTCGAGTGTGTCGTTGGTCGGTCTGCGCCCGTGTCGATCACGGAGGACACGACGGCATGGGCGCGGCGATGGAGTTCTTCGGATGGCATACCCGCCCGAGCGAGCGACATGAATCCCTGCATCGCCACGCTGAGCGTCGCCGTCGCGGCGTCGATGTCGACGCCCGGCCGCAGGCGTCCGGATGCGGCGGCGCGTTCGACTTCCCGACGGAGGCTGGTCTCGATCACCGCCACGCCGATGAGGACGGCATCACGCATCGCGTCGTCGAGGTCGTCGGCCGATGTCGTCGTGAGCAGGCAGCCTCGCAGCGCCTCGGAGGTGTCGGGCTGCTGCACGGAGCGCTCGAAGAACACGGTGATGTTCGCGACCGGGTCTCCCTCGCCCGACAGGTACTTGTCGACGCGTCGACGGACGACACGATCGACGTAGTGCTCGATCACCGCGACACCCACGCCGCCACGAGATCCGAACCGTCGGTAGATCGACGGCGCCTTCACGTCGAGTGCCTGTTCGAGGTCGCGGATCGAGGTCGACGACCAACCGCGACGCCACACCACGTCGACCGCTCGGTCGAGGAGATCGGTGTCGTCGTACTTGGGAGTTCTGGCCATGGGTGTCCTTCGGCTTGAAAAGATAGCACTTGTTACTTAATGTGTGGACGCGCCCGCCCGAACACCAGACCGCCCCCGGAGGCCCGACATGTCCGACTTCGACACGACCCCGCTCACCAAGCAGTACGCGACCGTCAACGGCAAGCAGATGGCCTACCACGAACGCGGCGAGGGCCGCTCGATCGTGTTCCTCCACGGCAATCCGACGTCGTCGTATCTGTGGCGCAACATCATCCCCCACGTCGCCGGACAGGGCCGCTGCATCGCCCCCGACCTGATCGGCCAGGGCGACTCCGACAAGCTCGACGACACCTCACCCGACTCATACACGTTCGTCCAGCATCGCGAGTACCTCGACGGGCTCCTCGACCAGCTCGACCTCGGCGACGACGTCGTGCTCGTCATCCACGACTGGGGTTCGGCGCTCGGCTTCGACTGGGCGAACCGGCACCGCGACCGCGTGGCAGGGATCGTGTTCATGGAGGCGATCGTGCGGCCGATCGCCAGCTGGAGCGACTGGCCCGAAGCCGCCCGCGGGATCTTCCAGGGCTTCCGATCCGAGGCAGGCGAGGAGATGGTGATCGAGAAGAACATCTTCGTCGAGGCCGTCCTGCCCGGCTCGGTCCTCCGACCGATGACCGACGAGGAGATGAACGAGTACCGCCGCCCGTTCGTCGAGCCGCAGCATCGTCGCCCCACGCTCACGTGGCCGCGCCAGATCCCGATCGAGGGCGAGCCGGCCGACGTGGCCGAGATCGTCGGCGCCTACGCCGAGTGGCTGGAGCAGGCCGACGTGCCGAAGCTGTTCGTCGACGCCGATCCGGGCGCGATCCTCACCGGAGCCCAGCGCGACTGGGTGCGCACCTGGCCCAACCTCACCGAGGTCACCGTCGCCGGCAGCCACTTCATCCAGGAGGACAGCCCCCACGAGATCGGCCAGGCCATCAGCGACTGGCTCCCGACCATCTGAACGGAGATCCCGATGCCCGCCTACCAGCCGACCGCCGATCAGTTCCGAGCGTTCCGCGACGACCCGCACGACGGACCGATCGCCCAGGTGAACCTGCTCAAGTTCCGGGTGAAGGCCGAATACGCCGCCGAACATCCGCTGCACGGTGCCGACGAGCCGGGCAGCGCTGCGTACGCGCGCTACGTCGACGCATTCGGGGTCGCTGCGGCGGAGGTCGGCGGGACCTGCCTCCTCCACGGCACGACCGAGCGCTACTTCATCGGCCGAGGAGACTGGGACGCGGTGCTCGTGATGCACTTCCCGAACCGATCGGCGTTCATCGAGACCCTCAACCATCCCGACTACCAGGCGATGCATCAGCACCGCGACGCCGGCCTGCTGTGTCAGGAACTGATCACCACCCGCCCGACGGACGGCTGATCACGGCAGCGGATCGACAGGGACGTCCGGCGGCGTCCCGGCGTCGGTGAGGGCGAGGCCGCCTGCGGTGACGATGTCGGCGACGGTGGCGCGAAGTGCCTCGGCGTCGCTCGAGCCGAGCAGCGCAACGGCAGCGTCGACGGCGACTCGTGCCTCGCGCACCCCCGGCTCCGAGCGAGCGAACCGTGCGCCGACCTTCTGGAACAGCGCCTCCGACCCGTGGTTGTCGTTGACGTAGTAGCCGACCAACTCGGGGTAGCCGGCTTCCTCAGCGGCGACGCCGATCGCGCCCAGCAGCATCGTGGCGATGCCGCGACGTTGCCATCCCTCATCGGTGCCGAAGGCGACCTCGACCTCGTCGGGTCGCTCCCGCGGCTGCACGTACCGGATGATGCCAATGCCTTCGTCGTCGGTCGACAGGCAGATCCAGGCGAAGTGGTCGACGTAGTCGATGTCGATCAGGTAGTCGAGGATCCGTCGACTCGGGCGGGCGCTCGTGAAGAAGCGGAACCGGAGCGTTTCGGCCGAGGCGCTCCACACCGCTTCATGGTGCCGTTCACGGTCGGTCGGGAGGAGCGGCCGCACCAGCACGGTGGTGCCGTCGCGGAGCTCGATCGGAACCGGACGAGCGTTCACGGCCAGGCGGCGGCTGACGATCAGCTGCAGCCGGGAGCGAACGGTGGGCACGGCCAGCAACGCTTCGAACGCATCGAGGTCGCCGACGAGCACGTCGAGGTCGGAGGTCGCGGCGACCGACGAGGTGCGCGTTCCATCGATGAGCAGGCCGAGTTCGCCGACGATGTCGCCGCGTCCGAGCCGTGCGAGTTCGACCGTGTCGCCGTCACGGCTGGTGTGGACGACGGCCTCACCCGACTCGACGATCGCGAAGATCTCCGCGGCCGTGCCTTCCGCCATCAGCACCTCCCCGGCCTCGAGGCGTCGCGGTCGGAGGGCGTCGGCCAGGTCGGCGAGGTCGACGGCATCGACGCCGTCGAAGAGGGGGAGTTCGAGCAGGCTCATCGTCCGGTCACCGACGCCGAGCCTACGACGACCACCGACCCGGCCGCCCGGCGAAGGCGTGAACGAACTGCGGAACTATTCCGCAGTTTGTTCACGCATTCGGCGGTTGGTTCGGTGGTGGGGGTGGGCGGCGGAGGATGACCACCGACGTCATTGCGGACGCGGCGCCGATCACCACACCCCACGCTCGCGTCCCGGTCAAGTCGGCGAGCACACCGGCGACGGCCGGTCCGGCGGCGACCGCCAGACCCGACACCATGCTGACGGTGCCCATCGCCGCCCCGAGGCGCGAGCGGTCGAACAGCTCGTCGGCGTAGATGCCCCGCAACGGGGACCAGGCGCCGATTCCGAACCCGGCGACGAGCGCGAACAGCGCGGCGACCCACAGGTTGCCAGCGAAGCCGAGTAGGATCACACCGACTGCGACGGACGCGAACGCCAGGCGCGTGACCGTGCGGACGTCCCACCGGGCGAGCATCGACGTCATCGGGAGGCGCCCGACGATCTGGAGTGCGCCGCGGACTCCGGCCACGGTGGCGGCGGTGGCGAGCGGGAGTCCGGCGCCGACCATGAGCGGCACCTGATACACCAGGACGATGCCGATCGCGATCCCGGCGAGCGCCGTCGCGACGAGGAACCGGACGACCTCCGGCCGTCGGAGCGAGATCGGCGCAGCAGACCGGCGAGGCGCAGCGCCCGGTTCGACCCGCTCGCGCACGAACACCGCGGCGACGACGAGCACCACGCCGGCGCCGATCGCCATCGTGCGCAACGCCACACGCCAGCCGAAGGCGTCGACGAGCACCGCGGCGAGGGGGAGGTAGATCGCGCTCGAGAACGCACCGACGATCGTCAGCAGGGCGATCGCACGCGTGCCCTCGCGCGGTGCCGCACGAACCGCCACCGTCTGGGGTCACGTGGTAGAAGGCGAGCCCGGCGAGTGCGGCGCCGCCCGCCACGGCCGTGCCGACGAACACCAGCGGGCTGGTGGCGTACGACGCCGAGACGAGGAACACGGTCGACACCGCGGCGGCGAGCAAGAACACCCACCGCGCTCCGACGGCATCGAGCAGGCGCCCGGCCGGGAGCGCGATCAACCCGCCGAGCGCCGACGAGACGGCGAAGGCACCCGTGACGACCGATTCGGACCAGCCCGTGTCGTCGAGCAACGGATCGAGCAGCACGCCGAACGAGTACGCCCACGTGCCGTACGCCGCGAGCGTGACGACCCCGAGCAGCACGATGTCGGCGTACGGGAACGACGACGCCCGATCGCCACCGACCTCGGCGGCAACGCTGCGACCCGACTCCGCGTCCACGACGCCGATGGTACGGAGCCGGAGCTCGACGTCGATCATGCCGTCCAGGTGAGAGGAGGCGCCGGAAGCATTCAGATACATACATTGATGTATGTATCTGATACGGTCGATCGCGTGGACGACCGGAGGGGACCGACCCGAACCCAGCGAGAGCGCACGAACGCCACGCGGGCCGCGCTCGTCGACGCCACACTCGATCTGCTCGCCGAACGTGGATGGGCCGCCACGACGTCGGTCGCTGCGTGCGAACGTGCCGGGTTGACGCGAGGCGCGCTGGTGCACCACTTCGGGGACCTGCCGACCCTTCTCGCCGACGCTCTCGAGGCGCATTACGCACGGCTGTCGGCCGAGATCGCCGACGAAGCGGCTCCAACATCGCTCGCCGATCTCGTCGAGACGACGTGGACCGTGATCGAGCGGGGTCGTTTCAAGATCGTCATCGAGGCGTGGCTCGCCGCGGCCAACGATCCGGAGCTCGGACGCGCCATCGGCCCCGTCGTGACCCGGTTCGCCAAGCTCGTGGATCCGGCCGAACGCCGTGACCTCGCACCCGACGACGCAACGCGGGCGCTGTACCTCACCGCCCGCGAAGCGATGCTGGGGCTTGCGCTCGGGCGCGCCACCGCCCAGGGTCCGCTTCCCCACGAACGCATCGTCGTCGACCAACTGATCGAGCTCGCTCGCATCCATGACGAGCGCCGAGGAGGAACACCATGACCGTCACCGGCCCCGCTCCGGGCGACACGACCACCGATCGGCGAATCGGCTATTCGGTCTGCACCATCTGCGACATCGGATGCCAGCTCCGCTCCGTCGCCGAGGACGGCAAGATCGTCCAGATCCTGCCGCACGACTCGCCGGCCGTCGCCCGCAACATCTGCTACAAGGGCACCGCTGCGCCGCACATCCACAATCATGCGGAGCGAATCCGGGTACCGCTCAAACGGGTCGGCGAACGGGGTGACGACCGGTGGGAGGAGATCTCCTACGAGCAGGCAATGGACGAGATCGCCGGCAAGCTCCGCACGGTCGTCGACACGTACGGACCCGAGGCCCTCGCCGTGTCGACGTCGGGTTGGAACACCCAGACGACCCACGGGTTCGACCGGCGGTTCATGAACCTGCTCGGTTCACCGAACTGGATCTCCGGGGTCGCACTCTGCGCGGGAAATACGGCCGCCGTCAACCGACTCACCTACGGATGGATGCCGTTCCCCGACATCTCGAACTCGAGCTGTGTCGTCCTGCTCGGCCACAACCCGCGCAAGCACTCGTGGACGCCGATCTACAACATGATCGAAGGTGCCCGCAAGCGGGGCGCAGCGACGATCGTCGTCGACCCTCGTATCTCCGACCAGGCGGAGAAGGCGACCATCCACCTTCAGATCGAGGCCGGAACCGACAGCGCGCTCCTGCTCGGCTGGCTCAAGGTCATCATCGACGAACACCTCTACGACGCATCGTTCGTCGACGACTGGTGTGTCGGCTTCGACGAACTGAAGGCCCGCGCCGACGAGTACCCGCTCGACCGCGTCGCCGGTATCTGCGGCGTGCCTGCCGACCGGATCGCCGAGGCGGCGCGCATCTACGCCCGCGCCGATGGCGCCTGCATCCCGTGGACGCCGATCACCGACCAGCAACTCGACTCGACCTCGGGCATCCGCCTCCAATCGATCCTTCGGGCGATCACCGGCAACCTCGACGTGGTCGGCGGCGAAACGCTCAACGCACTCAACCCGGGGTGGCTCACCGAGGCCGACCTCCAGCTCCACGACGAACTCGGCGCCGCGCAGCGGGCCAAACAGCTCGGCTACGACACCCACCCGGTGTTCACCTATCGAACCGCCGAGATGCTGCGGCCGCATCTGAAGCGGGTATGGGGTCGCGAGTGGGTCGACCAGGTGATGGGCTGCCACATGGCCAATCCGACCGAAGTCTTCCGGGCGATGGCCGACGGCGATCCGTATCCGGTCAAGGCGTTCATCACCCTCGGCAACAACACGTTGCTGTCGTATCCGAACCAGCACCAGATCCACCGGGCGCTCCTCAACCAGGATCTGATCGTCGCCCACGAGATCTTCATGACGCCGACGGCGATGCTCGCCGACTACGTCCTGCCCGGCGACGTGTTCACCGAACGCAACCACATCGCCGACGCATGGGCATGGGGGAACCGGCTGACCGTGTCGGAACGAATCGTCGACCCGCCCGGGGAGGCGAGCTCGACGTTCCGATTCTGGACCGATCTGGGCCGCCGATTCGGCTTCGAGCAGCAATTCCCCTGGGACACCCTCGAGCAGGTACTCGACCATCGTCTCGAACCGTCCGGCCGGACGTGGACCGAGTTCCGCGACTCGGTCGTGATGGAGATGCCGCCACCTGCATACCGCAAGTACCGCAAGACGGGCTTCGCGACGCCGTCGGGCAAGGTCGAGTTGTCGTCGTCGATCCTGGAAGCACTCGGCTTCGACCCACTCCCCTACTACCGCGCCAAGCCCAAACCGACCGAGGAGTACCCCTACCTGGTGTTCTCGGGCGTCCGTGAGGATCCGTTCTTCCAGACCGGTCAACGGAACATCGGGGTGCTGCGCCGACGGGTGCCGGCACCCAGCTTCTTCGTCCACCCCGACGACGCTGCCCGCGACGGCCTCGTCGAGGGCGAGTGGGCACGGCTCGAGACCCCACACGGTCAGGTTCGAGCAACGGTGAGCGTGCAGTCCGGCATGCGGCCGGGTCACCTGCGCGTGCCGCACGGCTGGTGGTATCCGGAAACACGCGGCGACGTCGAGTTGGCCGGAGCGTTCGTCTCGTCCGACGCAGTCCTCACGATCGACTCCGACGAGCTGGTCGACTACGAGCAGGGAGTGCCGCACTTCAAGGGGTACCCGGGACGGCTCGTGCCGTGCCTCCCGCCCGACGGCATGGGCCGCACGACCCTCGAGGGCTGACGGGCGGACTCGATGACCACACGGAGCAACCTCGACCACATGAGGAAGGAACTCGGCGCCAGCGTGTTCGGGTTCCTCGCGAACAAGGGACTGTCGCGCAAGACGAAGGGCGTGGACGGCCTCGCCAAGTCGATGATCGCACGGCAGGCCGGCGAGGTGGCGCACGACCCCGAACTCGACCACCCCGAGGAGTGGGACCGCCCCGTCGACTGACGGTTCGTGCGCTTCGA
This sequence comes from Ilumatobacter fluminis, assembly GCF_004364865.1. Lineage (NCBI taxonomy): Bacteria > Bacillati > Actinomycetota > Acidimicrobiia > Acidimicrobiales > Ilumatobacteraceae > Ilumatobacter > Ilumatobacter fluminis. The sequence goes on from NZ_SOAU01000001.1 coordinate 4,199,275, forward strand.
TGACCGGGTCGATCACGCGGCGATCACGCACGGTTCAACACGTGGTCAAGCCGACCACGGTGGGTGCCGATACACAAACGTGCCCGCCCGAACCGAACGTGCGAACACCGGCGATGCCGGTGGCTTGACGCATCGTCTCGTCGCGCGCATCGCACCCGACCTGTCGTGGTGGGTGCTCGGGGCGTTCGGGCTGGTCATCGCACTCCACGCCACCGGCATCGTCGGCCCACTCGCGTATCCGTTCGTGATCCTCGGCGGCGTCGCATGCGGCATCGTCGGTCTGCGTCGCCACCGCCCGGAACCGGCCTGGCCGTGGTGGATCCTGATCGGGATCGGCTTCCTGTGGACGATCGCCGGCGTGCTGCGCGAGGCGACCGGCGCCACCGGCGATCTCACCTCGAGCCGTTCGCTCCTCCCCGACCTGTTCGCGCTCCCGGGCTATCTGGCGTTCGGCGTCGCACTCGTCGGCCTGCTCCGCACCCGGACGGCCACGGCCGATCGCGACGTGATCCTCGACGGGCTGGTGCTCGCCGCCGGCGCGGCGCTCGGGGTCCACGAACTCCTGGTGATCCCGACGCTCGGCATCTCCGACGGCTGGGTGATGGCGCAGCTCGCCGTCGTCATCTACCCCGTTGCCTCGATCTGCTTGCTGATCATCGCCGCCCGCCTCGCATTCAGCGGTGGGGAGCGGACACCGGCGTTCTTGCTGCTCCTCGCCGGCACCGCGGCCCTCGTCGTCGGCGACATCGTGTTCGCGCTCGGCGAGGTCGGGCACATGTCCGGTGCATCGCAGAACCTGCTCGAGGTGCCGTACCTCCTCGTACCCGCGTGCATCGGGTGTGCGCTCCTGCATCCGTCGTCGGCCCGGTTCACGACGGTGCGAGAGGAGTCGCCGAGCGATCTCTCGATGGCGCGTCGATGGGTCGTCGGTGTCTCGCTCGTCGCTCCGGTCGTCGTGTTGCTGAGTGAGGGCATCACGATCAGTCGCCTGATCTCGGCAGCGATCTGCGTCGCACTCGCCATCACCGCGGTCGCTCGCATCGTCGGGCTGATGCGGAGCCAGGCCGAACACCAGGACGAGCTCACCCGACGCGCCACCCACGACGAACTGACCGGCCTCCCCTCGAGGCAGCTGCTGTCGCATCGTGCCGACGAGCTGATCAACACACCCGGCCGTCGGGCCGCGATGATGTTCATCGACCTCGACCGCTTCAAGCTCGTCAACGACTCGATGGGCCATGCGGCCGGCGACGAGCTGCTCGTCCAGGCCGCGGAGCGACTCCGTCGTGTCGCACCACCGCCGATCATGGTCGGGCGTGTGTCGGGTGACGAGTTCCTCGTCCTCATCCCCGACTGCAACACCGCGGGCGCCCTCTCGGTCGCCGAACGGATCCGATCGACACTCGCCGAGCGGTATGTCCTCCCCGACGGCATCGCCGTGTTCACGTCGGCGTCGATCGGCATCGCCGTCTCCGGTTTCGACGGTACCTGCGACGCGAACACGATGATCCGCGAGGCCGATGCCGCGATGTACCGGTCGAAGGAGACCGGTCGCGACGCGATCACCGTGTTCGACACCTCGATGCGAGAGCGCATCGAGCGCCGCGTCGAGATCGAACGCACCCTGCGGACGGCGATCGAACGCGGCGAGATCGGCGTCGCCTATCAACCCGTCGTGTCGTGGCCCGACGGTCGCGTCCTGGGCGTCGAGGCCCTCGCGCGATGGACGAAGGGCACCGAACGGGTCGCGCCGACGGAGTTCATCGACGTCGCCGAGGAGTCCGGACTCATCATCCCGCTCGGCGCGTTCGTGCTCGACGAGGCGCTCCGCCAAGTGGCGTGGATGCGGGCCAACATCCCGTCGGCCAAGGACATGTACGCGTCGGTCAACGTCTCTCCGCGCCAGCTCCAGTCGGACGACTTCGCCGACATCGTCGCCGAGACGCTCCATCGTCATCATCTGCCCGGCGGTGCGCTGTTCCTGGAGATCACCGAGAGCGTGATGATGGGCGACACCCTGGCGGCAGCGTCGGCGATGACCGCGCTCACCTCGCTCGACGTCCGTCTGTCGGTCGACGACTTCGGGACCGGCTTCTCCTCGCTGTCGTACCTCAAGCGGTTCCCGGTCGACGTCGTCAAGATCGACCGGTCGTTCGTGTCGGGCCTGGCCCACGACGAATCGGACGCGTCGCTCGTCGCAGCGATCATCAAGATGGCGAACGCGCTCGGCCTGGCCACGATCGCGGAAGGCGTCGAGACGCACGAGCAGGCTCGCCGCCTGATCGAGCTGGGTTGCACGAAGATGCAGGGCTACCTGTTCAGCGCCCCCGTGCCGATGGGCGAACTCGTGGAGACCGTGCAGGCGATCGGCGGGCGGACGACGTCGTTCGATCGACGCCGCCGTTGCGCACCCGTGCGCTGAGTGTCAGCGCCGCGGGCTGCCGTCGGCGATCGGCTTCGGGAGTTCGGCGACGTACCAGGTCTGGCGGTCGACGACGTCGACCGACGCCTCGGGGAACTGGTCGGCGATGCGCTGGGTCAGCGAGTCGGTGTCGAACGCCATCCGGTTGAAGTCGCAGATGTCGAACGCGAGCACGCCGCCGGCACGTGCCGGTACCTGCCACATCTCGGTGTAGAGCCGCGAGAACAGGGTGCGACCGCGGTGATCGGGCGACACCATCACGAGGATGCCGAAGTAGATCGCGTTGCGGTCGGCATGATCGGGGTACTTGGCGCGCAGGAACGCCGGCGAGATCTGGGGGACGTCCTCGAGCGAGTTCGTCACCATGCCCATCCCGACCGGGCGCCCGCCCTGACGGCCCACGATCTTGAGGATGCGCGGGTTGGCGAGTTCGGCGAGCACCTCGTCGCGTGTATAGAGGTGCTGCAGGATCGCGAGCTCGGCCAGTGGATGGAAGTTGGCGTGGTACGCCTCCCACAGCAGTTCGGCGTCGTGCCCCTCGATCACCTCCTCGTGGGTGATGACGACGGGCTCGCGCTCACCGGCACCCGGCATCCGTCGTTCGGGAGGTGGCTGCGGCGTCTCGGTCGGCGCCGGCGGGGCGAACACCCCGGGGCGCATCGTGGTCGAGGGGCCGGAGCGTTGCCCGGCCCGGGTCGTCGTCGGCAACTGCTCGTCCCTCATGGCGCACGAGCGTAGTTTCGGGGCCACGCCAGGTGGTCGATACCTCACGCGTCGGGGTCGGGTGGAGCGGTGCGCCCGTCGTCGATCCACCGATCGATCAGCTCCCAGGCCGCCCACATCAACTCGACCTGATCGGCGTCGTCGATGGGGAACTGGTCGCGCGTCACCGCGACGAAGACCATGTCGAGCACCTTGTGGTCGGGGATCGCCCGCCACAGATCGCGTGGCCCGGCGATCTCGTCGAGGCCGGTGTGGGCCACGAACACCGGCGACGCCGAGGGGCAGCCGTCGAGCGCGGCGAGCGCACCGTTCGTTCGCGGCGGCAGCACGTGCTGCAGACCGCGTGCACGTTCCGCCTCGGCCGTTCGGCCCTGCCGTTCGAAGTACTCGATCGCCCGCTCCCGGCGACGCGGCGTGAAGTTGCCACCCTCGGGAAAGATCACGAACGCGTCGCCGGGCTGCATGTCGGACGACAGGTCGCGGAGCAGACCGAGGACCTCGTCGCGATCGGCGCCGTGGCGGACGAAGTGGGTCGGCAGACGGTTGAGCAGGATGTCGAACGCCGGATCCCACTGCAGCGACTCCTTGAGCACGATCCGGGGCCGACGCTCGAACTGGACCATCAGTTCGTACATCAGCAGGATCGAGTCGGCCGGACCCGCATGACGGCTCATGACGACCAGCGGGTGCTCGATCGGCCCGGGCGGATCGACGGGATGCCGACCGTCGGCATCGCGGATGAAGCCGCGCACGGCGATGTCGAGACTGAACAGGCGACGCCCTCCACCGACGAGCGTTCGCAGCGCCCAGTTCAAGACCCGGTAGTGCGCCTGCACCGACCACCTCGATCGGAGCCGCAGACCGAACCCGGTGGCGACCCAGAGCCCGAACGACGCGAGGATGATCGCGACCTCGACGAAGACGTACACGGTGGCGAGTCCGAGCGACCTCACGGCCCGGAGCGACCCGGGCAACCGGTACGAGACGACGAACGCGACGATCAGCAGCACCGGCACCGACGCCACGTAGAACCAGACGAGGATCAGCGGGAGTGGCCACAGCACGAACCGGCGGACCCAACGCGGTGGCAGCGTCACGGGACGAGTCCGTGCTCGCGGAGGTACGTCTCGGTCGCCGCGTGCGAGTCGGCGATCAGGCGGCCGGTGTCGCCCAGGTCGCGGTACTGGCGCAGGTCGTCGAAGTCCTTCGGGTCGCCGGTGGGCAACACGTCGATCCGGACGTGTTCGGGTGCCGCGGCGAGCGCCTCCAGAAAGCGATGACGGCGCGAGATCTCGAACGCCACCAGCGCGACCTCCCACGGTTGGCTCGGAGCGCGCAGCGGCTGCTCGACACGGCCGACCTGCAGCACGAAGATCTGCTCGGCGCCGCGTGCGATCGCCCGGTCGAGCGGGATCGACGCGACGAGTCCGCCGTCGAGATAGTGGTCGCCGTCGATCTCGACCGGCGGGAGCAGCCCGGGCACGGCCGACGAGGCGAGCACGGCGTCGATGATCGGACCGCGATCGAAGTAGCGCGCCCGCGCGTATTCGATCGACGCGGCGACGCACTCGAACGACACCGCCAGGTCTTCGATCAGGGTGACCGGTAAGGCCTCGTCGAGCAGCGACCGGAGGCGTTCGTTGCCGTAGACGTGGGTGCGTGACTTCGCCAGTGTCTTGAGGCCGCTGAAGATCGAGCCGCCGAACACATCGGCGCGGCTGAGCGACGACCACAGGTCGCGCATCCGCTCGACCTGATCGAGGGTCGGATCGGCAGCGACGAGCGCACCGTTGACGGCACCGATCGACGTACCGACCACCATGTCGGGCCGCACCCCCGCCTCCAGCAACGCCTGCAGCATCCCGACCTCGTGGGCACCGAGGAGCCCACCGCCACCCAGCACGAACGCCACCTTGCCCGACACGGTCTCAGTGTCGCGCGACCCGGTCGTCACACCAAGGAGTCGAGCCGGATCGAACCGGGATCGGCGCCGGTGATCGTGACGGTTCGCCGACCGGCCGGTGGGAAGATCAACTCGGTGAACACCACGGCGCCCTGATCGGCGAACACCTCGACGGACGACCGGTCGACGACGACATCGAGATCGAGCGGTCCGTCGGTCGGCACCGGCGCCGAGTGGATGCCGGAGAACCGTTCGTTCGGGTACTCCCCCGACGCCGACCGGTCGACCGTCAGTGTCTGTGCTCCGCGGTCGAACGACACCGTCACCGCAGTGTCACCACCGAACCCGAGCCGGATCGTCACACCCGCCCCGCCGACCAACAGACGCAACCGATACGCGTCCGCCACCTCGACGACGGAAGGCGTCGGATCGGCTGCGTCGCCCCACCACCTCGCTGTACCTCGACCGGACGACGCAACGGATCCGACACTTTCCGTCGCTGTGCCGCTCGGGTGATCGAGCGCGTCGACCGGCCGCTGGACGAGCACGTGTTCGCCCGCGCGTTCGACCAGTGCGATGCGCCGGGGCAACGACATCGCGCCGCGCCACGGTGAGGTCGGCGTGTCGTGTGCGTAGTCCCAGTTGCTCATCCACGCGATCCAGGTCCGCTCGTTCGTCGGGGGCTCACCGGCGAACGGCAGCGCGCCGTAGAAGTCGGCACCCCAGTCGACCCAGCGCGGCTCGGTCGTCGGGTGGTCCGGCACGAACGTGAACCCGTCGAAGTCGCCGACGAAGTACTGGCCGCCGGAGCCGCCCGACACGTGCCCGGGGTTGTGGTCGATCTTCAGCACCCAGCGCGTCGCGGTGAAGCGTCGCTCACGATCGAGCGCCGGCAACTCGAACAGGGCCGGACACTCCCAAATCCCGATCGTCGCTCCGGCCGGCCCGAAGCGCGAGCACTCGCCCCACGTCACCAGGTCGGTCGAACCGAACACGATCACCTGGCGACGATCGGGCAACGAGACGACCATGACCCAGCGTTCGGTCGGTGCGTGCCAGAACACGTTCGGGTCGCGGAAGTCGACGAGGTCGAGGTCGATCACCGGATCGGCACCGAACGGTTCGAACGTGGCGCCCCCGTCCCGGCTGACGGCGATCCGCTGATCCTGACGGACCCGGAGCGGGTCGTCGGCGTGTCGGTGCCCGGTGTAGAACGCGGCGATGGACCCGTCGGGCAGCGCCGCGGCGCTGCCCGAGAAGATCATGTGATCGTCGGCGACCGGGATCGCCACGGGCAACTCCTGCCAGGTCACCAGGTCGTCGGACACGGCGTGCCCCCACGAGATGTCGCCCCACTCGAGCCCGTTCGGGTTGTGCTGGAAGAAGAGATGCCGACGATTGCCGTGGACGATCGGACCGTTCGGGTCGTTGATCCAGTGACGCCGCGCCGTGAAGTGCACGAGCGGGCGGTGGGCATCGCCGGCGTCGTTCGGGACGGAATCCACCATCGGCGGACAAACCTACTGCGGCCTCCCTAGCCTGCTGATCGTGGCTTTCCCGACCGCAGCAGCACGTGCGCTCCAGCGACACCGAGCCCTCTGGGGCGACCCCGACTTCGCAGCCCGAGCGCCGGGGCGCGTCAATCTGATCGGCGAGCACACCGACTACAACGACGGCTTCACCTTCCCGATGGGGTTGCCGTTCGACACGGTGGTCAGCTTCGAATCGGTCGGCGACCCGTCGACGGGTGCCGTCACGATCGACTCGGCAGGGTTCGGTTCGATCGAGATCGTGCCCGGCGGCGACGTGCCGGGCTGGGCCAAGCATCTGGCCGGCGTCATCGACCTGATGGAGGATGCCGGCATCGCTGCTCGTGGCTGGCGCGCCTGTATCGACACCGACATCCCGACGGGGGCGAGCCTCTCGTCGTCCGCTGCACTCGAGGTGGCGACGATCCGCGCCCTGCTCGAACGAGCCGGCGTCGACTGGGCACCGATCGACGTCGCCCGCATGGGCCAGCGCGTCGAGAACGAGGTCGTCGGCCTGCAGAGCGGGATCATGGACCAGTTCATCTCGGCCGGCGCGGTCGAGGGCCACGCCAGCCTGATGGACTGTCGTGCCCTGACCCTGACCCCGACCCGGATCCCGGACCACGTCGTGGTCGCCGTCATGGACACCAAGACTCGCCGTGTGCTCGCCGAGGCGGCGTACGACGACCGTCGCAGCGCGTGCGAACGGGCCGCTGCTGCGATGGGCGTCGCGGCGCTTCGTGACGCGACGCTCGACGACCTCGAGCGCGTGACCGACGAGACCGATCGTCGTCGCGCGCATCACATCATCACCGAGAACGCACGTGTCGTCGCCTTCATGGAGCACCTCCGCGACGGCGATGTCACGGCCGTCGGCGCCCGGATGAACGAGAGCCATGTCTCGCTGCGCGACGACTTCGAGGTGTCCGGACCCGGTCTCGACGCGATCGTCGAGGTCGCTCGGTCGGCACCGGGATGCCTCGGCGCGCGGATGACCGGCGGCGGCTTCGCCGGCTGCGCGGTTGCGCTCGTGCGTGCCGACGACGCCGAGGCCTTCGCCGCCGACGTCGTCGACCGCTACGACTACGACGGTCTCACGGCCGAGGTCTGGATCTGCGAACCGTCCGCCGGGGCGTCGATCAGTCCGGCAACGTGACGCGGTACGTGAACTCGTAGGTGCCGGCCCCGAGCCGGTACCGGTCGAGCACGTCCGGTCCGCAGCTGGCCGTACCCAGGCCACGGTGAGCGGCATCGATGTGCACGATCACCCGCGCGGGCGGTGCCAGGTCGAACGAGCTCGCGCTGTCGTACAGTTCGGCGGCGGAGTACCCGACGGCCGACACGTGGAGCGGCGCGTCGAGCGCCTCGATGCGGACGGTGTGACCGGTCGACGAGTCGATGATCTCGAACCAGCGGCAATCGGTGCGCAGCCCGTACTCCTGTGGCACCAGGTACGGCAGCGGGTCGATGCCGCCGTCCCACACACCCAGCATCGCGCCGCGGTTGCGGTCGGGGTAGTTCTCACCGGGCCCGCGTCCGAACCAGCGGGTCCGGTCGAACCCATCCGGGAGCTCGAACGCGACGCCGACGCGCGGCAGGTCGGCGAGTTCGGGCGGGACGTCGACGATGTGGTGGTACGTCGTGCCGGTCGCGTCGTGCTCGACGCTGACGGTGTGACCGACGAGTCGTTCGGGATCGGTGCGGTCGACGCCGGCGTCCTGCCACGTCGCGAGTGCCTGACCGCCGACGCGGAGACGGCGGGCCAGGTCGGGCATCAGCTTGAAGCCGTCGTTGTCGATCGGTGCTCGGAACAGCGACAGTTCCGGTGTCACGAGTTCGCCCGGCGGTTGCGCTCCGGGTGGAGACGGCACCGTCGGGTCGGCGTCGACGACGACCTCGTCCCAGGCGACCAGGTGCCCGGCCGGGGCGAACCAGGTGTCGGCCGCCGTCGCCCATTCGATGCGAACGGCGACGGTGTCGGTCGGCAGCGCCGGCAGTGCGACGTCGGCGGCGGCGTGCGGTGCGATCGCCGGCACCTTCCATCGGCGTCGTGCGAGCTCGCCGTCGATGCCGACGGCCACGACGGACGCCCGCAGGTCGCGCAGGGTCGAGAAGGACCGCCGGTTCTCGACCCGGACGGAACCGGACGAGGCGACCGTCGCGGCGTCGCCGGTGACGACAACCGGTCGGTAGACCCACGCGAGCTCGGCCGCGGCCGGGTGCGGGTCGAGGTCGGCCGACATCAGGCCGTCGGCGACGAAGTTGCAGTCGTGCGGGACATCGCCGAACTGGCCGCCGTACGCCAGACGTACCGAACCGTCCGGCAGTCGCTGGCGGAGGCCGTGGTCTTTCCACTCCCACAGGAAACCGCCCTGGAGCCCGTCGGTCGCCACGATGACGTCCCAGTAGTCGGCCAACGATCCGTTGCTGTTGCCCATCGCGTGGCTGTACTCGCACAAGATCAGCGGTCGGTCGCCGACGCCGCGCTCGCCGTAGCTGCGGATCTCGTCGATGGTCGGGTACATCGGGCACACCAGATCGGTCGCCGGTCGACCACCGTCGTCCCAGCCCTCGATGCGGATCGCGTCTTCGTAGTGGAGTGGGCGGGTCGGGTCGGCCCGGCGGATCCAGCCGGCGAGCGCGTCGTGGTTGACGCCGTAGCCGCTCTCGTTGCCGAGGCTCCAGATGATCACCGAGGGGTGGTTGCGGTCTCGCTGCACCATTCGGGCGCCGCGTTCGACCCACGCCTGGCGATATCGGGCGTCGTCACAGACGCTCCAGTTGTAGCCGTGCGACTCGATGTTCGACTCGTCGATCACGTAGAACCCGAGCTCGTCGCAGAGGTCGTAGAACTCGTCACGGTTCGGGTAGTGCGACGTCCGGATCGCAGAGATGTTGAGGCGGCGCATGGCGACGAGGTCGTCGCGGATGTCGTCGACCGTGACCGCCTTGCCGCGATCGGGGTGGTGGTCGTGGCGGTTCACGCCGAAGATCCAGACCGGCTGCCCGTTCACCAACAGCTGCCGATCACGCGTCTCGATCGTGCGCAGACCCACGAGCATCGACTCGACGTGTCGGCTGCGGCCGCGGCGATCGATCAGCTCGACGCGGACCTCGTACCGGTCGGGCCGCTCGGCGCTCCACGGCTTCGCCTTCTTCACCGCGAACTCGGCGGCGACCGAGAATCCGGTGAACTGGTACGGGCGGGCGTGCTCGTGCGGCACGTCGCCGGTGCGCGGTGAGCCGACCTGCCGACCGTTCGGGTCGAACAGGGTCGCGCGGACTGTCCAACCTGCTTCGGGTACACCGCCGAACGACACGAACGCGTCGAGCGAGACCGTGCCCGAGCCGGTGGCCGCGTCGTACCCGGTCGTGATCGGGAGGTCGGCGAGATGGGTCGACGGCCTCGACTCGATCCAGACCGGGCGGTGCAGGCCACCCATCCACCACTGGTCCTGGTCCTCGATGTAGCTGTGGGCACTCCACTTGACGACGACGATCGCCAACTCGTTCTGCCCCGGGCGCACGTGGGCCGTGACGTCGTACTCGCTGGGGAGCCGGCTGTCGGTGCCGTAGCCGACGAAGTCACCGTTGACGTAGACGGCGTGCACGCTCTCGGCACCGTCGACGCCGAGGACGACGCGTCCCGACGACCAGGCCTTCGGGACGTCGAACGAACGACGGAACACCCCGGTCGGGTTGCGATCGGGCAGTTCCGGCGGCGGGCCGGCGAACGGCATCTGGATGTTGGTGTACTGCGGCAGGTCGTCGAAGCCGTCGAGGTCCTGCATCGTCCAGTTGCCCGGCACGTCGACCTCGACGGCCCGGCGACGATCACCGTCGATCGCTGTGGCGGGCACCGCGTCGGGTGACTCGAACATCTCGAGCTGCCACCGGCCGTCGAGCGATCGACGGCGGAAGCCGCGGAGCGGTGTGTGCGCCGGCAGGCGTCCGATCTGGACGACCGCCGGGTCGGTCCACGGGGCGAACGTTCCGATCACGGGCAGCATGGCGTCATCTCTCCGCTTTCTCTCCAGGGCGCCGACGGTAGTGGGGTGTCAGGTCGATGCCCGGAGCCGGTCGGCGACCGCCTCGGGCACGACGGGGTTGAAGTACTCCTCGCTGGCCACTTCGGCAGCAGCGATGAACCGTTGTACGCCGGCGGCCCGCCACGGCGACACGATCTCGATGTTGAACCACGCGTCGTCGGCGATGCCGGCGGTCGTCGGACGCTGGTTGAGCCAGAGCATGTACGGCAACGGTTGGTCGTACATCGCGTCGAGACGGCCGAGCACGTCGACGAGGATCGTGGCGAGCGCGTCGCGTTCGGGTCCGTCCATCGATGGCAGATCGGCGAGCGGACGGTCGGGTGCGATGTCGACGGCGAGCGGGAACGTCGGCGCGTACGGCACGACGGCGGTCCAGCCGTCGGTCGACGCCACGAGTCGGTCCCCGGCCGCGGCATCGGGTCGCCACCCGGCGTCGAGTCGTCGCTGCTGTCGCGACGGGACGTGGTCGTAGGCGTAGATCTGGCCGTGCGGGTGAGCGATCGTGGCCCCGACGTCGGGGCCACGGTTCTCGAACACGAGCACGTAGTCGACGTCGTCGCGTGCGCCGAGCTGCTCGGTGCGGTCGGCCCACAGGTCGATCACCTTGCGGGCCCCGCCGACGCCGAGCGACCAGAACGTCGCGTCGTGATCGGAGTGGTACAGGACGACTTCGCAGCGCTCGCCCTCCATCGCCGGCCACCGGTTGGGGAACCAGCGGACGTCGTAGGGCTCGGGGGCCTCGAGACCGCCGACGCAGAACGGGCAACCGGCGGTCGGGAGGTTGGGTCGACGCTGGCGCCCGCCGACGACGTGGACGACGGTTCCGAGATGTGGGTCGAGGCGAACCTCCTCGGCCATCAGCGCAGTGGCTCGCCGGTGGTGGGGTCGAAGAAGTGCGCGAGGTGCGTCTTGACCGCGAGCTCGACCTGGGTGTCGGTCTCGACGACGTGGATGCCGTCGACGCGAGCGACGATCGGCGTCGCGTGGTGATCGATCACCTCGCCGTCCTCACCCGAGGTGGGGGCGCCCTCGACCATGATCGGGTCGACGGCGACCGAGGAGTGGATGTGGACGTCGGATCCCATGGCCTCGGCGAGGTCGACGTGGAGCGTGATCACCTGATCGTCGGGTGCGTCGAAGTCGCTGCGCATCGCGAAGTGCTCGGGGCGCAGCCCGACGATGACCTCGTCGCCGAGCCGATCGGCGATCTGCGGGTACCGCTCGACGGCACCGGGGGCGATCGCCAGGGTGTGACCGGCGAAGGTGACCGTCGGCCGCTCGGGCGTGCCGCCGAGCGTCGCCTGGATCAGGTTCATGGCCGGGCTGCCGATGAACGCGGCGACGAACAGATTCGCCGGCCGGTGGTAGAGCTCCTGTGGAGGCGCCACCTGCTGGAGCACGCCGAGCCGCATCACGGCGACCCGGTGCCCCATCGTCATCGCCTCGATCTGGTCGTGGGTGACGTACACCATCGTGGTGCCGAGGCGACGCTGGAGCTGGATGATCTCGGAGCGCATCTGGACGCGGAGCTTGGCGTCCAGGTTCGACAGGGGCTCGTCCATGAGGAACACCTGCGGGCTGCGCACGATCGCGCGGCCCATCGCGACGCGCTGACGCTGGCCGCCCGACAGGGCCTTCGGCAAGCGTTCGAGGTACTCGGTGAGCCCGAGCAGCTCGGCGGCCTGTTCGGTGCGCTCCTTGATCTCGGCCTTGGGGGTCTTGCTCATCGTGAGCGCGAAGCCGATGTTGTCCCGCACGGTCATGTGCGGGTACAGCGCGTAGTTCTGGAACACCATCGCGATGTCGCGATCGCCCGGGGGGTCGTCGTTGACCCGCCGCTCACCGATGTTCAGGTCGCCGGAGGTGATCTCCTCGAGGCCGGCGATCATGCGCAGGGCGGTCGACTTCCCGCAGCCCGACGGCCCGACCAGGACCATGAACTCGCCGTCGGTGATCTCGAGATCGAGTTCGTCGACGGCTTTGGGACCGTCGTCCTTGTATTGCTTCGTGACGTTCGTGAACGTGACGGATGCCATGAGACGTACCTTTCGAGAACTACTTCAGACCGCTCGACGCCGAGTTCTCGACGAAGTAGCGCTGGGCGAACAGGAACACGAGGATCGGTGGGGCCATGGCGATGATCGCCCCGGCGAACACCAGGTTGATGTCGGTCGACGAGCGACCTCCCAACATGGCGAGCGCGAGCGACAGCACCCGACTGTCGGTGTTGCCCGAGTTGATGATGACGAGCGGCCAGAAGAACGAGTTCCACGCGTAGAGGAACCCGAAGGTGGCGAGGGTGGCGATCGCCGGACGGGCGAGCGGCACCATCACCTTCCAGAGGATGCGCCAACGAGAGGCGCCGTCGATCAGCGCCGCCTCCTCGATCTCCAGCGGAATCCCGACGAAGAACTGCCGCATGAGGAAGGTGCCGTAGACGGTGAACGTGAACGGGATGATGAGCGCCGCGAGGCTGTCGAGCCAGCCGGCCTGCAGCATGATCTGGAACAGCGGGATGATGAGCACGACGAACGGCACCATCACCGACCCGAGGTACAGCAAGAAGAGCTTGTCTCGTCCCACGAACCGGATCCGGGCGAAGGCGTAACCACCGAGGATGGACGTGAGCAACTGGCCGACGACGACCAGGATCGTGACGAGCACGGTGTTGGTCAGCGCCCGGCCGAGCGCCTTGTCCTCGATGACCTCCGTGAAGTTCTCGAGACGAGGACCGAACTGCTTGACGGGTTCGGCGAGGTTGATCAGCTCGACACGCTCGTCGCCGTCCGCGCTGACGAACAACCCACCCGAGGTGATGCGCGACCGATAGGCCTCGATCTCGTCACCGTCGACGGTGACGAGGTAGACGGTCTCCTCGTCGTCGTCGATCACGACCACCTGATCGGTCTCGACCGCGAGGCCTGCCTCCTGTCGGATCAGCGCGTCGGGGTCGTCGAGCGAGTCGAGCGGGGTGTACTCGGCGATGCCGATGTTGTTCTCGGCGAGTGCGTACGAGGTGCCGTCGAAGTCGTAGATCGGTACCGGATCTCCCTCGAGGCCGAAGTCCTCCGCAGCAGCGGTGGCGGCCTCCTGCGGGACGAGCGTCGGCGGATAGGAGAAGATGTCCTGGCTGTTCTTGGTCGACGTCGACAGGGCGACGATGAACGGGAACGCCACGATCACGGCGACGGCGACCAACATCACGTAGGTCGCGACGCGCACCAGGGTGGCGCGAGGTCCCTTGCGCCTGACGCTCATGACACACCTCCACTGGTCTCGTCACGTTGCATTCGGAACTGTGCGGCGGTGAAGCCGAAGATGACGAGGAACAGCACCCACGCCAGGGCCGAGGCGTAGCCCTGACGGTTGTTCGCGAACGCCTCCTGGTACAGGGTGAGCACCGGCGTCTGGGTCGCGTAGTTCGGTCCGCCGGGGACGGGCCGGGAGAGGATCCACACGATCTCGAACAGCTGCAGGGCCAGGATCGATGTCGTGATCAGGACGTAGAACGTCGTGTTCCTGAGTTGCGGCACCGTGATGCGACGGAAGATCTGCCACGTGCTGGCGCCGTCGATCTCGGCCGCCTCGTACAGCTCTTTCGGGATCGCCTGATGGCCGGCGAGGTAGAGCACGGTGTTGAAGCCGAAGCTCATCCAGGCGAACACGACCACCATCGACAGCAACGCCGTACTTCGTTGCGTCAGCCAGCCGTGACCCGCGCCGGGCTCGGAGAGGCCGACGAGGTCGAGCAGGTAGTTGATCCAGCCGATGGTCGCGTCGAACATCTGCCCCCAGACGATGGACACGCCGATCACGCCGGCGACCGACGGGATGAAGTAGATCGCTCGGAAGATCTTCATGCCCGGCAACTTGGAGGCGAGCACGCTCGAGAGCACCAGCGCCGGGAGCACCGACAGTGGTACGGCGAGGACGAGGAACACGAAGATGTTCCGCATCGACAGCCAGAACTCGACGTCGCGCGCGCCGACGACCCAGTGCTGTCCGAACCAGTCGGCGTTCATCAACACCTGGTAGCCGTCGGACAACACCTCGGTGCCGGCGTTCGGGGCCGACGCGCTCGCGAAGTCGAGCGACAGCGCTCGTGTGTAGTTGCCCAACCCGATGAACTCGCGCCCGGTGTTGGTGGTCTCCCAATCGAAGAACGAGACGTACAGCGAGAACAGCAGGGGGAAGGCGAAGAAGATCAGGAACCCGAGCAGGTTCGGCGACAAGAACGCGAGCCCGCTGAGGGCTTCCTCGACGGTGCGTGAGGTGTGGAAGTGGTTCGCTGCACGACGCGACCACATCATGCGGGTCGCGAGTGCGGCGGCGATGGTCAGCGCCAGTGCTCCGATCGTGATCGGGCGGCTGATGGCGTCGATCGCGTACTCGATCGCGCCCATCGGGTCGGCGGCGATCACGAACCAGACGCCGGCCACGCCGGCGACGACCCAGCCGGCCCGGCGAAGCAGTTCGGCGAGTCGGTTGGTGGGTTCCTTGGCGAGCAACTGCTTTGCGACGAGCACCCAGATCAGACCGACGCACACCACGAGGAACGGGAGGAACGCCTTGTACAGCCCCTCTCCCAGGTAGCCGATCGACCGATACACGTTGAAGAGGTGCAAGGTGATCGCGCCGGCGATCACCGCGGTGAGGTAGCTGACGGCCAACGACACCGGGCGCGCCCATCGGGTCCGGGCGCTGACGCCGTAGGCGGCAGCCATGTTGGCGACGAACGCCGCGCCGAAGAAGCCCTGCAGCGCGTAGCGCGGCATCCACGGCAGTTCGTCGGCTCCGCCACGCCGGGCGAGCATGAACACCGCAGCGCTCGCGAGCACGCCGACGAGGTGCCAGACGACGACCATGCGAACGGCGAAGCCGGTCAGCCCGCGGTCGTCGATGTGGCGCTGCCCGGTCGGGCTCTCGGCCAGTGCCCCACCGAGGCCGGTGGGATGGTGGTCGGCGCTCGACGCGTCGGGCGTCGGCGCGGAGGTTTCGCTCACGTCAGTTCCCCTCGAATGCTCCGTCGCAGGCGCGGTGGAGCAGGTCGTCCGGCCGTGTCGGGTCAGGGCGGGGGGGGTGCCCCGACCCGACACGAACCGGTCCGGTCGGATCAGCCTTCGAAGGCGACCGCAGTCTCGGCGCAGATGTTCGCCTGGAAGTCGTCGATGGTCCGCTCACCGTTGAGGACAGCGGTGATCGCGCTGTCCATCACGGCGCCGTACTCGGGCCAGCTGCCGGTCCACAGCGGACCTTCGGCCGTCGGCGAGTCGGCGAGTCCGTCGATGAACGCCTGGTTGTTCTCCGGCGGCGTGAATCCGAGGAAGGCCTCGATGGCGGCGTCGGACTGACGGCTCGGGATGTTCGCACCCAGCTCGCTGACCGTCGCCATGGTCTCGGCGGTCGTCAGCTGCTGGACCAGGTCCCACGCCTCTTCCGGATGCTCCGTGTTGGCGTTCACCACGTAGGCGCCCCAGAACAGCCAGTTGCCCTGCGTGCCGCCGGGTCCGACCGGCAGCTGCACGACGTCCCAGTTGAACCCGGCGTCGGCACGGGCACCGGGCGTCGCCCAGCGGCCGTTCATGTACATGCCGACGGTGCCGGCCTTCCACGGCGCCTCGCCACCTTCGCCGTACGGCACGGTGGCGCCACTGGCGAACAACGCTTCCATCGCGGTCAGACCCTCGATCGCCTCGGGCGTGTCGAGCGCACAGGCCGTGCGGTCCTCGTTGAAGAAGCTGCCTCCGGCGGCGTTGATGAAGGTGCCGTACGGGCCCCACCAGGCGTCCATCGCGAAGCCCTTGTTCTCGCCGCCGAGTTCGGCGACCTGCTGGCTGACCTCGGTGAACGTCTCCCAGTTCCACTCACCGGCTGCTGCGAGCGCACGAGGATCGTCGGCTCCCGCCTCGGCGATGAGGTCGTTGTTGACGTACAGCGCCATCGTCGACACGTCGCGGGGCAGACCCCACAACTTGTCGCCGGGGCCACCGGTCTCGGTGTCGTAGGTCAGGTGGTACATCGGTTCGGGGTAGAACTCGCTGGTGTCGAAGCCGTCCTCGGCTGCCAACGGGGCGAGGTCGTAGATCAGGCCCTCGGTCTGGAAGCGGGCGATGTCGGTGCCGGGGATCCAGAACACGTCGGGCGCGGTGCCGTTCGCGATCTCGGTCACGAGCTGGTCCTGATAGCTGCCGGTGTCGGTGGTACCGGGCTCGTAGTTCAGGCTGTACGCATCACCGTTCGCTTCGTCGATGCTGTCGCTGATGTCGCCGTAGACCTCGGCCTCGGCGTCGTTGTCGGGACGGGTGCGCCACCGGATGGTGACGTCACCGTCGGCCGGCTCGTCGGCCGGCTCGTCGGCGGCCGGCTCCTCGGCAGGTTCGTCGGCCGGTTCCTCGGCGGGTTCTTCGGTCGAACCCTCGTCGGCCGGCTCGGCTGCGTCGTCGTCGTCGCCACCGCACGCCGAGACGATCAGAGCGATCGACACTGCGGCGGCAGCCCACTTGGTTTTCTGCACGTTCGTGCTCCTTGTGTTTCGGGGGCTGCGGCGGGAACCGCACCCTCTCTCCCCCTCCCCACTGATGTGGGACGGTGTCGCCGGCGCTCGGGGCCCCGGGCGAATCTGGTCAGGTCGTCGTTCGGTCGGCGACGATCACGTCGACTCCCTGTGACCTGACGGCGTCGAGCACCGTCGAGCTGGCGCCCGAATCGGTGATCAACACGTCGACGTCGTCGATCGGGCAGACCGTGGCCAGTGCACGGCTCCCGATCTTGCTGCTGTCGGCCACGACGACGCAGCGGGCTGCGGCGCCGATCATGCTGCGCTTGACCGCGGCCTCGGGCAGGTTGATGTTGGTGACGCCCGCGACCGGGTCGACGCCGTTGCATCCGAGGAAGACGGTGTCGACGCGCAGGCTGTCGAGCATGGGGGCGGCGAGCGGTTCGACCAGGCTGTGCTGCTTGGGTCGGAGGGTGCCGCCGGTGACCACGATCGTGAAGCGCGGGTGCGCGGCTTCGAGACCGAGTGCGATCTTGAGCCCGTTGGTGAACACCATGAGCTCGGTGAGGTCGGTGCGGGCGACCAGTTCGTCGGCCAGTGCCGCCGTGCTGGTGCCGACGTCGAGGAGGATCGACTCGCCGCTCGACACCAGCCCGGCGGCGACCCGGGCGATGGCCGACTTCTGTTCGGCCTGCTCGGTCATGACCTCTTCGAAGGTGCGCTCGATTCGGGAACCGGCGAGCGGCATCGCTCCGCCGTGGACGCGCTTGGCGAGCTGGCGCTCCTCGAGCTGCTGGAGGTCGTGTCGGATCGTGACGGCGCTGACGCCGAACCGATCGGACAGGTCGCGGACCCGGACGAAACCGGTTCGGACGAGCAGTTCGTGCTCGGCGCGCTGGCGCAGCTCGGCCGGCAACGGATCACCGGATTCGGCCGTCATCGTGCGGCCACCACGTTCCCCCTCGGTTTCATTCACTTTCGTTATTCTTAACTTTGCTGTCGTTTGGTGTCAATATCCGCGACGGTGTTTTTCTGGACATCGTGTCAGCAAGGGCGCTAGAACTGCCTGCGGCCCGCTCGGGCCCCCACTACCCACCGATCGAAAGCGAGCCCTCGTGGAGTACCGCCGTCTCGGCCGCAGCGCCGTTCGTGTCAGCCCGATCGCCCTCGGCACGATGAACTTCGGGCCCCAGACGCCGGCCGACGACGCCCACCGCATCCTCGACCGCGCCGTCGACGCCGGCATCAACCTGATCGACACCGCCGACCAGTACGGCGGCGACCTCGGCGTCGGCACGACCGAGACCATCCTCGGCGACTGGCTCGCCGGACGCTCCGACCGCGACTCGCTCGTGCTGGCGACGAAGGTGCACGAGCCGATGGGCGACGGCCCGAACGACCGCGGCCTGTCGGCGTACCACATCCGCCGAGCGTGCGAGGCCAGCCTGCGACGGCTCCGGGTCGATCACATCGATCTGTACCAACTGCACCATCTCGACCGCGCCGCGGCGTGGGACGAGGTGCTGATGGCGACCGAACGCCTCGTCGCCGACGGCAAGATCACCTATCTCGGCACCAGCAACTTCCCGGGCTGGTCGATCGCGTCGGGCATGGAGCGGGCGGCCGCCCGCAACGCCCTCGGCCCCGTCTCCGAGCAGAGCCTGTACCACCTCGCGAACCGCACGATCGAGATGGAAGTCGTGCCGGCAGCGCAGCACTACGGCATCGGCATCCTGCCGTGGAGCCCGCTCGGCGGCGGCCTGCTCGCCGGGTCACCGAGCGACGACTCGAAGCGACGACGTGCCGCCCACGCGGGCACCGAGGCGATGCGCGACCGTCTCGATCGGTGGGAGCAGCTGTGCGCCGACCTGGGGCAGCCTCCCGCGGTCGTCGCCACGGCGTGGCTCCGCGACCGTCCCGGCGTCGTCGCTCCGATCGTCGGCGCACGCACCGAGGCCCAGCTCGACGACGCCCTCCGCTCGCTCGACGTCACGCTCGACGACGAGACGAACGCACGGCTCGACGAGATCTTCCCGGGGCCGGGCCCGGCTCCCGAGGCCTACGCCTGGTAGGCGCACACGCTCCCGCGTCGGGAGCCGGCGTGCGTCAGCGCAGGAAGCCGGCGACGGCGTCGACATAGGCGTCGAGCCGTTCGCGCCGGATGTTGTGCCCGGCACCCTCGATCGTCACCACGCCGACGTCGCCGTGCAGGTTCGAGACGGCGTGGGCGACCTCGGGTGACGCGATCGCACCGAGTTCGACCTCGCCGAGCACCAGCAGGGCCGGCGCCTCGATCGCCGGGACGACAGATCGCCAGTCGATCGGGACGAGGTGCTCCACCGAGCGCGGGCCGAGGCCCAGCTTGGCCGGCGCCCACGAGTCGAACTCCTCGTCGGGCCAGTTCGGGTGCTGTCGACGCCCCATCTCGCGGAGCTCGTCGACCGACCGACCGTCGAGGGATGCGACCCACGCCGTGACACCGGCCAGTTCGTCGGCACCGAGCGGCGCCTGCTCGAGCCGCCACGGTGGATCCTCCAGGACGACCCTGCCGACGAGGTCGGGCCGACGCGCCGCGACCAGCGCCACGGTCGTCGCACCGAGCGAGTGGCCGAGCAGGGTCGGACGCTCGAGCGCGAGCGCGTCGACCACCCCGGCGAGGTCGGCGGCGAGCCCCTCCCAGTCGGCCGCGCCACGGTCGGAACGGCCGTGGTTGCGGGCGTCGACGGCGATCACCTCGTAGCGGTCGCCGATCCGGTCGGCGAGGCGCGACCAGCAGTTGCCGTCGTCGCTGAACCCGTGGGCGCAGACGACCGTCGGTCCGTCGGGGTTGCCGCCCCGACGGACGTGGAGCGACACGCCGTCGACGACGACGTCGGACTCGGTCCAGTTCACGCGACCGACCGGGTCACTTCGGCCGGAACGGCATCAGCGGCTTGAACGAGTACCCCGACGGGAGCTCCTCGGACGAATCCTGGACGACGTAGCGCGTGATGTGCTTGGCACGGTCGGACAGCGTGCTCCAGTCCTCGTACGAGATGCCGGGGATCGTCGGCTCACGGAACCACGGCGCGTAGATCTCGAGGTTCGGAATCGCGCGGACGTCGTCGGACAGGTTGGGCGTGCCACCGTGCCAGGCCCGGACGTCGCGGATCTGGATCGAGCCCGCCGGTGCCGGGCACACGGTGCTCAGGCGCATCCACTCCGGCTCCTCCTCGAGCGTGGGTGGCTTGACGCGTGCGTGCTGGGTGCCGGGGATCTGACGGGTCGGGCCGTTGAGCACCGTCTGGTCGAACGGCAGGAAGTTCACACACACGTACGGCGACGGCAGGTCGCGGGTGGTCAGGTATCCACGACGGTCGTGGAACGAGCTGATCGGGGTGCGATCGGGGCTGATGAAGTCGCCCATGTCGGAGTGCAGCGGCTGATAGCCGACGGCGCCCGGCAGACAGAAGTCGCCGCTCGCGGCCCGGATCATGTAGTCGTTCGAACCGAAGATCGCCTCGAGGATCGGGTTGACCGTCGGCAGGTCGAGCAGCATGCGCCACTCCGGTCGGTGCAACATGCTGCGGGTCACGCTCGTGCCGCCGAACGAGTAGCGGTGCGAGCCACGGTTGCCGTCGCGCACGTCGTCGAGCGAGACGATCTCCTCGACCACCTCGAGCACGCCGTTGGCGAGGAACTCGGTCTGCTCGGGCGTGAGTGCGTCGCGGATCACGACGAAGCCGTCGCGGTCGAAGATCTGGACGGCCCGCTCGATCTCGTGCGGTTCGAGCACGTCGAGCCCCTTGATGCCGTTGTTCGCCTCGAGGTGCTCGCGCAGCGCGACGACCTCCGGGTCGTCGGGTTGCGGGCCGGCCCAGCCGCGGATCCGGGGAGAGGTGGTGTCGCTCATGAGAGGTCCTTCGAATTCGAAAGTAGCCAGCCGCCGCACTGCGAAGAACTGACAGGAAGTACAACAGTGCGGAAGATACCCCTCCGGGCGGTCACCGGCAAGGTCGGAGCGCGCGAACGATGATGCGTGCCGCGATGCGGCGACGGCCTGCGACGGTCAGGCCGGCGTGACGCCGGCGCTGTCGAGGAGGTGATGGAGCGACGCCAGACCGCTGGAGAGGAAGACCTCTTCGATGACGCCGCGTCGGGCGTCGCCACGGGCGATCAGCCCCCACATCTGCTCGGTGGCGCCGTTGAACAGGCTCGAGTAGACGAGGGCGCGTTCGGGGTCGAGCCCCATCTCCACGAGCAGGTCGGCCCACCACTGGACGTTCGCCTGCTGGATCGACCGGCGATGATGTTCGACCGACTCGACGAGCTGCGGCTCCGACATCAAGCGGTAGTACAGCAATCCGCCCTGCTCGATCTGATCGAAGTACCAGCGGGTGTTGTCGATGAAGCGGCGTTCGAACAGTTCTCGCGGCGTGACGTCGCGCAGCATCTCCGACACCGGCGGCATCGGGTCGACGTTCCACAACGACTCGACCTCGGCCCACAGCGACTCGACGAGCCCGGCTCGGTTGCCGAAGTAGTTGTAGACGAGCGCCCGCGAGACGCCCGCTTCTTCGGCGACGCCCTCCATCGACAGCGCGGCAGCCCCCTGGCGTTCGACGATCGAGCGGGCCACGTCGACCAGATGGCGACGCCGCTCCTCGGGCGACAGGCGCGTCCGGGGTGCAGCAGTGGTCGAGTCGGTCACCGCTCCAGTGTGCCCCGTTCGGCGACCACCACCGACACGCCGCCGCTCAGTCGAACAGCGCGAGCACGGCGGCGGACGGCTCGGGCGGGTCGGCGGCGGGTACGTCGTCGCCGGCGGCGATCGCCGCGGCGAGGAGGTGCGTCCCCGCTGCGAGATCGGCGGCCAGGCCGGGCACGATCGTGTTCGGGTACAGCAACCCGGCGTCGACGCCCGGCGCGTGCACGGTGGCGGAACGGCTGCCCGAGAGGTCGGCGATCCGGGAGTCGCCGTCCCACGTGCGGACCGCCGCGATCCCGTCGGCGGCCGGGAGTTGCGCACGGTCGGGCACGGCCGGAGCGTCGCAGCCGAGCGCGAACCCGGTGTCGAGGGTCGAGACGGGCCGGTCGGTGCGGATGCGGTGCGCACGCAGGTGCCACGGCGACCCGTCGACGAACCAGCACGCCGTCCGGACGACGACGTCGGGACACGGGCTCCAGACCGACCACGCCACTGCCTGCTCCGACCCGTCGTCGAGCGTGACGACACGGATCTCTGCCTGGTCGACGCCGAGGCGGACGTGTCGGACGCCGTTGCGATCGACGATCGCGAGCGTCGAGTCGGTGACGATGCGGCCGAGGAAGTCGGGGACGTCGCCGACGAGTCCGAAACGAGACGAGTAGGCGAGCTTGCGGTACTTGGCCGACGCCTGCTCGGGCAGCGCCAAGGCCGCGGCGGGTCGAGCGAGGAGGGCGATCGTCTGCTGATCATCGGTTCGAGCCAACCAGCCCGCATCGTGGAGCACACGTTCGCCGTTCACCGGATGGTCGGCCTCGTCGGCCGACCAGATCGGATGGGACTCGGACGCCCCCAGGGCGGTGAACGCCTTCATGCACCAGTACGGCGATCCGGCCGAGTTGTACGACTCGCGCAGCGTGCGGTTGTCGTACGCGTAACCGACCGAGAGCACCCCGTCACGGTCACTGATCGCCTTGTCGGTCCACCACCGGAGGTGACGGAGCAGCATGCCCTTGACCGCACCCCACCCCATCGCCGGCTCGACGTCCGCCCAGGCGAGTGCGCCCCAGAACGAACCGAGCGCGAACCGGTAGGTGAGGCTGCGACCCATCGCGACGGCTGCGCCGTCGGGTCCGAACCAGGCGGCGAAGTCGGCCGCGAACGCTCGGGCTCGCTCTCGGTAGCGCGCGGCGCGGTCGTCGTCGCCGAGACCCAGGTCGTTCGCTGCGGCGTAGATCAGGCCGTAGGTGTGGAACGCCATCGGCACGTAGTAGTCGACGTTCTGCAAGCCACCGTCGACGTACCAGTGCTCACCGAGCCGGTATCCCTCCAGGAGCTCGAGCGACCGCTCGACCGCGTCGGCATCGAGCGGTCGCCCGACGCGTTCGAGCCCGAGCGCCACCAGCACTCGGAAGAACTGCCAGTTGTTCGGTGCCGGTTCGAACTCGGCGATGCCGCCGAGCCAGTCGACGAGTCGGTCGCGTTGCTCGTCGGTCAGGGGCTCCCAGACCTCGTCAGGGCAGAACGCGAGCGCGATCCCGATCGCCGCCTGCTCGACCATCCGCTGGTCGATGTCGCGGGCCACAGCGCCCCAGTAGCCGGGGTGGTCGGGATCGGTCCCGGCGATGAGTCCGGCGCGGACGCGGTCCCAGTGTTCGAACCTGCCGCCGCCGGCGACGAGCGGCACGATGCCGTAGAGCGGACGGGCGAAGCCCTCGAGTTCGCCACTCGCCCGCTCGAACGCGGCCCCGAACGAACCGAGCCTGATTCGTGCGTCGTCGACGACGAAGGGCAGCAGTGGTTCGTACAGATCGACGACCGCCCGCTCCATGTCGGCACGGCTCGCGAACGGATTCGTCGCGATCGGGTTGGCCCACGGACCGCGGGGTTCGCCGGTGATCGGCCGGGCGTCGGCCGTGTCGCCGCTCATCGCTGCTGCTCCCTCAGGCGGCGCTTGATCGCCGCGAGTTCGATCCGTTCGGGCATCTCGTTGTAGAAGTCGTCGAGCGGATAGCACCCCGACACGAGGCCACCCCGGGGTGCGGTCGTGCAGTCGGAGAAGGTCCGGCAGATCGCTCGGCGACGCATCGGCCGACCCTGGAGGACGTCGGCCGCGAGGTCGGGATAGCTCAGGATCATCCGGCCGAGCCCGATCAGGTCGGTGCCGCCGACGGTTGCGACGGCGTCGGCGACGTGGGGGAGGAAGTCCTGGAGATACGAGTAGCCGGAACCCACGAAGGTCAGGTTCGGGTGTGCCGCCCGGAGCTCGGCCGTGGCTGCGATCTGGCGGGCGACGCCGACCAGCGGATCCTCCGGCGGCTGGTATCCGTCGGACGGCGGGAAGTACGCCGGCCGTTGGATGTGCGGGTTGGTGTACGGGCTACCGGCGGTGGTGGACACCAGTCCGATGCCGAGCTCGCCGACGAGGTCGAGGAAGCGGTTCGGTTCGTCGAGGTCGATCGATGTCCCGTCGGACGTGCCGCCGAACGGCACGGGTGCGCCGGCGGACGGCTCGGGTTCGCCGACGCCGTCGGCACCCCGACGGAACGGAACGAAGTCGAACGCCGAGAGGCGCACGGCCACGGCGAGGTGTGGCCGCTCGGCGCGGATGCGCTCGACGACGGTCCGGAAGAATCGGGTCCGCCCCTCGAAGTCGCCGCCAAATCGGCCGGAGCGGTCGCGAGCGCCGAGCAACTCGTGGAGCAGGTAGCCGTGACAGCACTTCACGTCGACGAAGTCGAACCCGGCGTCGGCCACGCGGATTGCGGCTGCGACGTACGCCTCGATGAGTTCGTCGAGTTCGCCGTCGCTCATCACCTCGTCGCCGCGCAGGTGCTGCCTCGCGTCGAGAACGGGATGCGGCTGCGCCGGCCGCGGCACCGGATCGGCGACCGGGCGGCACCAGCGTCCCGAGTGGGTGAGTTGCAGCCCGGAGACCTGGGCGGGATCGAGCAGTGAGCGGAGGCCGGCGATCGCCTCGGCGTTGCGCTCGTCGAGCACGAGCTGGTTCGGGTTGGCTCGCCCTGTCGGGTGAACCGCGGTGGCTTCCCCCCACACGAGGCCACAGCCGCTCGACCCGAAGCGCGACCAGCGGCGACGCACGAGATCGGTCGGCGCACCGTCGGTCGTCCCGTCCCATCCCTCCATCGGGAGCACGGCGAACCGGTTCGGAATGGTGAACTCGCCGGCGCTCCCGTCGGTGAACGTGACGGAGTCGGCGAGCACCCCGCTCGGGTCGACGCGGTCGCTGACGGGTAGTCCGATGCCGATCCGATCGAGGTGGTCGCGCAGGGCCTCGGGACCGTCGAGTTTCTTGATCTGTGTGTAGCGGGTCATGCCAGCGCGTCCATCAGTGCGTCGACGCGTTCGGCGATGTCGGACAACACCGCACGATCGCTGTCGGGGCGCCGGGGGGCACCGTCCGGCACAGCCGAGCTCGCCGCCCACCCGCGCAGCTCGAGGAACATCGCAGCGTCGTGCCGATACGCCGGCACCGGGGCACGGAAGGCGAACATCCCCAGGTACTGCAGCAGATCGTTGACCTCCCAGAAGCGGGCGTCGTCATCGCGCCAGAGTCGGTCACGAACGCCGAACAGGTCGGGGGCGAACGTCGACAGACCGAGCAGGTAGTCGGAGCCGTAGACGACCATGTCGATGGCCAAGTCGTTGCCGGTGAAGACGGCGAAATCGGGGCGTCGACGGTCGCGGAGCGCCAGCCGATCCCATTCGGCCTGCCGCGACAGCGACGAGTGCTTGGCACCGATGCAGGCGTCGACGCCGAGCAGACCGTCGTAGGCATCGAGCCCGCGGATGCGACCGTACGGGACGAACATCGATCCGAGTTCGAAGCCGATGAACCGGTCGCAGCTCGAACCGAGCTCGGCCATGGCGGCGACCCACGCGTCGTCGTCGAGGGCATTGAGCCCCCACGACGGGAACACCACCGGCGTCCCTCCGGCCTCGGCGACCTCGGCGCACGATCTGGCCATGGCCCCCGGGTCGTAGGCGGATCCGTCGTCGTCGGCGACGAACGCCCCGGCGACGAACCGGTCGACCGTGCGGCGGGCGAGATCGAGGACGTGTCGTCGCGTGCCGGGTTCGAGCAGCTGGACGAAGCCGGTGTCCATGTTGACGGCGGGGGTGAGGCCGGCGGCGGCGGTTCGGGCGAGGTGCGCCTCGAACGACGACCAGTCGATCGAGCCGTCCACGTGATGGGTGAGCAGCACGGCGGACATTCCGTCGATCGTCCGGCCGTGCTGCTGGAGCGGAGTCATCGGCACGAGTGCCAGGTTCGCGCGTCGCTGCTCGGTTTGCAAGCGCTTGCAAGATCCTCACCACTTCCGTACCATCGGTTCGGTGAGCACGTCCGCCGTCACCCTCGCCGAGGTCGCCGCCGCGGCCGGCGTGCACCCCTCGACGGTGTCGCGGGTGATCAGCCGCCCCGATCTCGTGAAGAGCAGCACGGTCGAACGCGTCACCGCGTCGATCGAACGGCTCGGCTACGAACCCAACCGGGCGGCCCGTCAACTCGCCGGCGGGCGCACCGGCCGGATCGGGGTGCTGGTCCCCGACCTGACGAATCCGTTCTTCGCCGAGATCGTGTCGCGCATCGAGACCGAGGCGGGCGACCGCGGCGATCTCGTGCTCGTCGCCGGCACCGGAGCGAGGTCGGATGTCGAGCTCAAGACCCTCCGCTCGGTGGCGGGCAGCGTCGACGGCGTCGTGGTCTGCTCCCCCGTCGCGAACACCGCCGAGGTGCGGACGGCCGTCGGCAGCCTGCCGCTGGTGTACGTGAACCGCCGCGCCACCGGCGTGCACTCCGTCGTCGTCGACCAGGCTGCCGTGATCGAGCTCGGGTTGGCCCACCTCCGCCGACTCGGCCACGAACGGATCGCCGTTGCGCTCGGACCGAGCCCGTACTGGTCGACCGAGCAGCGGCGACGGGCAGCCCGCCGTGCCGGGATCGTCACGATCGCACCGATCGACGCCGACCATCCCGACCAGGCACTCGACGAGGTTCGCTCGAACCGCTGCACGGCCGTCATGACCTTCAACGACCTCGGGGCGTTCGCACTCGTCCACGCCGCGCACGATGCGGGCGTCCGGGTACCCGACGACCTGAGCGTGGTCGGCTCCGACGACGTGCCGTTCGCCGCCCACCACCTGCCACCGCTCACCACGGTCGACGGCGACGCTCACGCCGTCGGCGACGCCGCCTTCGCAGCGCTCGCACGACTCGTCGCCGGTGACGATCCGCCGAACGTCGTCATCGCCCCGCGGCTGATCACCCGCTCGTCCACCGGGCCCGCTCGATGAGCCGGATTCCGCTCCCGTCCGATCTCGACGGCCAACTCCTGCTCGGCACGGTCGCGATCGAGCCGAACCGTTGGGGCACGATCCGCCCCGACCGATCACCCGAGACCAAGGTCACCGAGTGGGCGGACCGCATCCGAGCGTTGCCGCTCGACGGACTCGAACTGTGGGAAGGTCACCTGCTCGCCGACGGCACGTCGCCGATCGGCGGCGTACCCGTGCGGGTCCTCAACTCGTACGTCGGGTTCGACGACGATGACGACGCCGATCGAATCGGGATCGCCCGACGAGCCCGAACGTGCGGTGCCCGAGCGGTGAAGTTCAACGTCGGCAACGACCTCGCCGCTGCGGACGCCTACGGCGAACGCCTCGGGCGCTGGGTCGACCAGCTCGGCGACGACGTCGTGCCGGTGTGCGAGTGCCACGAGGGCATCTCGATCGCGGAGAATCCCGCCGTCGCCCGACGCGTCTTCGACCTGGCCGGTGACCGGGTCCGGGCACTGGTGCACACCCACGAGTCGTCCGACGTCACCGCCGCGAAGTTCGAGGCCTTCGGTGAACGCATCGCGCACGTCCACGTCAACCACCTCGACACCGCCACCTTCTCCCACCCGACGCTGGCCGAGGTCGAGGACGTCTTGGCTGCGAAGATCGACCAACTCCGGTCGTTCGGGTTCCGCGGGTCGTGGACGCTCGAGTTCGTGGCCGGTCTCCTCACCACCGACGACCACCCGGGGGCGCTGCTCGAGCAGGTCGACACCGATCTCGCCGTGCTCCGCCCGCTGCTGAAAGGCTCGTGATGCGACCGACGATCATGCTCGCCCACTATCCGGATCTGCCCGTGTTCGACGACGCCGATCTCGATCGATTGGCGTCGGTCGGCCACCTGCTCGACCGTGATCCCGTCCACGAGTGGGACGAACCACGTGCACGCGAACTCCTCGCCGAGGCACAGGTGATCGTTGCGCATTGGGGCTGCCGGCCGATCGATGTCGGCCTGCTCGATCACGCACCGAAGCTCGGCTTGATCGCCTACGCCGCCGGCACCGTGAAGGGCGTCGTCGAACCCGAGGTGCTCGATCGCGTCCGCGTCACGTCCGGCGCCGACGCCAACGCCGAACCGGTTGCCGAGTACACGCTCGCCATGATCCTGCTCGCGAACAAGGGTGTGCTCCGCCCCGACGTCACGCCGTGGAACACCGGGCAGGGCGCCTCGCGGATCGGCAACTGGGACAAGACGGTCGGGATCATCGGAGCGTCGCTCATCGGCCGCCGGGTGCTCGACCTGCTCCGACCGTTCGCCGGCCTGCACCCGGTCGTGTACGACCCGTTTCTGTCCGCCGACGACGCCGCTGCGTTGGGTGCCGAGCTCGTCGGTCTCGACGAGCTGTGTGAACGCAGCGACGTGGTCTCGTTGCACGCGCCGAACCTGCCGTCGACCCGGCACATGATCGCCGAGCCGCAGTTCGCACGGATGCGCACCGGCACGACGTTCATCAACACGGCACGTGGCGCGCTCGTCGACCATGACGCCCTCGTCGACCATCTCGACCGCCTGCACGCCGTCCTCGACGTGACCGATCCCGAGCCGCTCCCCGAGGACCACCCGTTGCGAACGTCGCCGAACGTCAGACTCACGCCACACATCGCCGGCTCCCTGGGCACCGAACTCCACCGACTCGTCGACTACGCCGTCGACGAGATCCGCCGCTGGTCGGCCGGCGAACCCGGCCGCAACACGATCACGCGCGACGCGCTCCCCCGCCTCGCCTGAGCACCCGTCCACGCCGACCCCGTCTGACACACTGTCGGCCGTGATCCACCTGCGCGGCACGGCGTTCGACGTCGTGGTCGACCTCTCCCACGGCGTCCCGGCGATCGTTTACTGGGGCGCACCGATCGACGGTCCGGCGACCGCGACCTCGGCGCTCGACCGACCGTTGGTGTTCGGACTGCCCGACCAGATCGCGCCGGTGTCGGTCGTGCCCGAACACGCCGCCGGATTCACCGGACGACCGGGACTGCTCGGCCATCGCCGTCGAGGCACCCACTGGGCGCCGCGCTTCGAGCCGCTCGACCACCACCTGGACGGCAACCGCCTGGTCGCCGTCGCCCACGACCCGCTTGCCGCGCTCCGGCTCACCACGACGATCGACGTCGCCGACTGCCTCGTGGTGTCGACCGAGCTCACGAACGCCCACGAGAGCGATCGGTACCTGCTCGACGGGTTGACGGTCACGTTGCCGGTCGCCGAACACCTCGACGAACTGCTGACATTCAGCGGTCGTTGGACGCGAGAACTCCAGCCGGAGCGGACGTCGTGGGCCCACGGCGCGATGACGGCGGAGAATCGTCGGGGTCGGACGTCGCACGAGACGCCGTCGCTGCTGTTCGCCGGAACGACCGGTTTCGGCGAGTGGGGCGGCGAAGTCGTCGGCGCCCACCTCGCCTGGAGCGGGAACCACACGTGGCTGGCCGACCGTCTGGGCGACGGCCGCCGCTACCTCCAACTCGGCGAGCTGCTCCACCCGGGCGAGTGCTCGCTCGAGCCGGGAGAGTCGTACCGGACGCCCGACGTCGTCGCGGTGTGGTCGGGCGACGGTCTCACGTCGGCGACGCAACGGTTCCATCGCCGGCTGCGCGCCCGTCCGGAGCACCCGGAACGTCCGCGTCCCGTGCTCGTCAACACCTGGGAGGCGGTCTACTTCGACCACGACCTCGACACCCTGCGCGACCTGGCCGACCGCGCCGCCCGTGTCGGCGCCGAACGGTTCGTCCTCGACGACGGCTGGTTCGGGTCTCGCCGCGACGACACGTCCGGCCTCGGCGACTGGGTGGTCTCCCCCGAGGCCCATCCGCAGGGTCTGGCTCCGCTGATCGAGCACGTCACCGGGCTCGGGATGGAGTTCGGGATCTGGGTCGAACCGGAGATGGTCAACCCCGACAGCGACCTGTACCGGGCACACCCCGAGTGGGCGCTCGTGACCGACGGCTACGAACCGCCGCTCGGCCGCAACCAGCTCGTGCTCGATCTGGCCCGCCCCGAAGCGTTCGAACACGTGCTCGGCCAGCTCGACGAGCTGCTCGGCGCTCACGACATCTCGTTCGTGAAGTGGGACATGAACCGAGACCACATCGCCGGCAGCGGCTCCGACGGTGCCGCCGGCACGCACGACCAGACACTCGCGCTGTACCGGCTGCTCGACGAGCTGCGGCGACGGCACCCCGGGGTCGAGATCGAGTCGTGCAGCTCGGGCGGGGCACGCATCGATCACGAGATCCTGCGGCGCACCGATCGGGTGTGGACCAGCGACTGCAACGACGCCCTCGAGCGGCAGACGATCCAGCGCGGCGCGTCCATGCTGGTGCCGCCGGAGTTGATGGGCGCCCACATCGGTCCGCCGCGAGCGCACACGACCGGACGCCGCCACGGGCTCGCGTTCCGCGGTGCGACGGCGCTGTTCGGACATCTCGGGATCGAGTGGGATCTCCGGTCACTCGGCGACGACGACCTCGACGCCGTCGCCGAGGTGGTCGCACTCCACAAGCGGCTCCGACCGCTCCTCCATCACGGGGACGTCGTGCGGTTCGACACCGACGACGCCTTCGTCGCCCACGGCGTGTACGCGCCAAACCGGACCGAGGGAGTCGTGTCGTTCACCCGGATGGCGACCACGGCCAGTCTGACGCCGCCACCCCTCCGGCTCCCCGGGCTCGA
Organism: Ilumatobacter fluminis; assembly: GCF_004364865.1. Classification (NCBI taxonomy): domain Bacteria; kingdom Bacillati; phylum Actinomycetota; class Acidimicrobiia; order Acidimicrobiales; family Ilumatobacteraceae; genus Ilumatobacter; species Ilumatobacter fluminis. Next base: position 4,230,112 of record NZ_SOAU01000001.1, read on the forward strand.
CCAGGAGCGCACCTATCGGGTCGAACACGTCGCGCTCCCGCACGAGCGACCGGGCCCCGGCCGCACCCGACCGAACTGGTGGGAGACCGGCCTGGTGGCCACCGGCCGCGACCTCGAACGGGTGGGCCTCCAACTCCCCGCGCTCCACACCGAGACGGCCGTCCTGCTGCACCTCACCGCGACCTGACGGGTACCGGCCGGAGCTCGCTCACCCGAGATAGCTGCTCGCGATGCCGGCGATGTCCAGGTCGCCGAGGTCGTCGTCCCGAGCTCGCTCGAACGCCGCTCGAGCCGCCTCGACCATCGGCACGGCTGCGCCGAGATCACCCGACGCATCGACGAGGTAGCCGAGGTCCTTGGCGACGAGACGGATGGGGAAGTTCGGGTCGAACTCGCGCTCCGCGATCAGCCCCAGGATCCGTTGGAGACCCGGCGAGGTGATCGGCAGAGACGACAGGGTGGCGATCACCGAGTCGACGTCGAGGCTGCTCCGCTCGAGCACGCCGACGACTTCGGCGTAGGCCGCGACCTGGGCGGCGAAGAGGCCGTTGACGGCGAGCTTCATGATCGCTGCGTCGCCGCACTCCCCGACCCGGATCGCCGATCCGGCGTTGATCTCGATCACCGGCATCACGGCGTCGATCGCGTCCTGGTCGCCGCCGAGCAGGTAGCCGAGCGAGCCGGCGTCGGCCTGGGGCCTCGATCCGACCACGGGCGCCTCGACGAACCGCACGCCACGCGCTACCGCAGCAGCGGCGAGCCGTCGAACCGTCGCCGGGGTGAGCGTCGACGACTCGACGGCGATCGCATCGTGCCGCATCGCAGCGAGCGCTCCGTCGTCACCCAGCCACACAGCGACGGCAGCGTCGTCGTCGCTCACCATCGAGACCACGACATCCGCGCCGACGGCGGCCTGCGAAGGCGACGGGGCCGACGTAACGGCACGGGCGTCGGCCAGTGCGTCGACGATCGCTGCGGTTCGATTCCAGACCGTTACGTCGTGGCCGGCGTTCGAATAGTTGGCCGCCATGCGGGAGCCCATGGCTCCGAGGCCGAGGACGGTGATGCGGCTCATCGATCGGTGCCGCCCTGGGGCGCGACCAGCTGGATGTCAAGTTCGATGCCGATCCGGTCGGAGATGACGAACCCTCCGGCCGCGAGCGGCACGTTGAAGTCGATGCCGTAGTCGGTTCGGTTGATCGTCGCCGTGGCCTCGAAGCCGGCGTGGTGGCTCCCGTCACCCGGGAACGTCTCGGTCCCGTGGAACACGACGTCGAGCCGCTCGCGGCGGGTCACCCCGTTGATCGTCATGTCGCCGATGACGCCGTAGGTCGTGTCGCCGGTCGAGACGATCGACGTGGACCGGAACGTCATCTCGGGGTGCCGGTCGACGTGGAAGAAGTCCGAGTTCCTGAGGTGGGCGTCCCGGTCGGGGTTGTCGGTGTCGACGCTCGACATGTCGACCCGCGCCGTCAGCGAGCTGGCTTCCAGCGTCTCACCGACGACGACCGTCGCGTCGAACTCGTGGAACCGCCCGCGAACCTTCGAGATCGCCATGTGTCGGGCGGCGAACTCGACCGTGCAGTGCAGCGGATCGAGGATCCACGTTCCGTGCTGCAGCGGGAGGGGTTGGGTGGTGATGCTCATTCGTGTCTCCATCGTTCGTCTGCGTTCTGACGAATAGCGAGACTACGGGTCTCGTTTTAGAAAAGCAATACCGGCGGTCTAAGAAATGGGTACGCTCCTACCATGGCCCGAGGACGCACACGCGACGAGGACGCCGAGCGACGAGTACTCGAGGCGGCCTTCGAGCTGGTCGGCTCGCGACCACCCGGCGAGGTCGGCATCAACGACATCGCTGCGGCCGCCAACGTCGCCAAACAGACGATCTACCGCTGGTGGCCGTCACGCACCGCCGTCATCCTCGACGCACTCGTCGTCGGCACGATGAGGGCGACGCCGTTCCGTGAAACGGACGACATCCGTGCCGACTTCGAAGCACACCTTCGCACCGTGATCAAGCTGTTCAACTCGCCGACCGGCCGGATCGTGCGCGAGATGCTCGCCGAGGCCCACACCGACCCGACGATCGCCGACGAGTTCCGCCAACGCTTCTGGCAGCCGAGGCGCGACCTCAGCCAGGCACGCCTGCGGCGCGGCATCGAGCTCGGCCAGATCCGCGACGACCTCGACCACGAGATCGTCCTCGACGCCATCTACGGCCCGCTGTGGACCCGACTGATGATCGGGCATCTGCCACTCCGCGCCGCCGACGCAGCGCGTGTCACCGACGCCATCTGGCCCGGTATCGCCGCAGCCCGGGCCTGAGCCCGGGCCACGTCGCGGCGGGTCAGCTGTTGGCGAACTCGATGACCTGCTGGAAGGTGGGACGGTTCGTGGCTCGGAAGTCGTCGGGGATGAGGCCCGGCGTGAAGGTCGAACGCCGACCCTCGACCAGCCAGTCACTGGTGTCGTCGCCGTACTCGGCAGCCAGCTCGTCGGCGACCGCCGCGACCGCACCCCACAGGGCGTCGCGGCAGGCATCGAGGTCGCCGGCACCGCAGTACTGCACGGCGAACGGGCCCTCCACGTCGTCGCCGAGCAGGGTGCGCAGATCCTTGTCGAGGATGCTGGCGCCGCCGATACCACGGAAGCGGACGTCGTCGGCGATCACCTGGCCGAGCACCGGCTGGAGGGCTGCGTCGTACAGCGGGTCGAGCAACGCGGGGAAGATGGTCGCACCCGGCTGGTCGTAGTCGCCGTTGTCGTCGGCGTCGAGCAGCGGCGCATCGTCGGCGACCCACTCGTCGAGGATCTCCTTCACCTCACCGGCCAGCTCGGTCGGCGCTTCGCCGCCGTCGAGCACGCGGCTGACGACCGGCCACAGGGTGGAGTCTTCGTCCTCGGTGGCGGAGCGGTTCATCACGCTGACGACACCCGCGAGATCGACCTCGTCGGGCCACTGGTCGAACGCCTCGACGCGGTGCACCGAGCCGTACAGGTTGTTGTCGCCGTGCATGAAGCCGGGGGCCGACTGGTTGTTCCAGTTGAGGAGTCGCGACGACGGATGGCTGATCGCGTGCGGGTGCTCCTCGAGCGCGAGGAAGTCCTGCCATTCGTAGTTGCCGGTGCCGAGCGTCGGCAGACGACGGTCGAGGCCGTCGGCCCGCACGGGCAGGTAGCCGGATGCGAAGTAGGCGTTGGTCTCGCGGTTGGCGTAACCCCAGTTGAAGGTGAAGCCGAACCGGTTGGCGACCTCGAAGAACTCCTCGGGCGTCGCGGCGTCGCCCTCGGTCATGCCCTTGAGCGCCGCGAGGTTCAGACCGTCGCGTCCGAACGTCGAGCGCTTGCTGGTGAGGGCCACGGGCAGCCCGTCGACCGTCGCGGTGCCGATCACCGGACCGTGCACCGACGTCGGGTAGACGAGCGGTGTGTCGCCGAGCATGCCTGCGTCGAAGATCTCGAACGGGATGCAGTCACCTTCGAACTCGTAGTGACCCGACGTGCGCGTCGGTGCCGAGCCGTCGGGCTCGCACAGCACCTCGACGTAGACGTCCCGGACGTCCTGTCCGGCAGAGGTGAGGCTCCACGCGTAGTCGGCGGTGCGACCGATGAGCATGTACATCGAGAGGCCGGGCACGCCGGCGCCCTGCGCCTCGAAGTCGGGCCCGATCAGGTGGAGCTGCTGCACGATCTCGGGGTAGTAGTAGCCGAGCTGCGGCCCCATCACCGCGAGCGTGGTGTCGTTGGTCGAGGCGTCGGGCGCAACGGTGAGCCAGTTGGAGGCGCGGCGGGTCGGCGGACCGTCGGTCGCCGGGTACACCAGCGACACCCCCTGCACGACCGGTGCCGAGCCCTCGGCCGGTTCGCGCGGATCGGTCGAGATCAACGAGCCCTCGTCGATCACGACCGAACCCGTCACGTCGCCGCCGGTGAACGTGCCGTATTCGAATCGCTCCTCGAGCGTCGTGGGCGCCTCGGGGTCGTCGGTCTGGAGGAGGTCGTTCCAGACCGCCTCGCCCTGCTCGTCGCCGAGCCGGCTCTGGAGTGCGGCGAGGAACTCGGCGTTGGCCGCCTCACCGCCGCCACCCGCGCCGAAGATCGAGCCGATGAACGCGGTGACCGCGATCACGTCGTTCACCGTCGCCGGCTCACGCTCGATGCCGTTCGCTTCCCAATAGGCGTTCATGCCGTCGGCGTAGGCCTGGGCATCGGCGATGACTTCTTCGCCGAGTTCGCCGTAGGTGTCGATGATGAGCTGCACCTGGTCGGTGACCAGCTGTTCGGCGGCCTCGCTCGGCACGAACGTCTGGCCGCTCGTGACCAGCGAGAAGGCGTCGACACCGGGCACGTCGGCGACGGCCACCCGGGCCGCGCCGCGGCCGAGATCGATCAGGAGGGCACGGTCGCGAGCGGCGACCCAGCCGGCACCGAACGACACGTCGTCACGGGTCTCACCGGTGATGTGCGGGATGCCGAACTCGTCGTACTCGATCGTGAGCCCGTCTCGACCGGTCTCCTCGATCGTCGTCTCGCCGATCGGCGCGAAGTCCTGCGGCAGGAACAACGCCTCGATGTCGGCGTCGGTCACGTCGCCGCGCAGCGGGGTGAGCGCGTCGTAGAGCGGGAGCTGGTCGAGCGAGTCGTCGTTGGTCGGCAGCCCGCCGTAGTTGCCCGGCGGGAGGATGTAGTACGAGCGGTCCTCGGTCACGACCACGGCCGGTTCGTCGGGCGCCTCCGTCGTCGCCGGGGTCGTCTCCGCCGGTGCGTCGGTGGTGGCCGGCGCCTCGGTCGTGTCCGACGCCGCCTCGGTGGTGGCCGTCGCCTGGTCGTCGGTGTCGGTCGTGTCGTCGGTGTCGGTCGTGTCGGTGACGGTCGTGTCCGCCTCGGTCGTGTCGGACGACTCGTCGTCGTCACCCGAGCAGGCGGCGGCCACCAGGGCTACGGCGGTGAGCGAGGCGATCCAGCGGCGCCGCGACGGCGCCCGCTTCGAAGCGTGATGCATCAGATTCCTTTCGGGCCGACCCCCTCGCCGGCATCGGGGCCGAACCTAGATGGCGCGCCCGTGTCCGCTCCATTCCGGCCCGCACTCGACCGAGCGCTTGCTCGCTGGATACGATTCGAACGTGACTCGCGTTCTCGACGGTATCGACGGCCTCCGCGCGGCGGAAGGCACCCACCTCGGCTACAGCGACTGGATGGAGGTGACGCAGGAACGCATCGACCAGTTCGCCGAGGCGACCGGCGACCACCAGTGGATCCACGTCGATCCGGCGCGTGCCGCCGAGCACAGCCCATTCGGGGGCACGATCGCGCACGGCTACCTCACCCTGTCGCTGATCCCGTCGCTGCTCCCCCAGGTCGTCGAGATGACCGGTTTCTCGATGGGCGTGAACTACGGCTGCAACCGGGTGCGCTTCATGTCACCCGTTCCCTCGGGCGCGAAGCTGCGGCTCGGCGTCGAGCTCAAGTCGGTCGACGAGATCGCGGGTGGCGCCCAGGTCACCCACGAGATCACGTTCGAGGTCGAGGGGGTCGACAAGCCGGCGTGCGTCGCCGAGGTCGTCTTCCGCAGCTACGTCTGAGCATCACCGGCGAGACGCGGCTCGGCCCGCAGCTCGCGGGCGATCGCCATCTCCCACAAGGGGGCTCGCCGACCGGCGGCCACCTCCGATCGCACCAGTTCGACGACGTGGTCGGCCAGCGGTGTCGCAGCCGGATCGAGCGTCAGCACCCGCCACGCCTGCCGGGCACGCCACTCGAGCGTCACGGCGCGCAGGTGCGCCTCCTGGATCGCCGGCGCAGCGACGAGCACACCGTGGTTCGCCAGCAGGATCGTCGAGTGCGCTCCCAGCGCATCGACGGCGGCGTTCGAGTTGGCGGCCTCGACGACGGACCCGTCGTACTCGGCGAGCAGCGCCACGTCGTCACCGGCGACCGCGCCGGTCTGATCGAAGATCGGCGGAATCCGTCCGACGTCGGCCCAGACCGTCGCCCAGCGCGGATGGTTGTGGATCACGACGCCGACGTCGTCGCGTGCGGCGTACACGTCGAGATGGAGTCGGATCGCCGGCGTGACCGTCCATCGGCCGTCGACGATGGTGCCGTCGAGGGCGATGCGCATCACGTCGGCGGGGAGGAGCTCGTCCCAGCCGACCTCGAGGGGGTTGACGAGGAGCGTGCCGTCGGGCTGACGGACGCTGATGTGACCGAGCCCTTCGTCGTCGTAGCCGGCCCGGTGGAGTGCGCGGGCGAGGGCGGCGACGTCGCCGGACGGCCCGAGCGTCGTCCGGCGACGGATGCCGAGTGCCGGATCGGCGATCACCGGCACGGTTGCGGGTCGCAGCGGTACACGTGGGCAGCGGTGCGGTGGGTGACGTTCTCGACCGTCTCGTCCGGCAACCCGTCGAGCTGATCCGACACCGTCTGCTGGACGTGCGGCCACGACGAGTCGGGGTGTGGGTAGTCGACCTCGATCATCACCCGGTCGGCACCGATGCGGTCGATCACCGCGAAGGTCGCCGGGTCCCAGATACTCGTGTACCAGAACGTCCGGCGGAGCTCGTCGCTCGGTGAGCCGTTGGCGAAGTCCCAGTCGTCGCGGAGCGTGATCGAGTCGCGGTAGCGGTCGACCCAGTCGAGGCGATCGATCAGGCCGGGGACCCAGCCGATTCCGCTTTCCGACAACACGATCCGGAGATCGGGATGGCGGATCGTCGCCTGCGAGAACAACCAGTCGGTCGTGGCCAACATCGAGTTCATCCCGAAGAGCGCGTTGGCGACGCTGTGGGGCGAGTCGGACGAGGGTTGAGCGATCTCCGACGACGAGCCGACGTGGAGGTTGATGACCGTGCCCGTCTCGGCGCACGCGGCGAAGAACGGCTCCCAGTAGCCGGAGTGGATCGAGGGAAGGCCGAGCTTCTCCGGGTTCTCGCTGAACGCCACACAGGTGGACCCGCGCTCGGCGTTGCGACGGATCTCGGCGGCGGCGATGTCGACATCGGTCAACCACGGGAGCTGGCAGGCGATGAAGCGGCCGGGGTGGGCACCGCACCAGTCGTCGATCATCCAGTCGTTGTAGGCGCGCAGGCACGCCAGCCCGAGTTCGGGGTCGGGCATCGCGGAGAAGACCCGGCCGGCGAATCCCCAGAGCGCGGACGGGAAGTTGAGCGACATCGAGATGCCGGCCAGGTCCATGTCGGCGACCCTCGCGTCGACGTCGTACGCACCGCGCCGGAGTTCGTCGTAGCGCGCCGGCTCACCACCCCAGTCCGACGTCGCCCGCCCCGACGCGACGTTCCAGTCGCGAATCGGGTTCGGTTGGCCGTCGATGATCCAGTACTCGCCGCCGTCGGCACCTTCGACCACGTGCGGCGCCGCGTCGGCGAGCTTGCTCGGGAGGCGGGACGTGAACAGGTCGGGCGGTTCGAGCACGTGGTCGTCGGCCGACACGATCGTCAGACCGAGCGATGTCACGTCCGGCTCGGGCAGGAACGTGCGGACCCGGTTCGGGTCGCGGCTGCCGTCGGCATGGACGTGTTCGAGTGCCGCCGATGCGGTGCTCATGGAGATCCCCTTCCCAACCAAGCAATTGCTCGGTTCCCGAGGACAAGCTAGCGAGCCGTGTCGCGAGGCGCAAGCTCGGGGAGCGTCAGCGGACGGCGGTGGCGACCGAGGAGCGCGGCGGGCGACCGAGCTGGTCGCTGATCCACCAGGCGGTGTCGACCAGGGCGTCGAGATCGATCCCGGGATCGCGGCCGGAACCCTGCAGCGCGTACACGAGATCTTCGGTGGCGAGATTGCCCTTGGCCTTCGGGCCGGCGTATGGGCAGCCACCGAGACCACCGACCGAGGCGTCGATCGTGGGCACGCCGGCGTCGAGCGCAGCGAGCGAGTTCGCGAGACCCATGCCGTAGGTGTCGTGCCCGTGGAACGCCATCGTGTCGACGTCGGCGATCTCGGACAGTTCGTCGAACAGGGCGGCGACCCGATGGGGCTGCCCGACGCCGATCGTGTCAGCGACACTGACCTCGTGGCAGCCCATCTCGTAGAACGCGGCGACGAGCCGCTTCACGTCTGCGAACGGGACGTCACCCTGGTACGGGCAGCCCATCACCGTCGAGACGTAGCCACGGACGCGCAACCCCAGCTGCACCGCTTCGCGGGCGACCTCACCGAACATCTCGACGCTCTCGTCGACCGTTCGGTTGATGTTGCGCTTGCTGAACTCTTCGCTCGCGGCGCCGAACACGGCGACCTCGCCGACGCCGGCGGCCGCCGCTGCCTCGAGCCCCTTGCGGTTCGGAGCGAGCGCGATCGAACGGAGTCCGGGCAGGTCGACCACCTGCTCGGCGACGGCCGGGCCGTCGGCGAGTTGAGGAATCCGGTCGGCACGGACGAACGACGTCACTTCCATCCGTTTGAGGCCGGCGGCGTGCAGGCGTCGGATCAACTCGACCTTTCGGTCGGTGGCGATCGGCGTCGACTCGCTCTGCAGGCCGTCGCGCGGACCGACCTCGACGATCGTGACGGGCTTGGCAGCGGTCATCGGTCGTCAGCCCGCTCGGAGGCCGTCGATGAAGAAGCGTGCGGCACGCCGACCGAGTTCGGCAGCCGAGACAGGACCGGCCGGGTCGACCCAACGGACGGCTGCGACGAGCGACCCCATCATGATCCGGTACGCGAACTGCTGGTCGAGGTCGGAGCGGAAGCTGCCGTCGTCGACGCCGCGCTGGAGCGCCTCGAGCCAGGTCGACTCGATACACGCGTTGCGATCGCGCACGAAGGCGAACCGATCGATGTGGGCGATGTAGGCGAGATCGTTGTTCAACACGTTGATGGCGTCGGTCAGCCGATCGAGGTAGTCGTAGCCACAGGCCATCAGCTCGACGACGGTCTCGTCGCCGGGCAACCCGCGATCGACGACCTCCCGATAGCCGGCCTCCATCTCGTCGTAGAGGTTCTTCAGGAGGTCTTCGAGGATCGCGTCCTTCGACTCGAAGTGGTGGTACAGGCTGCCCGACAGGATGCCGGCCTCCTCACCGATGTCGCGGACCGTCGCGTTCGCGAATCCCTTCCGGGCGAACACGCTCGCGGCGACCTGCAACAGCTCGTTGCGGCGCCCACCTGACTTGCCACCGCCGTTGCGCTTCGAGGTCGTGGCCTGACTCATTGATTCCTCCAGTTCGGGTGCGGCACTCGTCCCGCCCGCACCGTTGTGTCAGTGTACGAGCAAGCGCTAGGTCCTGGATGCAACCGGTTCGCGAGGCAGCCCGAGCACCCGCTCGCCGATGCCGTTCTTCAGCACCTCGTCGGTGCCGCCGCCGATCCGCAACCCGGGCGCACCGAGGACGAACTCGGCCCACACATACGTACCCGGTCGTCCGGCGTCGGCGACGAGTTCCGGGCCCAACACCAGCGCGGCCAGGGCACCCATCCGAGCGACCACGTCGGTCAAGGCGAGCTTGGTCAACGCGAGCTCCGGTCCGGGGGTGTCACCCGGCCCGTACCCTTCGCCGAGTCGGCGCTCGAGCCAGCGAGCGACCTGGAGCCTGCCGGCGACGTCGGCCGCCTCGAGACGAGCGACGCGGTCGCCGCCCGCACGGACGTGGTCGAGGAGGCGATCCATGACGGCGGCCTCCGGGAGGAGTTCGTTGCCGATCGACGAGCGCTCGTTCATGAGTGCGTCGATGACGATGTGCCACCCGGCACCCGGCTCGCCGACCACGCCATCGTCCGGCACGAACGTCTCGGTCAGGAACACCTCGCAGAACTCGGCGCCGCCCGTCATCTGCTCGATACGCCGGATCTCGACGCCCGGCGCCGACATGTCGACGAAGAACGCGGTGAGGCCCTTGTGTCGGCTGCTGCCCGGCTCGGTGCGGGCGATGCAGACGCCGGAGTCGGCGTGCAGTGCGCCCGACGACCACACCTTCTGTCCGTCGAGCTTCCATCCGCCCTCGACCCGTTCGGCGCGTGTCTGGATGTTGGCGAGATCGGAGCCGGCGTTCGGCTCGGAGAACAGCTGGCAGACCAGCTCGTCGCCACGATGGATCTTCGGCAGGTGTTCGGTGCGGATGCGATCGCTGCCGAACGCCAGCATCGACGGGCCGAGCACCTGGGTGCCGGTTCGGACGAGGGTGTCGTCCGGGCACGCGTACTCGGCGGTGACCTCGCGCAACGTCGCGACATGGGTGGCGGTCAGACCGGCACCGCCCAACTCGGTCGGCCCGGCGACCCAGCCGTAGCCGGCGTCGAACAGGTCGCGCTGCCACTGCCGCGATGCCTCGACGGCTGCGGCCTCGACCGCAGGATCGACGGCGCCGGCGACGATCGGCAACGCCACCGGGGCGTCGGGATCGGTGTCGACCACGTCGGAGCGTCGCGGGTAGCGGGCTGCGACGAACTCGGTCACGACCGCTCGGAAGCGGTCGAGATCGGTCGGCACGAGCTGTTCGTCGACGGTCATTCGGGCTCGGACCCCACGATCGACACGAAGCTCACGCACTCGCCCGGCTGACCACCGAGGTTGTGGGTGAGGCCGACCTTCGGGTCGGCGATCTGGCGTTCACCGGCCTCGCCGCGGAACTGCAGCCACATCTCGAACAGCATCCGGAGTCCGGATGCGCCGATGGGGTGGCCGAAGCTCTTCAGCCCGCCGTCGGGGTTGATCGGCAGGTCCCCGTCGAGGTCGTACCGGCCGGCCAGCACGTCCTCGACCGCCTTGCCGCGTTCGGAGAACCCGAGGTCTTCCATCAGGACGAGTTCGGTCGGGGTGAAGCAGTCGTGCACCTCTGCCATCGACACCTGGGTCGCCGGATCGTCGATGCCGGCCTGCCGGTACGCCGACTCGCCGGCGGCGACGACCTCGGGGAACGTCGTGTAGTCGTACTCGGTGTCGAACGCTCCGGTGCCCGAACCGACCGACAACGCCAGCGCACGGACGTACATCGGGTTGTCGGTGTACTTGTGCACGTCCTCGATGCGACAGATCACCGCCGCTGCGGCACCGTCGGAGATGCCGGAACAGTCGAACACGTTCAGCTCACCGGCAATCGTCGGGGCGGCGCTGATCGCGCTGGCGGCCACCGCCCGCTGGAAGTGAGCGCGTGGGTTGATCGCACCGTTGGCATGGTTCTTCGCCGCGATGTGACTGAGCGCCTCGCGCATCGTCTCGAGCGACACGCCGTACTTCTCGGCATAGGCGGGGACCAGGAACGAGAACATCGCCGGGGCGGTGAGGTCGACCTCGGAGCCGTCGGTCGGTGACGATGGGATGACCAGGCCGGTCATGTTCGAGTCCTTCAGCTTCTCGACACCGACCGCCATGACCGCGTCGTAGGCTCCGGACGCGACGGCGTAGCAGGCGTTGCGGACGGCCTCCGACCCCGTGGCACACATGTTCTCGACCCGGGTCACCGGCTTGTTGGCGATCTTCAACGGCTTGCTCAACACCAGACCCGACTGGCCGGTGACGGCCGTGCCGAGCCAGAACGCCTCGATGTCGGACATGTCGGCACCGGACGACTCGAGGGCGTCGTCGACCGCGTCGATCAGGAGATCGTCGGCGCTTCGATCCCAGTGGTCGCCGAACCGGGTGCATCCCATGCCGACGATGGCGACGCCGAGTGGACGTGAGCTCATGACTGTTCCTCCAGACGAGGGCGGGCTTTCCAGAAGTAGTTCTTGACGCCGTTCGGAGCGATGGAGACCAGGCGGTAGACCATCTCGACCCGGTCGCCGACCCGCACGTCGTCGGCGACGACGTCGGTCAGTTGGCAGCGGTAGCGGCCGCCACCGTCGAAGTCGACGACACCGACGACCACGGGCGGGTTGAGCGACTGGGCGATCCGGTCGATCGTGAACGTGCGCACGGTGGCGGCGACATCTCGCATCGCGACCTTGCTCATCTGGTCGGTCGCACCACAACGCAGACAGACCCGCTGGGGCGGCAGGTGGCGGGTGCCACAGCTCTCGCACTGCGACCCGGTGAACGCGAACTTCCAGTCCTCGTTCCGGGCGACGGCCGGCGCAGCCGGCGGCTCGACCGGTGGTCGACGAACCGCCGCCCGCTCGACGAGGCCGCGCCACAGCAGGTAGGTCGACGCCGGCACGGCGGTGCCTTCGTCGACAGTCGGGTTGCGATCGAGGTCGGCGATCCGGTCGGTGGCACGCAGCACCATCGCGTCGGCACCGTCGGCGCCGGTCACCACGAGGACGCGCTCACCCGGCGCGAGCCGATCGAGCGCGGCGATCGTGCGCAACCCCACGTCGGCGGTGCCGGCATAACCGATCGCGCCGCGCGTGTCGGTCTCGACGACGGTGCCACCGAGCGCCTTGACGACCTGCTGTTCGACACGGGCCGACGGGCACGACACGACGAGGGCAGCCAGGTCGGACTCGGTCACGCCGGCCGACTTGAGTGCGTCGGTCGCCGCCTGGACCATCAACGGCACCTGGTGCTCGGCGGTCCAGCGGTCGTCCCAGGTGGACGATCCGACGTCGCCCTCGGCGCGCCAGCGGTCCATCACCGGCGACGACAGCGACGCCTGCGAGAGCACCTCCACCGCGGGGTCGGGGCCGAACACGAACGCAGCAGCGGCGTCGCCGCCGTTGGCCTCGTCGTCGGAACCCGGCTTGCCGTAGCGGACGTCGGCCAGCACCGCGACGGCGGCGCCGGCCTGCGACGACGCCGCTCGCAACGTTGCGACGCCCGAACGGATCGAGCCGCCGGTGTCGTACGAGCCGACCGTGTCGGGCAGATCGGTCGCCGCCGTGATCGACGGAGCGTTGCCGCGGTCGAGCATCGGTGCGTGGCTGGTGGCGAACCAGCACGAGTCGACGGCGTCGAGTGAGTCGAGCCCGGCGACGGCGAGCCGGGCAGCCTCGACGCCCATCGTCAGGGCGTCCTCGTCGGGGCCGGCAACCGAGCGCTTGCCTCCGGGCGCGGACACGCCGAACATCCCGGCGAGCTCGCGTCGATCGAGTCGACCACGCGGCACGTAGGTGCCCCAGGCGACGATTCCGTTCATGTCAGATCCTCCTGTGTCATCGTGCCGCTCAGGCGCCGACGCCGACGATCTCGGCGTAGCGGCGGGCCTTGGCCTCGTACCCGTCGACCGAGAAGCGCGGCGAGACGACGACCTCGTGGAGGCCGAGCGGTTCGCACTGTTCGATGTAGCGGGCGTCGTCTTCCCAGTCGCGTTCCTCGGTGCCCTTGGCACGCCGGCCGACGCGGAGTTCGATCTCGTCGATCGATCGTCCCGCGGCGGTGAGTGCCGTGTCGAGCTGATCGATGAAGCGACCGATCTCGTCGACCTCGAGGTTGTACCCGGCCCACCCCTGGCCGTGTTCGACGATCCGTCGGACCGTCGCAGCCGAGTTGCCACCGACGACGATCGGCGGGTGGGGTCGTTGCACCGGCTTCGGGAACGCGAGGAGTGGCGCGAACTCGACGAACTCGCCGTCGAACCCGGTCACCTCTTCGTCACTCCACAACACCTTCATGGCGGCGAGGTACTCGTCGGTGCGGGCACCACGGCGAGCGAACGGAACGCCGAGTGCGGTGTACTCCTCCTCCGACCAGCCGACGCCGATGCCGAAGTCGAAGCGACCGCCCGACAGCACGTCGACGGCGGCGACATGACGGGCGAGCATGATCGGGTTCCGCTGGGCGACGACGCACACGTACGTGCCGAGGCGGATCGTCGACGTCACCGCGGCGATCGCGGCGAGGCCGACGAACGGGTCGTACACACCACGGAGCGCACGGACCTCGTTGCCGCCGAGGGTGCCGTACGGGTACGACGAGTCGTAGCTCGGGAAGAACACCACGTGCTCCGGATACCAGATCGCGTGAAAGCCGAGCTCTTCGAGCAGCACGGCGGTCTCGCGGACGAACGCTCCGTCGCGCCCGTCCTCCCCGGTGAACAGTTCGCTGATTCCGATCCTCATGTGGCAACCCCCCGTGTGCCGATCGTGGCTCGAACCTCGTCGAGCCGGTACAGGTCGACGGCGGCGTGCGCCATCGCCAGTTCGAGTTCTTCCTGTGCGAGCACCGCCGGCGATCCCTCGTACGGCTCGGCCAAGGCGGTGAACTGATCGATCCAGCGCTCGAGCTGGGCGCCGTCGGCGTCGTCACCCGGTCCGCGGATGATGTCGGAGCCGAACAGGAGACGATGCGCCCCGACGCGCTGCTTCGCGAGCAGGATCCGGCGACGGAACTCGCCGTAGTCGAAGTCGGCGCTGCGCTGCCAGAGCGACAGGTCGAGGTAGCAGCGCTGCCACCCGAACGCCATGTCGACCGCTTCCATCCACCAGGCCTCGAACCCGGCGTGCCCGAACACCCAGGCGATCGTCGGGTAACGCTGCATGACGGGGGCGATGGCTGCAGGTCGGGAGTTCGGGGTCACGAGCGGGTCGCCGCCGAGCGGCGCCGTGTGGATCACGATGGGGCGGTCGTGTTCGGCGGCGAACCGGAACACCCAGTCGTACTGCGGGTCGTCGATCAACCAGCCGGCGGCCGGGTAGAGCTTGAAGCCGACGCACGCGGGCCGTTCGAGCGAACGCTCGGCGATCTCGCGGGCGTTCGGCTGCCGCGGGTCGAGTCCGGCACAGAAGGCGAGTCGGCCATCGGTCGTCTCGGCGAGGCGATCGTGGTGATCGTGGAGCCCTTCGATGGTCAGTTCGTCCGGTCCGGCGTTGCCGACCACGGTCCAGTCGACGACGGGGATCAGACCGGCGTCGACACCGAGGCGGTCGAACGCCGCGATCGTGAGCGCCCCGGTCGGGTCGCTCTGGCGCTGCATCACGCGCGCTTCCATGGCGGCGGGATCGCGGAGCTCGGTCCGGCGACCGGACGCCTGACGCGCCCAGGCCATGCGGACCTCGCGCGGGATCCACTCGCGGTCGAGGACGTGCAGGTGTGCGTCGACGATGCGCATCAGGAGACGCGCTCCAGCACATGAGCCGTCGACACGGCGGTGTGCCAGTCGATCACTCCGCCACCGACCTGTGCCAGCGCGATGCGGGCGTCGGGGGTCTGGCGTTCGCCGGCCGTACCGAGCAGTTGCGACCGCAGCTCGTGCACCTGTGCGATACCACTCGCCGCGAGCGCATGGCCGCGGGCGATCAGCCCGCCCGACGGGTTGATCGGCAGCGGGCCGCCGAGTGCGGTGTGTCGCTCGATCGCCCACCGCTCCTCGTCGCCGGGAGCGCACAGACCGGTCTCGGTCCAGGCCATGGCTTCGTAGGCGACGCTCGCGTCGTGGACCTCGGCGACGTCGATGTCGTCGGGACCGATACCGGCGATCTCGTACGCACGCGATGTGGCGGCGTGGGCGGCCGACGGCCCGTCGACACCCTTGGGTGGGCGACTCGCCAGCACCGACGCGCCGATCTTCACCCGCGGTCCGGAGCCGGGCTTGCTGCTGACCACGGCAGCCGCCGCACCGTCGCTCACCGGAGAACTCATCAGCGAGGTGATCGGATCGACCACGGTACGGGCGCCGAGCACACCATCGGCATCGACGTCGATGTGGCGGTGTGCCAGGGGGTTGAGACGCCCGTACTCGTAGGCCTTCGCGGCGATCTCGGCGAGCCCGCGCCGGGTCATGCCGGCGTTGTCGAACAACGCCTGAGCCAGACGCGCCTGACGATCGACCAGCGGTGTTCGATCGGTGCCGGCTCCTTCACCGACCTCGAACATGTCCTCCACGTCGGTGCCGGCCTTGTACGCCGCGAAGGTGCGGGCCCGGTCTTCGTGGTTGGCCTTCTCGACGCCGACCGCCAACACGGTGTCGTACATGCCCGAGGCGACCGCCATGTGGGCGAGGTGGAGGGCGTTGCCGCCCGACGCGCACGCGTTCTCGACGTTGTGGATCGGGATGGTTCCGAACCCGAGCGGGTACAGCACGACCTCGCCGCGGATGCATTCCTGTCCCGTGATCAAGCCGGCGAGGGAGTTCGCGAAGTAGACCGCTTGCACGTCGCCCGGCTCGAGTCCGGCGTCGGCCAACGCCTGCTCGACGGCTTCGGCACCGAGGTCTTTCATCGATCGGTCGAGGTGCTTGCCGAACCGCGTCATGGCGGTGGCGGTGACGAAGGCGTCGGTCATGGTGACTCCGGGGTGGGGATGACGGGTGGGGGCGACGGCCAGGCCGCCATCACGCCGCCGTCGACGATCAGGCTGTGGCCGTTCACGTACGAGGCGTCGTCGCTCGCGAGGAACGCCGCCGCTGCGGCGGCCTCGTGGGGGGTGCCCTGGCGGCGCATCGGGCACACCGAGTCACGCGCCCGCGCTGCGGCCGGGTCGGCGGTGAACTCGCGGCGCACCATCGGCGAGTCGATGACGCCGAGCACGACCGCGTTCGACCGGATGCCGCCGCGTGCGTAGCGGACGGCGATGTGGCGCATCACGGCGAGCTGCGCGGCCTTGGTCGCCTCGTACGACAACGATCGTCCGCTGCTGCGGACCGACGCCGTCGACCCGACGAAGACGAACGAGCCGCTCGATCGTTCGAGCATCGACGGCAGGAGCGCCTGGACGACGAGCCAGTGACCGGTCACGTTGACCGAGGTACTCAGATCCCATTCCTCGATCGTCTGGGTGCGGAGCCCGTCGTGACCGGAGATCGCCGCGTTCGCGACCACCGCGTCGACGGCGCCACGGTCGGCGAGGATTCGTTCGGCGGCGGTTCGACACGACTCGGGGTCGGCGAGGTCGAGTTCGACCGCCGATGCCTCCCCCTCGCAGGCATCGACGGTCGCCTGGGCCGACGCGAGATCGCGGTCGGCCACGACGACGTGGGCCCCTTCGGACGCCAGGCGGAGCGCGATCGCCCGACCGTTCCCGATGGCGATGTCGTCGCCGTCGGCGGCGGGTCCGTCGCTGCCGCCGCCGAGCACGAGCGCGACGCGGCCGTCGAAGCGGCGGCAGCCGTGGTCCATCAGTAGCTCCGCGGGAGGCCGAGCACGTTCTGGGCCAGGTAGTTGAGCGTCATCTCCTGGCTGACCGGGGCGATCCGCATGAGGCGGGCCTCGCGCCAGTAGCGCTCGACGTGGTACTCCGAGGCGTACCCGACGCCCCCGTGGGTCTGCATGGCACGGTCGGCGGCCATGAACCCGGCCTCGGCGGCGAGGTACTTGGCGGTGTTGGCCGCCTCACCACAGCTGAGGCCGTTGTCGTAGCGCCAGCCGGCGAGCAGCACCATCTGCCACGCCGCCTGCAGGCGGGCGTAGGCGTCGGCGAGCGGATGGCTGAGTGCCTGGTTGGCGCCGATCGGGCGGCCGAACACCTCGCGTTCGCCGGCGTAGTCGACCGCTCGTCGAAGTGCCGCTTCGCCGATGCCGATCGCCTCTGCGGCGATCAGGATGCGCTCGGGGTTGATGCCGGAGAGGATGTGGTGGAAGCCGCGCCCTTCCTCACCGACCATGCGCCAGTCCTCGACCGGCAGATCGTCGTAGAAGGTCTCGCCGGTGGTGACGGCGTTGCGGCCGAGCTTCTTCGTCGGGCGGATCTCGACGTGGTCGGGATCCATGTCGGCAAGGAAGAGCGTGAGGCCGCCGAACCGATCGTCGGGATCGGTGCCGGTGCGGACGAGGATCAGGATGACCTCCGACTCGAGGGCCTTCGTCGTCCAGATCTTCTGTCCGGAGATCCGCCACGATCCGTCGTCCTGCCGGGTCGCACGTGTCGAGATCTGTGATGTGTCGGTGCCGGCGTTCGGCTCGGTGACGCCGAAGGCCACGTGCAGGTCGCCCGCCGCCGCACGCGGCAGATAGGTCTCCTTCAGGCGCTCGTTGCCGAACTTCACGACGGGCTGCAGGCCGAACACCGTGAGGTGCATGGCGCTGCAACCGTTCATCGCCGCGCCGGACTTGGCGACCTCGCGCATGAGGATCGCCGCCTCGGTGATGCCTCGACCGCCGCCGCCGTACTCCTCGGGGAGCGCCATGCCGAGCCAGCCGTCCTCGGCCATCGCGCCGTAGAACTCCCACGGGAAGCGGTGCTCTTCGTCGCACGACGCCCAGTACTCGTCGCCGAAGTCGGCGCACCGTTTGGCGACCGCGTCGGCGATCAGTTCATGATCGTCGTTCGGGGTGAAGTCCATCAGCTCGCTGCGACCTTGGTGCGGACGACGTCGAGCAGTTGGGCGCCGAAGTCGGCGTCTTCGTACGGGAGCATGTGTGCCATGCCGTCGACAGTACGGACATCGGCGTGGGGCAGCGAGGCGGACCACGCGCTCGCGAGCGACGGCGGCACGACGCCGTCGGCGCTGCCGAACCAGACGGTCGTCGGGATGTCGGCGAGGCGGTAGGCACGGCCGACCACGTTCGTGTCGGGGATCGGGAACAGGTAGCGGCTGGTCGAGCCGAGCACCTCGACACGTCGGATGGCGGCGAGGCCGCGGTCGTGAGCGTCGACGGGCGGCGGGAAGTGCTCGAGCACCAGATCGCTCGCCGGATCGGCGTAGAGGTGCGGGTTCAAATCGCGCGGCATCAGGGCGAAGAAGTCGACGCCGGGGTCGTCGGTGTCGAACATGCCGAACGGCGTGGCGAGCGCGAGGCCGGCGACCGATGACGCCTGCTGGATCGCCATCTCGACGGCGAGGGTGGCGCCGAGGCCGTGCCCGGCGAGCACGGGCTGGTCGACGTCGAGCTGATCGAGCGCCCACCACACCGCCGTCGCGAGATCGCCGATCGAATCGAAGCGGTCACCGCCGGGCGAGACGCAGAAGCCGGGCAGGTGCACCTCGATCACGTCGAGGTGCTCGGCGAGGGCGTCACGGCCGGGGACGCCGGACAGCGCCCCGTACTCACCGTGCAACCAGACGAGGGTCTGGGCCGACGGGTCGCCGCTGCGGTCGACGGCGATGGACGTGCCGGGGATCGGGATGTCGAGTTCGATGCGTTCGCTCATCGGGCAACCTCTCGGGCGACGGGGTCGACGTGGGTGGGTTGGAAGCCGTCGATGGGTCGCGGCCACCAGTTGTGTTCGTGCTCGTCCGCGAACATCGTCTGCAGACCGGGCATCACCTTCTCGGAGAAGAGATCGATGTTGTGCTTGGCGAGGTCCTTCGGCATCGAACCGATGTGCATGAGGAGCACCCAGTTGCCGATCGACGACTGCTTGGCCGCCGCCTCGAGACGCTCGCGCACCGTGTCGGGGCCACCGCCGATGACGATGCCCTTCTCGATGAAGTCGTCCCAGCCGTACGACTGGGCCGCGGCGAAGGAGTCCGGTCGGCTCGCCTTTTCGGCGCCTTTGGCAGGGAGCACCTCTTCGAGCGACCGGACGGTCTTGTAGCCCGGCGCCTCGGTGAAGCCCGGGTAGATGTGGGTGCACTTCTGGTAGAAGTACTGGACGTGCGGCTCGTACAGGCGACGGGCCTCCTCGTCGGTGTCGGCCACCATGACGAGCTGCACGATGCCCGAGCGGTACGGGTTGCGCTCTCGGCCGGCGAGCTCGACTCGCGACCAGTACTTCTCGAACATCTGCGATGCGAAGTCGGCACCGAAGTACGAGAGCAGGAAGAACGGTGCATCGAGTTCGACGGCGAAGTCCATCGTCTCGACCGAACCGCTGCCCGGGATCCAGATCGGGGGGTGCGGGTTCTGGAGCGGCTTGGGCCACGGGTTGACGTAGCGGAGCTTGCTGAAGCGGCCGTTGTGGGAGAAGACCTCACGTGAGGTCCAGGCCTTCCGGATCAGTTCGAAGCCTTCGCGGTGCTGCTCACGCATGGTGGCGGGCTTCACGCCGTAGGCGAAGTTCGAGTCCTGGCTGCTGCCGAGCGGGAATCCGGTGATCAGACGACCGCCGCTCATCACGTCGAGCATCGCCAGTTCCTCGGCGATACGGATCGGGGGGTCGTAGAGCGGCACGGCGTCGCCCATCACGAGCAACTTGGCGTCGGTGTCGGTCATCCGCCGCGACAGCGCAGCACCCATCATGTTCGGGCTCGACATGAGGCCGTAGGCGTTGCTGTGGTGCTCGTTGACGCCGATCGCGTCGAAGCCCTTGACCGCGGCGTACTCGAGCTCGTCGAGGTAGTCGTTGTACAGCTGATGGATGCGCGGGACGTCCTGCACTTCCGGCGGGATGTCGACCCACACGCTGCGGTATCGATCGCCGAAGTCGTCCGGCAAGCCGTCGAACGGCATGAGATGGAAGTACGTGAACTTCACCGGTTGATCCCTCCCAAGATCCGGTCGGTGCCGAACACCAACCAAGCAGTTGCTCGGTAACCTAACGCAGCTCGAACGAGCCGGTCAATCCCGAGCGCGAATATCAGTGATTCAGTCGGTGCTGCCGAGCCAGTCGGTCAGCACGGCGAACTCCTGCTCGACCGCCTCGACGACGGGGGCGTCGGTCGGGTCGAGGATCGTGTCGACGTTGGCCAACACCGACTCCGGGGTCGGCGCCTCGTCGAACCAGCCACGCGTCTGCGCCGAGTGGACACGGGCGACGCGCCCACCGGCCGCGAGCAGCAGCTCACCGTTCAGCGGGCACGACTCGTGGGCGAGCATCGCCACCACCGGCGAGACGAACGACGGATCGAGCCGATCTGCGAGCGGGCCGAGTACCTGCTCCGTCATGCGGGTCCGGGCGCCGGGGGCGATGGCGTTCACCTTGATGTTGCGACGACCGCCCTCGATCGCCAGGGTCTTGGTGAGCCCGATCAGCCCGGCCTTGGCGCTGGCGTAGTTCGCCTGACCGAAGTTGCCGAGATACCCGGCGACCGAGGTCGTCATGACGACGCGACCACCGTTCTGCTCACGCAGGTGCGGCCATGCGGCGCGGGTCACCCAGGCGCTGCCGTACAGATGGACGTCGAGCACCTTCTGCATGTCGGCCGGATCGAGCTGATGGAACGTCTTGTCACGCAGGATGCCGGCGTTGTTGACGACGATGTCGATGCGACCGAACTCGTCGATCGCCGTCTGCACGATCTGCGCTGCCGACTCGGGCGTCGACACATCGTGGTGGTCGGCAACGGCATGGCCGCCCGCAGCCGTGATCTCGGCAACGAGTTCCTGTGCCGGCGACGCTCCCTCGTCGGCCGAGCCGTCGAGCGACCCACCGACGTCGTTGACGACGACCATGGCGCCACGCGCCGCGAGCAGTCGTGCGTGGGCGGCGCCGAGGCCGCGACCGGCGCCGGTGATGACGGCGACCGCGCCGTCGAAACGGAGTTCGTTGTTGTCGGTCATGGAATCCCCTCGAGATCGGTTGAGCGCAACGTAGCCAAGCAGATGCTTGGCACACGAACCCAACCTAGCATTTGCTTGCCTGTAGCTGGAGGGGTAGCTTGCGGATCGTGGGGAATGCCGGGACCATCATGTCGCCCGACGAGGCACTGCGCCTGATCGAGCCCGACGCCAAGGTCGTCGCCGCTCCGGGTTGCGGGAGCCCGACGACGCTGCTCGGCGCGCTCGCACGTCGATCGCACGAGGTCCCGGTGACGCTCTATCTCGGCCTGCAGGTCGACGACTACCCGTGGCTCGACCACGTCGACGCCGACCGGTTCCGACTCATGACGTGGCACGTGGCCGGGCCACTGCGACGGCGCCTCGGTGACGGGGTCGTCGAGTACGTCCCCGCCCGCGCCACCCAGGTGCCCGACCTGCTCCAGCGGTGGGACGTCGACGCTACGTTGATCCGGGTCTCGCCCGCCGACGACTACGGGTTCCACAGCCTCGGCCCGACCGCCAGCTACGCGTTGACCAGCGCACGACGCAGCCGGGTCGTCATCGCGGAGATCGACCCCGACGTCCCCCGGACGTTCGGCGCGTGGATCCACCGGTCACAGATCACCGCCACCGTCGAGTCAGAGCAGCCGATGCCGCTCTACGAGGCGGCGACGCCCGACCCCACGAGCGTCGCCATCGCCGATCGCGTCCTCGGGTTGCTGCCCGAGCGACCGACCCTGCAACTCGGCATCGGCGGCGTGCCGGAAGCGCTCACCGCGAGCCTCGCAGACGTCGACCTCGGCCCGTTGCGTTTCGTGGGCATGGTGACCGACGCGATGGCCGACCTGTTCGACGCGGGCAAGCTCGACATCGACGCCGTCTACCCCGACCCGGCGATCCTTGCCGCCGAGGTGATGGGCACCCGACGCGTCATGGACTTCGTCGACGGCAACCCGCTCGTCGGCGTCCGCGAATCGGCCCACAGCCACCATCCGGCAGCGCTCGGCGACCTCGACCGGTTCGTCAGCATCAACTCGGCGATCGACATCGACCTCACCGGCCAGGTGAACGCCGAATCGGTGCGCGGGCGCCAGATCTCCGGCGTCGGCGGCAGCATCGACTACGCCGAGACCGCCTTCCACTCCGACGGCGGGCTGCGCGTGCTCGCACTGTCGTCCACCACACCGGACGGCAAGCACAGCCGCATCGTCCCGGCGATCGACGCCGGCAACACGATCACGCACCCACGAACCTCGATCGATCTCGTCGTGACCGAACACGGCGTCGCCGACCTGCGCGGCCGATCGCTCACCGAACGCCGGTCGGCACTCATCTCCGTCAGCGACCCGTCGTTCCGCGACGAGCTCGCGGACCCCGCATCCACCTGACCCCTGCCAACGAGGACACCCACCATGACGATCTACGAACGCCGCGGCCGCTTCTACGACGAGTACGAGATCGGCGACGTCTTCCGGCACAAGCCGGGCCGCACGATCACCGAAGCGGACAACACCTTGTTCACGACGCTCACGATGAACACACAGAGCCTGCACCTCGACGCCGAGGTCGCGGCCAAGAGTGAGTTCGGTCAGCGGCTCGTGAACAGCCTGATGACCCTGGCGATCGCCGCCGGACTCAGCGTCGGCGACACGACCGAGGGCACGACGATCGCGAACCTCGGCTTCGGGGAGATCTCCTTCCCCCGCCCCGTGTTCATCGGCGACACGCTCTACGCCGAGACCGAGATCATCGACAAGCGCGAGTCGAAGTCGCGCCCCGGCCAGGGCGTCGTCACCTTCGAGCACCGGGCGCGCAACCAGCGCGACGAGATCGTGTGCACCGCACGCCGTTCTGCGCTCGTGTGGTTCGCCGACGCCCACGCCGCCGCGACCGCCGAGGCGTGAGGAGCCGACCGTGCTCATCGATCACAGCTTGATCGGCCACACCTCGACCCGAGCCGCGACCGACGCGGCTTGGGCCGAATCGGCGGGCTTCGACGGTGTCTGGACCACCGAGAGCGTCACCGACGCGTTCCTGCAGTCGATGGCGGTGTCACTCACCACCGAACGCATCGGAGTCGGCACTGCCATCGCCGTCGCATTCGCCCGCAACCCGATGTCGACCGCCTACGCCGCCTGGGATCTCGCCGCCGCCTCCGACGGTCGCTTCTCACTCGGCCTCGGCTCACAGATCGAGGCCCACATCACCCGCCGCTTCTCGATGCCCTGGAGTCCGCCGGTCGACCGCATGCGCGACTACGTGGCGGCGATGCGAGCGATCTTCGACGCCTGGCGCAACGGGACGAGGCTGCGGTACGAAGGCGACACCTACCGGCACACCCTGATGTCACCGGTGTTCACACCACCGCACCACGACCACGAGATCCCGATCGGTGTCGCTGCCGTCGGCCCGAAGATGACCGAACTGGCCGGCGAGTCGTGCGACTTCGCCATCCTCCACGGGATGATCCATCCGGCATACTTCGACGACGTCACCCTGCCGGCGCTGCAGCGCGGTTTGGACACCTCGGGCCGGGAGCGCAGCGCGGTCACCCTGTCGTGCCCGCTGTTCATGGTGATGGGCGACGACGAGGAGGCGATCGCCGCCTCGACCGCCGAGACGAAGGGCCAGATCGCGTTCTACGCGTCGACACCCGCCTACCGACGCGTGCTCGACCCGATCGGCTACGGCGAGTTGCAGCCCGAGCTGCAGCAGCTGTCGAGAGAGGGAAAGTGGCAGGAGATGAGCGGGTTGATCGACGACGACCTGCTGCACCACCTGGCGTTCGTCGGGCGCCCCGAGGACATGCCGTCGCTCGTGCGCGAGCGCTTCGACGGTCGACTCGACCGGGTGTCGTCCTACTTCGGGTGGCCCGTCGACGACCCCGACCGCCTCGGCGAGATCCTCGCCGGGTTCCACACCGACGACGACTGACCCGATCGACACGCAGCACGACAGAGGGAACAGCGATGAGCCGACCACCGACCGAGACCGAACGCCACGAGATCGAGCGCGTGCTGTTCGCGTACTGCGACCTCGTCGATCGCGCCCACGTCGACGAACTGGCCGAACTGTTCACCGACGATGCGGTGATCGACTACGGCTACGACCGCCTGATCACCGGCCGCGAGCAGATCCGCAA
Organism: Ilumatobacter fluminis; assembly: GCF_004364865.1. Lineage (NCBI taxonomy): Bacteria > Bacillati > Actinomycetota > Acidimicrobiia > Acidimicrobiales > Ilumatobacteraceae > Ilumatobacter > Ilumatobacter fluminis. The sequence goes on from NZ_SOAU01000001.1 coordinate 4,254,443, forward strand.
CCTGTTCCACGACCGACTCGCCCGCTACCTGGGCACCAGCCATCACGCGTCGAACGTCACGGTCGAGCTGACCGATGACGCCGCCGCCATCGCCTCGAGCGCGGTGTACGCGTGGCATCGCCTGCCGAACGGCGACACCGCCGAGGTGTGGGGCCGCTACGACGACGAACTCGCCCACGACGGGACGACATGGCGGCTCGCCCGCCGAACCATCCGCGCCGCCGGGTGGCAGGGCTTCGAGGTGCCCGACGGGTTGCCGGGTCCGTTCGAGCCGATCGAGCGGGGGGTCTGATCATGGACGCGGAACGCACGGCGGCGCAGACCGCGGCGGTGGTCCACGAGGTGATGAGCACCGCCAAGGCGACCCGGAAGTTCGACGACCGCCCGGTCGACCGGCCGGTGCTGCGCGAGATCGTCGAGGCGGCGACGTGGGCACCGAGCCCGCGCAACACGCAGCCGTGGGAGTTCGTCGTCGTCGACGATCCCGAGGTCCGTCGGCCGATCGGCGACCTCCTCGAACCGCGCGCCGCCGAGGTCGAAGCCGCCATCCCCAGGCTCCGCGACCCGTCGAAGCAGAAGATGTACCAGGGAGCGGCCGACCTGATCCGCTCGCTCGGCACGGCGCCGGCGATCGTGTTCGTGTGCGGCCGCGAGCACGACTACGGCCCCGAGTTCCCGGCCCACAGCATGGTGTTGAGTGCCGCCTACACCTCGGCGCAGAACCTGCTGCTCGCCGCACGAGCGCGCGGCCTGGGCGCCGCGTTCACCACCTTGCACCTCCATGCCGAACCGGAGATCCGCGAGCTCTTGGCCCTCCCCGACGAGGTGAGCATCGAGGTCACGATCCCGGTCGGCTGGCCGGTCTCCACCCGCTGGGGCCCACTCCGCCGCAACCCCGTCGACACCGTCCTCCACTGGAACACCCTCCGCCCCTGACCCCACCCGACCCAACCCGACCCGACCTGACCCGACCAATGCGTGAACAAACTGCGGAATAGTTCCGCAGTTTGTTCACGCCTTCGGGGTGGTGGGGAGGCCGAAGGTGGTGAAGGCGTGGAGGGTGTCGCAGTACTCGCGGACCTGGGTGATGCGGCCTCGTTCGACATCGAGCACGAAGCAGTACCGGTTCTGGTAGCGGGCGCCGTCGGCTCGAAGACCGTCGCTCGCTGCTTCGACGGCGACCGACCCGTCGCCGACGATCACGCGTCGTGGCACGAGTGTCCACCCGCCGGTGAACGACCGGGTGATCCCCGGCAGATGCTTGATCCGGTCGTGGAGCGAGGCGAGGCCGACGAGCGGCGCCCGGTCGCCTCGATAGGGCTCGACGTCACGGCGGCCGCGTTCGCGATCCGCCCCCGAGTCGGCCCACCACGTGGCGTCGGGCGCGGCCAGCGGCGCGATGATCGACGGATCGGCGGCAGCGACGCCGACGACGAACGACAGTGCGATGTCGGCGAGCGCCTCGTCGGGGATCGCATCGGTCGCGACCGGGGCCGGCGCCTCCGTCGACCGATCGAGGTGGCGGCCCGAGAAGACGTCGGCGGCGTGCGCCGTGTCGAGGTACTCGCGAACCAGATCGACGCGACCGTCGGTCACGCCGATCACGAACGCGTACCGGTTCCGGTACGGCCGTTCTCCCTGGTACATCCCATCGCCGTCGACCTCGACGACGGCGAACCCGTTGCTCCCGAACGAATGCCACCGCTGCTGGCGGACGCCGCCGGGGAAGCGTTCGGGAAGACCCGAGAAGAGGTCGAGCTTGTCGCCGAGTCGCATGTTGCCGTGGAGCGGCCACGGTCGGTCGTCACCCGGGTCGACGTCGTCGACGCCGGACGCCCGGTCGAGGCCGGTGTCGACCCACCAGACGCCGTCCGGATCGACGAGCGCGCGCATCGCGTCGACGTCGTTGCGATCGAGCGCGTCGATGAACTCGGTCGCCGTGGAGACGGTGGCGTCACTCATCGTCGGCGAGCATGTCGCGCACGAGGTGCTTCTGGACCTTCATGCTGGCGTTGCGCGGCAGGTCGTCGACGAAGCGCACCTTGGTGGGCTTCTTGTAGCTGGCGAGGTCGCGGCGGGCGTACTCGGCGATCGCCTCCTCCGACAGGTCGGCGCCGGCCTCGGGCACGACGACGGCGGTGACGGCCTCGCCCCACTTCTCGTGCGGCGTGCCGATCACGGTGACCTGGGCGACGCCGGGCATGCCGGCCAGGACAGCCTCGACCTCGGCGGGGTACACGTTCATACCGCCGCTGATGATGAGGTCCTTCGCCCGGTCGGTCACGTAGACGAAGCCGTGATCGTCGAGGCGACCCAGGTCGCCGGTGTAGTACTCACCGTCGACCAGCACCTCGGCCGTCTTGTCGGGGTTGCCCCAGTAGCCGGAGAACATCGTGTCGGCTTCGACGACGAGTTCGCCGACGGAACCGTCGGTGATCGGGTTGCGGTCGGAGTCGACGACGCGCACCCCGGCCGACGCCAGCGGCCGGCCGACACTCGCGTAGATGTCGTCCGCCGGCGTGCCACCGCGCCAGTCCTCGCGGGCGGTCACCGTGAGCGGCGCGACGGTCTCGGTCATGCCCCACACCTCGACGTACCGCTCACCGATCACGTCGACGAGCTGGCGGGCGTGTTCGGGCGGCAACGGCGACGCCGAATGCAGGACCGACTCGAGGTGGGTGAGCACCTCGGGACGGAGCGTGGCCTGTTCGACGAATCCGGGGACGAGCGGTGACGGCGCATACGTGAACGTCGACCGGTGCTCGATCATGTGGTCGACCCATGTCTCGACGGTGTACGGCATGAGGAACGAGACCGTGCCTCCGACATAGAGATGCGGGAGGATGACGCCCCAGATGCCGCTGACGAACGAGAGCGTCCCGGTGAACGCGCATCGCCCGTACATCGGCAGGCGGTACGCGAACGGGATGAGCTTGATGCAGCCGACGACGGCGCGGTGACTGGCCATCGCTCCTTTCGGAAAGCCGGTGGTCCCCGACGTGTAGCCGAGGATCGCCAGGTCCTCGGGCCCGCGTCGGGGGTCGACGTACAGGGTCGATGCAGCGGACAGCAGGTCTTCGTAGCCCTGAGCGCCCGGTGCCCGATCGTCACCGATCGTCACCACGGCGCGCAGCTCGGCGGTCGACTCGAGCTCGCTCACCACCGGAGTGCGGCCGTCGGTGTGGACCAACGCCTTCGCAGCAGAGTCCCCGATGATGTAGTCGATCTCGCGGGCGACGAGACGGTCGTTGACGTGCACGATCGGGTAGCCGCCGATCGCACACCCGACGTACACCTCGAATGCAGTGACGGTGTCCTCGAGCAGTGCGGCGACGTGGTCGCCGGGTTCGAGGCCGAAGCCTCGGAGCGCGTTGGCGAGGCGGGTCCCTCGGTCGAGCAGCTGCCGGTAGGTGCGCATCCCGTCGCGGCCCGTCAGGGCGACGCGGTCGCCGTATCGACGGCAGGCGTTGATCAGGACGTCGCCGAGTGTGTCGTTCATGGGCGTTCCTCCGAAGGTCGGTCGTGGATGGCGCCGATCACCAGAGCAGATCGGCGAGGTCGAGCAGGATCACGTCGGGCGAGCGGACGGCGGTGCGCCGGAGCGAGTCGGCGGTCCCACCGACGACGACGTCGGGCGAGCGTCGGGCCAGATCAGTGATGAGATCCGCTGCCGAGTCGGTGGCGTCGACGAGGGTGAGCTCGGCGACGAGCGCGAACCGGGCCGCCCGATCGTCGGCCGTCTCGGCGAGCCGGTCGGCCTGCGCAGCGACGAGGTCGGCGGCGTCGAGCGCGATGCACACATCCGCCAACCGGGCTCGAACGCTGTCGTTCGACAGCAGCGCCCGGCCCACCTCGCTCCCACGGATCGAGTCGAGTGCCTGTCGCAGGTGCGCCGTCGGCCCGGTCGCCTCGTCGGTGGGCGGCTCGACGGCGCTGCGACCGATGATCAGGCGCTGGATCTCCGACGTGCCCTCGTAGATGGTCGCCTGGCGTGCGTGGCGAGCGAGCGCCTCGACGTGGTAGCCGACCGTCACGCCACGAGCACCGTGGATCTGTTGGCTCTCGTAGACGGCCCGGCATGCGGCCTCGGTGGCGGCGAGCTTCGACATCGCCGCCTGCACGACCGAACGCTCGCCGGCGTCGCGCGTCGCTGCTGCCCGGTAGACCAGGGCTCGGCACCAGGTGGCGTCGGCCCACATGCGGGCGAGCTTGAGCCGGATCACCTCGAGGTCGGCGAGGCGGCGGCCACCGACTTCACGTTCGAGTGCGATCTCGAGTGCATGGTCGTAGGCACTGCGAGTCATACCGACGGCGAGCGCTCCCACCGACGGCCGGTAGACCTCGAGCGTGCCGAGCGCGACCTTGAGGCCGTCTCCTTCGGCACCGATGAGGCTCGACGTGGGGACGAAGTGGTCGGTGAACACGATCGTGCCGATCGAGTGCGGCGCCCCGAGTTCGATGTCCTGGCGCACCTCGACCCCGGCTTCGGACGGGTCGACGACGAACGCCGAGTACCCGGCGCTGCCGGCCCCCGGCGTGCGGGCGACGACGACCATCAGGTCGGCATCGGGCGCACCGGAGATGTAGGTCTTGGTGCCGCTGATGCGATAGCCGCCATCGACCGGTTCGGCCGTCGTGGTCATGCCGCGCACGTCGGATCCGGCGTGCGGTTCGGTCACCGCGAAGGCGAACACCTTCTTGCCGTCAACGAGATCGGGCAGGATCGCCGAGCGTTGTGCATCGTCACCGTTCTTGACGATGGCGACCGTGCCGAGGCCCTGGAGCCCGAACGTGAAGTCGACGCCGGGCTCGTGATAGCCGAGGTGCTCACGCAAGATGCACAGCAGCGTGGAGTAGCGGTGGTCGTTCCCGCGGCCTCCGTACTCGCTGGCGATGTTGAGTCCGAAGTAGCCGCGGTCGGCCATCGCCGTGACGAGGTCGCGGCAGATGGCGTGTTGCTCGCCGAACTCCTCGGCGATCGGGACCAGCGTGGCGACCGCGAACTCGTCGACGTCGGCGGCGAGTTCCTGCTCGTCGGCGGTCAGCCCGAGTTCGATCATCAGACGGCGGCGTCGGAGCCGAGCGGCAGCGCAGCGGCGTACTTCTCGAGGAACTGACGGGTGTCGCGCCGCGGGATGGAGAGGCCCAGCACGAACTCGTCGACGCCGAGCGCCTCCACCTGTTCGAGGTACGGGGCGAGGTCGTCGGTGTCGCCCCAGTGCGGCATGCCGAGCACGATGCGGAAGTCGTCACGGTCGCGACCGGCCGCCTCGAGTTCGCTGTCGAGCAGCGCGAGCCCGTCGCGCAACTCGTCCGGTGTCATCTTCCAGCCGTACCACCCCTCACCGAAGCGGGCGGCGCGTCGGATGGCACCCTTGGAGATGCCGCCGACCAGCACCGGCGGGTGCGGATCTTGGACGGGCTTGGGGAATGCGACGACGTCGCGGAACGAGACGAACTCGCCTTCGAAGGTGGCGCGGTGCTGCGTCCACAGCGCCTTCATCACCTGGATGTACTCGTCGGCTCGCGCGCCGCGCCGTTCCCACGGGACGCCGACGGCGGCGTACTCCTCACGGTTCCAGCCGATGCCGACGCCGTAGTCGACGCGACCTCCGGAGAAGTGGTCGAGCGTCGTGACGTGCTTGGCACGCTCGACCGGGTGCCGTTCGGTGATGACCTCGACCGAGGTGCCGAGCCGGATTCGGCTCGTGACCGCAGCGGCGGCCTGGAGCACCATGAGCGGTTCGAGCAGACCCTGGTCCTGCTTGAACCCGAACGTGCCGTCGTCGCTGTGTGGATACTCCGACTCGAACTCGTCGAAGAACACCACGTGATCGGGCGCCCAGTAGCTGTCGAACCCGAGTTCTTCGACGGCGACCGCCGTCGACTGTGCGAACTCGATGCCGCGCCCTGGTTCGCCGTCGACGATCTGGACCACTCCGTACCGCATCGCTCAATTCCCCTCTCCGTCACCGCTCCCGGTGAGCATCATGACCGTACACCAACCAAGCACTTGCTTCAATTGGATGATCCGCAGTCGACGACGATTCGTCGTTCACTCATGCGCCGGTGCCCTCGAACGAGGTACGCAGCACCTGGAGCGCCTTCGCGGCGGTCGCACCGTCGATCAGACGATGGTCGCACGTGAGGCTCAACCACATCATCGGACGAACGACGATCTCACCGTCGACCACGACCGGTCGTTCGACCACCGAGCCGGCGAACAGCATCGCCGTCTGGCGGGGCGGGATGATCGGCGTGCCCGCCTGGACGCCGTAGGCGCCGAGGTTCGACAGTGCGACGTGCCCGCCCTCGACGTCGGAGATCTGGAGGCGGCGCGCCCGAGCGCGCTCGGCCAGATCGCGGAGCTGCTCGCCGATCTCGACCACGTGGAGCCGGTCGGCGCCGCGCATCACGGGAGCGACGAGGCCCTGATCGGTGTCGACGGCGACCGCCATGTCGACCTGATCACGCTCGATCATGCCGCCCTCCACGAGGCCGGCGTGCAGCATCGGCACGGCCCGACACGCCGCAGCGAACTCACGGATCAGATATGCGGTCACCGTCGGCGCCTTGCCGGGGCCGTCGTAGTGGGCACGTTCGCGCTGCAGCGACGACACGTCGACCTCGATCATCTCCGTGAAGTGGGGGATCGTCGACCAGCTCGTCGACATCGACGCCACCATCGCTCGGCGGTTGCCGTCGAGCCGGATCGGCTCGGGGCCGCCGGCGGGCGCGTCGGGCAGTGGTGCGGCAGCGGGCGGAGCAGCCGGAACCGGAACGACCGGGGCGACAGGCCTCGAGACGGGCTGCGCCGGTGTGGGCGGAACCGGTGGCGCTGCGAGTCGGGCGATGTGGGCCTCGACGTCCGGCACCGTGATCGGACGGTCGCCGCCGACCACGATCGTCGACAGGTCGATCCCGTGCTCACGGGCGATCGCCCGCGCCTTCGGAACCGCGCGCACCCGCCCGGACGCCGCAGTCGGTGCCGGTGACGACGGCGGTGGCGGGAGGTCACTCGCCGGGGGCGCCGGTGCCGACTCGGGCACCGAGCTCGGCGCGTCGCCGGAGAGGAAGCGGTCGACCGAGGCATCGTCGGTCGGGTCGCCGGCGTGGGCGAGGACGGCGACGGGAGCGCCGACGGCGACCTCCTCGCCGTCCGCGGCCAGCCACCGGAGCATCCGGCCGTCGGTCTTGGCCTCGACGTCGGTCTCGACCTTCTCGGTTTCGACCGTGTACAGCAAGTCGCCGGCGGCGAACGGTGCGCCGGCATCGACGTGGCGGGCGACGATCACGCCGACGTCCATCGTCTGGCCGAGGCGGGGCATCGAGAGCAGATCCATGGCAGTCCTCCTGGGTCAGACGAAGGTCGAGTGCACCGCGGCGACGATGTCGTCGTTGGTCGGCAGCATCATCCGCTCGAGGTGCACGCTCTGCGGGAAGTAGGTGTCGGGCGTCGTGACGCGGGCGATCGGCCCCTCCAGCACGTCGATCGCCCGCTCGGCGACGACGGCCGCGACCTCGGCGCCGGGTCCGCCGGGTCCGGGTGCTTCGTGCACCAGCACCAGGCGTCCGGTGCGTTCGACCGAGGCGAGGATCGTGTCGAGATCGAGCGGGCGGATCCCTCGCGGGTCGATGATCTCGACGTCGATCCCGTCGCCGGCGAGTTGCTCCGATGCCGCGACCGCTCGACCCACGAGGCTGCCCCACGCGACGACGGTGACGTCGGAGCCGCTGCGAACCGTCGCGGCCCGGCCGATCGGCACGAGATGCTCGCCGTCGGGCACGGGACCGCGCCGGTTGTACAGGGCCTTGTGTTCGAGGAACAGCACCGGGTTCTCGTCTCGGATCGCCGACTTCAGGAGTCCCTTGGCGTCGGCCGGGTTCGACGGCATCAGCACGTACATGCCGAACGCGCTCTGGAACAGACCACCGGGCGACTGCGAGTGCTCGGCACCGCCGCCACCCTTCGCTCCCTCCGGCGCCCGGATGACCATCGGCACGGACAACTTGCCGCCGTGCATGTACCGCCACTTCGCCGCCTTGTTGTAGACCTCGTCCATCGCGATGCCCACGAAGTCGGAGTACTGGAGCTCGGCGACGGGACGCGTGCCGGTCATGGCGGCGCCGACGGCCGCGCCGGCGATCAGCGTTTCCGACAGGGGTGAGTCGAACACCCGCTTCTTGCCGTACTTGTCGTGGAGTCCCTTGGTCACGCCGAACACGCCGCCGAATCCGGCGACGTCCTCGCCGAACAGGAAGACGTTCTCGTCTCGGGCCATCTCCTCGTCGAGGGCCTCGTTGATGGCCTGCGCCATCGTGATCTCCCTCATGCCAGCACTCCTTCGAAGAGTCGTTCGCGGGTGGGCAGCGGGGCCTGCTTCGCCTGTTCGGCCGCGGCGCCCATCTCCGTGTCGGCCTCCTCGGCGATGCGGTCGAGATCGGCCTGCGTGGCGATGCCGTCGCCCAGGATGCGGGATGCGAGCAGCTCGATCGGGTCGCGCCACTGTTCACGGTCGGTGTCGGTGCGGTACTGCTGCGGGTCGCCTTCGAAGTGGCCACGGAAGCGCGTCGTCTTGGCCTCGATGAAGGTCGGCCCGTGTCCGGCGCGTGCCCGGTCGACCGCCTCCGAAACGGCGTCGTGCATCGCGACGGCGTCCTGGCCGTCGACGATCACGCCGGGCATGCCGTATCCCGCGGCTCGAGTCGCGAGATCGGTGACCGCCGTCGACTCCGACAGCGGCACCGAGACGGCGTAGCCGTTGTTCTCGCACAGCCAGATCACCGGCAGCTTCCACGCGCCTGCGGCGTTGGCGGCCTCGTGGAACGTGCCGCGGTTGGCCGTGCCGTCACCGAACATGCACATGACGACCTGACCGCTCTCGCGGTACTTGGCCGACATCGCAGCCCCTGCGGCGAGCACGAAGGTGCCGCCGACCGTGCCGCTCTGCCCGAGCACGCCGACATCGGGATCGACGGTGTGCACGATGCCGGCACCGAGACCGCCGGTCGAGCCGGCGGTGGTGGCGAGCACGTCGCCGAACAGTTCGACGGCCGACACGCCCTTGGCGAGCAGCTGGCCGACGCCGCGGTGGCTGTAGAAGAGGTAGTCGGAACGCTCGAGCGCTGCGGTCGCGCCGGCCATCACGCCTTCCTGGCCGCGCCCCGAGTGATAGAGCACGATCGCGTCGCCGCTGTCGACGAGGCGCAGGATCCAGCGCTCGGCGGCACTGGCGCGCATCATGTCGCGGTACATCCGCAACAGGGTCTGGTCGTCCATCAGTGGACCTCCTCTCCACCGGTGACGTTCAACGCCTCTCCGGTGACGAACGAGGCGGCGTCGGATGCGAGGTACCACGCCGCCTCGGCGATGTCGTCGGGCGCCGCGAACCGACGCAGCGGGATGAGCTTTTGCTGCTTCCTGCGGGCTTCCTCGCGGGTGATGCCGCTGCGGCTGGTGAAGGCGTCCATCGGGCCGCCGGGCAGGTCGAGCAAGGGTGTGTCGACGGTGCCGGGGCAGATCGCGTTGACGCGGATGCCGGCGGGTCCGAGCTCGCGGGCGACCGACTGGGTGAAGCCGACGATCGCGAACTTCGCCGCGCTGTAGGCGCTCAACAACGGCCAGCCGGTCTTGCCGGCCTGGCTCGCCATGTTGATGATCGAACCGCCGCCGTGCTCGGCCATGTGCCGGGCGGCGGCGCGCGTGCCGTAGAACGTGCCGGTCGCCATCACGTCGACGTTGCGCGCCCACTCGTCGTCGGAGAGTTCGGTCACCGGGCGCAGGCCGAGGCTGATGCCGGCGTTGTTCACCATCACGTCGAGGCGGCCGAACTCGTCGACGGCGCGGGCCACGAGCGCGTCGACTTCGGCCGACTTCGTGACGTCGCAGGCATGGGCGACAACGGTGCCGCCGCCGGCCTCGGCGACGCGTTCGGCGGCCAGTTCGAGATCGGTCGGTGGCGGCACCTGATAGTCGGGGAACGACTCGAGCGGGCGTCCGATGTCGGACACGACGACGTCGAAGCCGCCGCGTGCGAATCGTTCCGCGATCGCGAGGCCGATGCCGCCGGAGCGGGAGGCCCCGGTGACGACGACGACGGGACGGTCGCCGCTCACAGCGCCGCTCCCGGCTCGATCAGGACCTTCACCGACTGGTCGGCGTCGGCCTGGGCCTCGAATCCCTCGGTGATCCGGTCGAGATCGAAACGATGGCTCACCAACGAGTCGGCGGTGACGGTGCCGTCGGCGACCATGCGTGCCGCGGTGGCGAAGTCGTCGTCGTAGCCGAAGGTACCGAGGATGCGCACCCCGCGCCGCACGACCGAGGTCGCGTCGACCGGCAGTGGGCGATCGTGGAGGGCGGCGAGCACCAGCGCTCCTCCGGCTCGGATGCACGGCATGACCGAGTCGATCAGGCCGTGGGCACCGGCGCAGTCGAACACGACGTCGCACGCGGCGGGCGCTCGGTACGCACCCGGCCCGGTGTGCTCTCGGATGACGTCGACGAGGTCGTCGGTCGTCGGGTCGACGACGTGGGCCCCGACGACGGCGGCCGCGGCTCGGCGTCGTTCGGAGAGGTCGGTGGCGATGATGCTGCGGACGCCCGACGCGGCGAGGGCGTGCACCACGGCGAGCCCGACGGTGCCGAGACCGAGGACCACGGCGACGTCGTCCTGGTCTGGTTCGGCGAGGTTGACGGCGTGGACCCCGACCGCCAATGGCTCGACGAGCGCCCCGCTCCCGGCGGCCATGCCGTCGGGCAACGCGAACACGGTGCGGTCACGACGGGCGTGCGGGATGTGGAGGTACTCGGCGAATCCGCCCGGCTCGCCGTTCGCGATGCTGCACAGCAGCGCGGTGTCGCACAGCGACGTTCGACCTTCCCGACAACGGTCGCACTCCCCGCACGGGGTGTACGGCAGCGCCGTCACGTACTCCCCGACCGACAGGTCGCCCGCGTCACGTCCGGTCGACACGATGCGACCGGAGAACTCGTGGCCGAGCACCTGGCCGGGCCGGACGAACCGGCCACTCCGCCAGGTCTTCAGATCGGACCCGCAGACGCCGCAGGCGTCGACGGCGATCACGATGCCGTCGGTCGACGGTTCGGGGTCGGGGATCTCCTCGACCCGGAACTCCCCAGGGCCCCGGAACACGGCTGCTCTCATCTCGCTCCTCGTCTCGTTCGGCGGTCCGTCAGGACCCGTCGTAGATGGTCCGCAGCTCGCGTCGCAGCACCTTGCCGGTCGGGTTGAGCGGCAGCGGTTCGTCGCGCACCTCGACCCGGGTCGGACACTTGTAGTGGGCCAGCCGTTCTCGGCAGAACGCGATGACCTCGTCGGGTTCGACCGGGGCGCCGGGTCGGGGGACCACGACGGCGAGCACGGTCTCGCCCCACCGCTCGTGCGGGATGCCGACGACGGCCGCTTCGCGGACGGCCGGGTGTTCGAACAGCACGTTCTCGACCTCGGCGGGATAGATGTTCTCGCCACCCGAGATGATCATGTCCTTCACCCGGTCGGTCAGGTACAGGTAGCCGTCCTCGTCGAGGTAGCCGGCGTCGCCGGTGTGCAACCAGCCGTCGGTGATCGCGTCGGCGGTCTCGTCGGGCTTGCCGTGGTAGCCCTTCATCACGGTCGTCCCGCGCATCCAGACCTCGCCCACCTCGCGCACCTCGACCTCGCGACCGTCGTTCGGGTCGACGAGCTTCATCTCGACCCACGGCAACGCACGCCCGCACGACTTCATCCGTTCCTCACCGACACGGTGCTCGTGCCACTGCATCGTGGTGACGGTTCCGGTCGATTCGGTGAGGCCGTAGGCGTGGTGGAACTCGCAGCCGGGCATCAATTCGATCGCACGGGCGAGCACGGCCTGCGAGATCGGCGCGGCGCCGTAGACGATGTCGCGCAAGCTCGACAGGTCGGCGTCGGAGCCGTCGGCCTCGTCGAGCACCATGTTGAGCACCGCCGGGACCATCATCGTGAGCGTGACGCCCTCGGTGTCGACGTGGTGGAGGAAGTCGGCCGGGTCGAACGCGCGACGAAGCAGCACGGTGCCGCCGCGTGACATCGTGAGGATCGGCCAGGCCGTGCCGACCGCGTGGAACGACGGGTAGGGCACGTACACGACGCAGCCCGGGTCGAAGTGCCAGGCGTCCGCGAGCCCGTCCGCGGTCAGCAGCAGGTTGAGATGCATCAGCATGACGCCCTTCGGCTGGCCGGTCGTGCCCGAGGTGTAGAGCTGCCACATGACGTCGGTGTCGACGACGTCGACGAGCGGGTCGTCGTCCGCAGCGGCGTCGACCAGCGTGTCGAATGAGGGCCTGCCGTCACCGTCGGGATGTGCTCCGACCACGACGATCCGGTCGGCCAGCCGGTCCGGGGCATCGGCGACGAGTGCGAGCAGGTCGCCTTCGACCACGAGCACGCTCGGGTCGGCGTCATCGAGGACCGCGCCGACCTCACCGGGCGCGAGGCGCCAGTTGACCGGCACCGTGACGGCGCCGAGCTTGGCCGCACCGAGCATCGTCTCGAAATACTCGATGCGGTTCATCGAGAGGAAGCCGACACGGTCGCCGTGGCCGATGCCGCGTGCTGCGAGCGCGTTGGCGACCTGGTTGGAACGCCGGTCGAGTTCGGCGTACGTGACGGTGCGCTCGTCGGACACGATCGCCCGTCGGTCGGGCCACTGCGAGGAACCGTTGCGGACGATGTCGGCGAGCACGGCCGGTCGGTTCACGGTTCGCTCCTTCGGAATCGGTCGAGCAGCGGCCACACCTCGGAGGCGGCGTCGAACTCCTCGGCCATGTGGACGCGAACGGTGCGGCGGGCGATGCGCCACGCGTCGTCGCGTCGCTCGAAGCGGTCGTCGTAGTCGGCCACCATCACGAGGTGCCGTCCGCCCGACCCGGCGGGCGGCCAATGGAGCGCGAGACACAGGGTCGACGAGTCGATGGTCGTGTCGTCGACGCGTCGGAGGTCGGAACCGGTCATGACGTGCAAGGTGCCGTCGTAGACACCGGCGAGGTGCTCGTCGAAGTGCGCGACGAGCCCGGCGGGGTCGCCGACGTACACGCCGTGGTCGTCGACGGCGTCGGCGTGGTAGCAGCGTTCGACCCGCTTCCAGTCGCGGTCGTCGACCCCGCGTGCGTAGTCGTGCAGCACCGCCCGGATGGCGTCGGCGTCCGGACCGGTGACCGTCATCCCTGGTTCGCCGTCTCCCAGTAGGGGTCGCGCAGCAGGCGCTTGTACAGCTTGCCGTTCGGGTCACGCGGCAGCTCGTCGACGATGTCGATCGAACGCGGGGCCTTGTACGCAGCCAGGTGTTCCTTGCAGTGGTCGAGCAGCTCGTCGGTGGTCGCCTCGCCGGCGAGTTCGACGACGGCCTTGATCTGTTCGCCCCACTCGGGGTCGGGGATGCCGAACACGGCGACGTCGCCGACGGCCGGGTGTTGGATCAGGACGCCCTCGATCTCGGACGGGTGGATATTGACGCCGCCGGTGATGATGATGTCGCTCGATCGACCCTGGAGGAAGAGGTAGCCACCTTCGTCCATGTAGCCGACGTCGCCGACGGTGAAGTAGCCGTCGCGCTTCGACGACGAGGTGCGCTCGCTGTTCTTGTGGTACTCGAAGTCGAGTGCGCCGGCGAGCATCCAGACCTCGCCGGTCTCACCACGGGGCACCTCGTTGCCGTCGGCGTCGAAGATGCGGATGTCGGCGTTCGGCCAGGCGGCACCGACGGTGCCAGGGCGCTCGAGCCACTCGGTCGGGCTGACGGTGGTGCCGCCGCCTTCCGACGCGCCGTAGTACTCGTAGATCTTCGGCCCCCACCATTCGATCATCGCCCGCTTGGTCTCGATCGGGCAGGGTGCGGCACCGTGCACGGCGTACTCCATCGACGACAGGTCGTACGCGGCCTTCACGTCGTCGGGGAGCTGCAGCATCCGGTGGAAGTGGGTCGGCACCATGTGGCTGGTGGTGACCCGGTGGCGTTCGATCTGGCGGAGGGCGTCTTCGGCATCCCAGCGACGCATCATCACGATCGTGTGACCGAACTGGGCCGACGCATTGGCGTAGACGAGGACGGCGGTGTGGTACACGGGCGACTGGAGCATGTGGATGTGGCGATCGCCCTCGATGCCGAAGATCCGCATCGGCAGGCTCCACACCTCGCCCACGTCGTCGGGATCCATGCCACTGAGCGGACGCTTGATGCCCTTCGGCGAACCCGTGGTGCCGGAGGTGTAGGTCATCATCCAGCCGGCGGTGCGACCGTCGGGCTCGGCGTCACTGGCGGCGCCCACCACGGCGTCGTAGTCCTCGAAGCCCTCGTGCCCGTCGACGCACAGGCGCATCGAGTTCGGGATACCCGCCCGTTCGGCGGCGACGGCCACGGTGTCGGCGTACCGCTTCGAGCACACGACGGCCTCGGCGTCGCTGTCGGCGAGGATGTAGCCGATCTCGTCGCTGGTGAAGTGGTAGTTCAACGGCACCACGTACCAACCGGCCTGGAGCCCGGCGAAGAAGACCTCGAGGAACGGGATCTCGTTCTCGAGCACGATGCCGATGACCGAGCCCTCCTTCATGCCGCGCTCGCGGAGCGCGTTCACGACCTGGTGGGTGCGCGCGGCGAGTTCGCCACGGGTGACGCTGCGCCCGGTGTCGGTTTCGATCGCTGCGACGTGCGACGGGTTGGCGCGGGCGAGATTCCAGAGTCCGATCACGGTTGCTCCTCGAGATGTCGTGGGTCAGGCGGCGACGCCGGCGGCGTCGGCCAGTTCGGTCAGTTGTTCGCGGAACCGGGTGCGTGACACACCGGCGGCGATGATCAGTTCGTCGATGCCGAGCCCGCGGCAGATCTCCGCGTACTCGGCGAGTTCGTCGAGCGATCCCTTGAACGGGATGCCGACGTTGAGCTTGACGTCGTCTCGCGAGCGGCCGTGTTCGTCGAGTTGGACGTGCAGGTCGTCGAGCGTCCGCTTCAGCTCGTCGGGTTCGAGGCGCCAGCCGTGCCATCCGTCGCCGCGCGTCGCCACCCGCCGCAGCGCCGCAGGGCTGTTGCCGCCGACCACGATCGGGATGGTGCCGCGCACCGGCTTGGGCATGAAGATGAGCGGCTCGAACGAGACGAACTCGCCGTCGAACGACGGGCGATGCTCGCCCCACAGTGCCTTGAGGGCGTCCATGTACTCGTTGAGTCGGGCGCCGCGTCGCTCGAACGTGATCCCCATCGCCGCGTACTCCTCGCGTGACCAGCCGCTGCCGACGCCGTACTCGACGCGGCCGTTGCTGGCGACGTCGAGCGTGGCGAGCTCGCGACCGCGGATGATCGGGTGCCGCTCGGTGAGGATGTCGACCGACGTACCGAGTCGGATCTTCTCGGTGACCAGCGCGGCGGCCATCAGGGTCATCAGCGGTTCGAGCAGACCCTGGTCGGTCTTGAAATCGATGTTGCCGTCGTCGCTGTGCGGATACGCCGAGTCGTACTGGTCGAAGAAGATCACGTGGTCGGGCACCCACAGCGAGGTGAAGCCGAGTGCCTCCACCGTCGTCGCGTACTCCCGCACGTGATCGAGTCCTCGGCCCTCGGTTCCGTCGAAGACCTGCACCATTCCTACGTCCATCACCACATCACCCCAGGTATGCGTCCATGACTTCGGGCGAGTCGGCGAGATCGGAGGGCTTGCCCTCGATCACCAACCGGCCACGTTCGAGCACGTAGGCGTAGTCGGCCATCGCCAACGCCAACGTTGCGTTCTGTTCGACCAGCAGGATCGCCAGGTCGAGCTCGCGGATTCGTTCGATCGCGGCGAACACCACGTCGACGATCGCCGGGGCGAGCCCCATCGACGGTTCGTCGAGGAGCAGCACCTTCGGATCGGTCATCAGGGCACGGCCCAGTGCCAGCATCTGCTGCTCGCCGCCACTCATGAGGCCGGCGTGCTGCTTGCGGCGCTCGGCGAGCCGTGGGAACAGGTCGTACACCTGAGCCAGCCGCTCGTCGAACGTGTCGTGGTTGCGGCCGACGGCCTTGGCCAGTCGGAGATTCTCCTCGACGGTCAGGGGCGCGACGACCATGCGCCCCTCGGGCACGATGGCCATGCCGCGTTTGACGACCTGGTGGGCCTTCTTGCCCAGGATCTCCTCGCCGTCGAGCGTGACGCTGCCCGAACGGGCCGGATGGAGACCGGAGATGGTGTTGAGCGCGGTCGACTTGCCTGCCCCGTTCGAACCGATCAGCGCGACGAAGCCGCGTGCCGGGACGACCAGGTTCAGGTCAGTCAGTGCCGTGATCGCCCCGTACCCGGAGCACAGTGTTGAGACGTTCAGCATCGGATTGCTTTCCGAAATAGGCGGCTTGGACATCGGGATCTTCGACACACGCACGCGGGTCGCCTTCGGCGATCAGCTCACCGAAGTTGATGACGGCGGCGTCGGAGCAGAACTTCAGGACGAGCTTCACGTTGTGCTCGATGAGGACGAGCGAGATGCCCTCCTCACGCAGCGAGAACATCAGCTGGCCGAGCGACTCGGATTCGACGTCGTTCATGCCGGCGGTGGGCTCGTCGAGCATCAGCACCTTGGGTTGGGTGGCCAGTGCTCGCGCGATCTCGACCCGTCGCTGCTCCCCGTAGGGCAGCGCTTCGGCGAGACGCTCGGGCGGCGCGGTGACGCCGACGCGGTCGAGCAGCTCGCGAGCCCGCTCGGCGACCTCGCGACGTTCGCGACGCTCCGACGGCAGACACAACACCGAGTGCCACAGCTGCGCTTGGCGATGTTGGTAGAAGCCGGTCATCACGGTCTCGAGGACGGTGAGGGCCGGGAACAAGCGCACGTTCTGGTAGGTGCGGGCGACGCCGGCGCGGGCCACACGGTGCGCCGGTTCACGTGCGATCTCGTCGCCGAACACGGTGATGCTCCCGTGGTCGGGTTTGATCAGCCCGGAGATCAGGTTGAGGACCGTGGTCTTGCCGGCGCCGTTGGGTCCGAGGAGACCGAAGATCGACTGTGGCGGGACCCGGAACGAGAGATCGTCGACGGCGCGGAGGCCACCGAACGTCTTCGACAGGCCGCGGACGTCGAGGGCGGCCGAGTCGGCGTCGACCGTGTGGGTGGCCTGCGCGTGACCGGTCGCGGCGTGGGCGTTGTCGGCGTTCACGATCCCACCGCCTCGGTGACGGTCGTCGGTGCCGGGTCTGCCGCGGGCGGCTCGGCGACGTCGCTCTTGCGCTTCCAGATCGGCCGCTCACGCTTCTTGCGTCGGCGTGGATCGACGATGCCGCGGGGCATGTAGATCATGATGACGACGAGCAGGATGCCGTTCGCGATCTCGTGCCCGTCGTCGATGTAGTCGGACAGGATCTCCGGCAGGAAGCGGAAGACCATGGCGCCGACGATCGCGCCGAACCAGTGGAACGCACCACCGAGCACGACGGCAGCGAGCATGGTGAACGCCAGATCGACGTAGAAGGTGTTCGGACCGATGAACTGGAGCTGGTCGGCCATCAGCACGCCGGCCAACCCGCCGACGGCGCCGCTGAGCACGAAGCCGATCCGTTGGATGTGCCGCGTGTTGACGCCGAGGGTCGACGCCGCAGCCGGGTCTTCGTGCACGGTGGTGGCGGCGAGACCGAAACGCGACTGGTCGAGTCGCCAGAACACGAACAGGCAGACCGCGACGATCAGGGTGATCATCCACAGGGTCGACTGGCGGGTGAGCGGGGTTCCGTTCGCGCCGCCCGTCGCATCGGGCAGGTTCAGGATGAACACTCGCGTGATGAGGACCATCGCGATCGTCGCCATCGCCATGTAGTGGCTCGACAGCCGCAGGATCACGAACGAGAACAGGAGCGCCGCGACGGAACCGACCGCCACACCGGCGGCGATGCCGACCCACAGGCTGACATCGTGATCACGCTGCAGGGCGGCGTAGACGAATCCGCCGAACGCTCCGAAGGTGACTGGCGCGACGCTGAGGACGCCGGTCCACAGCGAGGCATACGTGGCGAGTGCGAACAGCCCGTAGATCAGGCCGAACGTGAACGTCGATCGGTACTCGACGAGGAAGTCTGCGATGGCCAGCATCGTCACGCTCGCTTGAGCTCGAGTTCCGAGAAGAGGCCGCGGGGTCTGATCAACAGCACCGCCAGCAGGAGGCCGAACGTGATCGCCTCACGGAAGCTCGACGAGATGTACTGGGCTCCCAACACCTCGGCGACGCCGATCAGGAGGCCACCGGCCAACGTGCCGCGGACATCGCCGAAGCCGCCGACGACGACGGCGGCGAAGCCCTTGAAGAGGAGGCCGTCGCCCATCGCTCGAGAGATGTTGCTGGTGGCGGCGCCGGACAGGACGCCGGCGAGTCCGGCGAGCGCGGCGGCGAGGAAGGCCGTCAGCAGGATGATCCGGCCGGCGTTGACGCCCGAGATGGTGGCCGACTTCGGGTCCCAGCCGACGGCACGGATCGATGCGCCGGTCTGGGTGTGACGCATCAGGACGTGCAAGCCGAACGCGAGGAGGAGCGCCACGACGATGTTGACGATCTGGATGAACTGGAGGCCGAGGTCGCCGATGGTGATCAGTTCTTCGGAGAAGGTGCCGACGGGGAAGCGCTTCGACCGGTGATCGGTGAAGCGATCGACGAGCGTTCCGAGGACGATCGCGACGCCGATGCTGGTGATGATCGTGCCGAGCAGGCCGACGTCGCGTTTGCGGAGCGGGTTGAACGCGAGGCGATCGACGGCGATGCCGATGACGCCGGCACCGACGACGCCGCCGACGACGGCCAACGCGAAGGGGAGGTCGTACTTCTCGACACACCAGAGCGCGATCAGGGCACCCCACGAGGCGAACATGCCGTGGGCGACGTTCAAGATGCCCAGGGTCGCGAAGATGAGGCCGAAGCCGAAGGCGAAGATCGCATACGTCGATCCGAGTGCGAGCCCGTTGAGCAGCTGTTGTAAGAAGAGCGTCATGCCATCCCCCTCAGGTGGCGGTTGCGGTCTGATCCGCGACCAACCAAGCGATTGGTAGAGTATGGGCCGAAGGACCCTGATGTCAAGCCGAACCGGTCCGAAACAGCGGTCGAATCGACGTCCTGGAGGTCGCCGGATGGAACACGACGAAGCCCAGCAACGACGGGCGATCGAGCGAACCGTCGTCACGTACTGCGACGCAGTGGATCGTGGCGATATCGAGGCCGTTGTCGGTCGGTTCACCGTCGACGCGGTCGTCGACTACGGGCCCCGCACGTCGGCGACCGGTCGCGAGGCGATCGCCCGACTGTTCGGCGGGCTGCGCACCACGGCGACGGCGACGAGCCACCGGCTGACCAACCTCGTGGTCGATCTCGGCGACGACGCCGCACGGGCGACGTCGTACGTGACGGCATGGCACGCCCTCGTCGAACCGGCCGGCGAACAACTGGTCATCCACGGTCGCTATCTCGATCGCCTCGAGCAGGTCGACGGCGACTGGTTGATCGCCGAGCGCCGCCTCGAAGTCCACGGCTCGACCGCCCCCGTCCCCTTCCACCCCCTCCCCCGCCGCTGACGACTGACCGGCGGTCCGGGTCGGGTGTCGGACGGAACGGCGAGGCTCAGCCGAGCCGTTTCGGGAGATCACAGGACCCGGACGCGCACCCGCGTCACCGGAGTCGGGTGATCTCCGGAAACGTCGACTCCGTCGCCGTTCCCTCCGACACCCGACCCGGTGACACCCCGCCACCACCGCACCCGGGACGCGGAACGGCGGGCCGGGATTGCTCCCGGCCCGCCGTCAGGCCACATGGGGTTGGCGCTGGTTCCGTTGGGGGGTCAGGGTGTCCAGATCGACTGCGTGCCGTCGGCGTTCCACTGCATGAAGGTGGTCTCGCCGGCGAGCGACGCCTGGCCGTTCTCGAACACGATGTCGCCGTAGGGCGAGCTCATCTCGGTGATGGTCGCCATGGCCTGGGCGACGGCGTCGCTGTCGCCGTCACCGGCGATCGCGAGGCCCTCGGCCACCATCTTGATGGCGGTGTAGCCCTGGGCGGCGAACACGTCGGGCACTTCGCCGTACTCGGCTTCGTAGAGCTCGGTGAACGCAACGGCGGCCGGGTCGGTCATCTGCGGGGTGAACGCGACGGGGAAGATGATGCCCTCGAGCGTCTCGCCGCCGATCTCGTAGTTGGCCTCGTTGCTGATGCCGTACGTGGTGACGAGCTGGCCCTCGTAGCCGCGGTCACGCAGTGCCTTGGCCATCAAGGTCGCCTCCTGGCCGAGCTGTGACAGCGCGACGACGTCGGGGTTCTGGTCGATGATCTGGGTGGCGGGGCCGCTGAAGTCGGTGTCACCGGTGGCGGTGTCGATCGTGCCGAGCACCTCGACGCCGTTGTCGGCGAAGGCCGCTTCCCAGACGACACCCTCGTTCACCATGCCGTCGTTGTCGGCGGTGACGACGATCGTGGCGCTGGCGAGCGAACCGTCGGCGTTGAGACCGGCGACCATCTCGCCGTAGGCAGGGTCGCCGAGCAGCAGCACCGGGCGGTACATGTACGGCGGCTCGTTGAGGCCGGGCAGGATCGCCGAGGTCACGATGCCGGCGGTCTGGTTGTCGGCGAGGATCGGCTTGACCGAACCGGCGACGCTCGACAGGGCGCAGCACAGGGCAGCCGAGACGTCGTCGTTCAAGAAGCTCTCGATGTGGCCGATCGCCGATGCGGGATCGCCGCCGGCGTCTTCTTCGAGGAGTTCGATGGTGACGCCCTCACCGAGGAGTGCGTTGTCGTTGATCTCCTTGACGGCGAGGCGGGCACCCTGCGCGAGCGGTACACCGGCGAATGCGGCCGGGCCGCTCGTGAGCGACTGGAAGCCGACCTTGTACTCGCCGGCGGGCAGCGACGACTCCATCGGCTCGGTCGTCTCCGACCCCTCGGTCGTCTCGGTCGCGTCGTCGGCGGGTTCCTCGGCGGGCTCCTCCGACGGTTCTTCGGCGGGCTCCTCGGCGGGTTCGTCACTCGGCTCGTCGGCCGGCGCCTCGGTGGTGTCCGAATCGGCGTCGTCGTCATCGTCACCGCCGCAGGCGCCCAGGACGAGCGCTCCGACTGCGACCATGCCGACCAAGCGGCGCCCGAACGTGGAACGTGAATGTCGTTGCAAGGTCTTCCCCCTCTGCAGTGTCGGTCGCCCCTCCGGCAACCAAGCAACTGCTTGTTTAGTCGATGGACGCGCTCGACGCAAGAACGGATTGAGACGAACTCGCCATCTTCCGTTCACAACCAAGCGCTTGCTTTGTTAACGGAACTTCTCTACGGTGGGCGCATGGACGCACCCGAACGACCCACCGTCATCGCGACCCGCGGCGTCGTCGAACACGGCGATCAGCGCGGCCGGACCATCGGCTTTCCGACCGCCAACCTGCCCCTCGAGACCGACGACCTGCTCGACGGCGTCTGGGCCGGCTGGGTCGACGTCGCCGGTGATCGCCACCTGGCTGCGGTCTCGATCGGCAATCGTCCGACGTTCTACGGCACGGTCGGCTATCGCCTGCTGGAGGCCCATCTGCTCGACTTCGAGGGCGATCTGTACGGCACCGAGATCACCGTCGTCCTGTGGCACCACCTTCGGGAACAGGTTCGTTTCGACTCGATCGATGACCTCGTCGCGCAGCTCGCCCACGACGTCGAACACTGTCGAGAACTGGCCACGACGTGTCCGGACGACCTCCGTGCGCTCCGTCCGATGCGCACGCCCGTCGGCGTCGCGACCGCCGTCGCCGTCTGACGTCCTCGATCGACACTCGGGCATCCGTGACGACGACGGGTTCTACGTCGTCGCCGGAACGGGTCGCTTCGCCATGAATCGGGCCGGGATCGGGATGCTGTCGGCGTAGCGAGCGGCGATCGGACCGACGATCGCGAGGAACAGCACGTACGCAGCGGCGAGGGCTTCGAGGTCGGGACCGTCGACGAGCGACGAGCCGAGCGCGGCGATGACGATCGAGAACTCGCCGCGTGCGATCAGCACGGTGCCGGCACGGACACGGCCTCGGGCTGCGACGCCGGCACGACCGGCGGCGTACCAGCCGGTGACGAGCTTGCCGCCGATCGAGACGATGCCGAGCCCGATCGCCGCGGGGATCATCGGGATGAGGTCGGACGGGTCGATCTGGAACGAGAAGAACAGGAAGAAGGTCGCTGCGAACAGGTCGCGCAGCGGGCTGATCAGCTCCATCGAACGCTCTCCGACCGATCCCGACAAGGCCAGACCGACGAGGAACGCACCGATCGCACCGGACACCTCGATCCGCTGTGCCAGTCCGGCGACCAGCAGCGTGAGACCGAACACGGCGAGGAGCAGCGACTCGTCGGTGCCGCCGGCGAGCATCCCCGACAGCTTGTCGCCGAAGCGCAGCGCGAGCACGAGGATGACGATCACCGCCGTGACGGCGACGACCACACTCACGGTCGTCTCCTGCGCCGAACCCCCGACGACCAGGGCGGCGACGATCGGCAGGTAGACCGCCATCGCGAGGTCTTCGATGACGAGCACGTTCAACACCGACGGCGTCTCGCGGTTGCCGAGCCGGTCGAGGTCGAACAGCACCTTCGACACGATGCCCGACGACGAGATCCACGTGACACCGCCGAGCAGGATCGATGCGAGCAGGCTCCAGCCGAGGAGCAGGCCGACGGCGACGCCCGGGATCGCGTTGGCGACCATGTCGACCAGCCCGGGTCTGGTGCCGGTCTTCAAGCCGTGACGGAGCTCGTCCTGGTCGTACTCGAGACCGAGCGCCAGCAGCAGCAGGAGCACGCCGATCTCGGCGGCGAGCGAGATGAAGTCCTCGGTGACGTCGAGCTGCGCGATGCCGCCCTCGCCCACCGCCAGACCGGCGAGCAGGTAGAGCGGCACGGCGGAGATGCCGAGCCTCGACGCGAACCGGGAGAGGATCGCGAGCGCGAGTACCACCGCGCCGATCTCGATGAAGGCGAGCGCCGCCTCCGCCGAGCCGGCGGCGATCACGGGATGACCAGCTCCCGCATGCGGTCGAGGCCCTCGGCGGTACCGACGGCGACGAGCGTGTCACCGCTCTCGAGGCCGAACTCCGGACCGGGCGCCGGAATCGACGTACCGTTGCGGAGCACGGCGACGACCGAGCAACCGGTCTTGGTGCGGTACATGCCGTCGCCGATCGTGGCACCGACGGCCACCGAGTCGGCGGGCAGCGTCATCCACTCGAACGCGAGGCCCTCGACCTCCTGCTGAACGGCGCCCATGCTCTCGGTGATCTGGCTCGCACCCAGGAGCGACGCCAGGGTGCGGGTGTCGTCGGGGTCGAGGTGCAGGATCGAGGTGCACTTGTCGGGGTCGACGGAGTCGTACACCATGATGTCGCGACGTCCGTCGTGATGGTTGAGGACGCCGATGATGTTGCCCTGGGCGGTGGAGAACTCCTGGCGGACGCCGACGCCGGGCAACTTGGTCTCGGAAACGATCGCCATGCCACCAGTCTGCCCGATCGCACCGCAGCCGACGGTCGTCACCGGACCGGCACGGCACCGGGTGACCCACGTCACCCAATGTCAGGGTTCGTGAAGATTTCTGTCAGAACGAGCTCAAGTCCCCAGCTCAGCCGCCCGATACCTGCCCCGTGCATCAACCCACTATCACACCGTTCTGGCAACGGTGGTCGGTTCCTGTCCTGGCCGCCCTTGCCATGTTCCTCTCCACCGTCACGCTCATCTCGACGCCCATCGCCGAAGCGAACGGCCTGACGGCGACCCCGACCACGACCGCCCGAGTGGCGCCGTCGTCGACCACGACGTTGAGCGGCCTGTCGATCGCCGGCGCCACCGGCACCGTGCGGGCCACCCTCTCCACCGACCGCGGCACGCTCCAGATCACCTCGACCGGCGGCCTCACGCTCGGCTACGGGAACAACTGGAGCGGTACGGCGTCGATCACCTTCAGCGGCAGCCAGAGCGACATCAACGCCGGTCTCGCCTCGGCCCGCCTGACCGTGCCCGCCGGCGACGCAACGGCGAACGTCTCGTTGACCGCAATGCCGGACGAGGCGGCGTACAACTACCTGCCGTCGAACCAGCACTTCTACGAGTACGTCGCGGCGCCGAACATCACGTGGAGCAGCGCCCAGGTGGCGGCTCTCGGCCGCACCTATCGCGGTCAGTCGGGCTACCTCGCCGCGGTCGTCAGCGCCGAGATCAACAGCTTCCTGGCCAGCAAGATCCAGAACGCGGACAACGTCTGGTTCGGCCTGCGCGCCCATCAGTCTGCGCCGGGCAACGTCTACAACGGGACGGCCTACGCACGCGTCTGGCGTGTTCCGAGCGGCCCCGCCGCCGGCACCGTCGGCGCCGTGTGCTCGAACCTCGACGGTGCCTGCACCTTCGTCGACCAGGCGAACTACTTCAGCAGCTGGGCGTCGGGCGAGCCGAACAACTCCGGCCTCACCGAGAACTCGGCCGTCACCAACTGGGGCGGCAGCGTCGGCAACTGGAACGACCTGCCGAACTCGGCGAACGGCATCGCCGGCTACATCGTGGAGTACGGCGGCCAGCAGAACAGCGACTCCTCACTCGGCACCGGCTTCGCCGGCATCGTGACCGCCTCGACCGCGATCACGGTCGCCGCGGCCGCGTCTGCTCCGGCAGCGCCGGTCGTCAGCGGGAGCGCCGGTGACGAATCGATCTCACTCAGTTGGAACCCGCCCGCCAACGGCGGTGCCGAGATCACCGGCTACGAGGTCTCGATCGACGGGGGCAGCTGGACGTCGATCGCCACGACGTCGTCGAGCGACACCGTCGACGGCAACCTCGTCACGACCGTCTCGGCGACGATCGGGAACCTGAGCAACGGCGTCGACTACGACGTGCGCATCCGCGCGGTCAACTCGGCCGGCTCGGGTGCTGCGAGCAACACCATCAGCGCCACACCGATCGGTCTCGCCGATGCCCCGACCTCGGTCGTCGCGAACGGCGGCAACGCATCGGCGTCGGTCGCATTCGTCGCCCCTGCCGACGACGGCGGCGCCGCGATCACCGGCTACACCGTCACCGCATCGCCCGGCGGCGCGAACGCCTCGTGTGCGGCCTCGCCGTGCACCGTCAGCGGCCTCACCAACGGCACCACCTACACCTTCACCGTCACCGCCACCAACGCCGTCGGCACCGGCCCGGCATCGACCCCGTCGAACGCCGTGACGCCCGCGACCACGCCCGGCGCTCCGACCGGCGTCAGCGCGACCGAGGGCGACACCGAGGCGACCGTGTCGTTCACCGCCCCCGCCTCCACCGGCGGCAGGGCGATCACCGGCTACACGGTGACCGCTCAGCCCGGCGGCGCCCAGACCGCGTGCGCCGCATCGCCCTGCGACGTCACCGGCCTCACCAACGGCACCACGTACACCTTCACCGTCGCCGCCATCAATGTCGTCGGCACCGGCCCGGCATCGAACCCGTCGAACGCCATCACCCCGCACACGACGCCGGGGGCACCGGAGTCGGTCGTCGTCACCCGTGGCGATCAGCAGGTGTCGGTGTCGTTCGACGCGCCCGTCTCCGACGGCGGCGGTGCGATCACCGGCTACTCGATCTCCGTTCAGCCCGGCGACAGAACCGTGCCGTGTGCCGCGTCGCCGTGCGACGTCACCGGCCTCACCAACGGCACCTCGTACTCGGTGACGGTCGTCGCCGTGAACGACATGGGGGCCGGCTCTCCGTCGGCGCCGGTCTCGGCCACACCGGCGACGGTGCCCGATGCCCCGACCGCCGTCGAGGCTGTGCGCACCGATGCCGGCTCGACCGTGACCTTCGTCGCCCCGGCGGCGAACGGCGATGCCATCACCGGTTACACGGTGACCGCCCAGCCCGGCGGCACCGAGACCCCCTGCGCCGCATCACCCTGCGACGTCACCGGCCTCACCAACGGCACCACCTACACCTTCACCGTCACCGCCACCAATGGCGTCGGCACCGGCCCGGCATCGACGCCGAGCTCGGACGTCGTTCCGGCCGGCGTTCCTGGGGCACCGTTCGACGTGACGGCGAGCCGTGGGAACGGTTCGGCGACGATCGCCTTCACCGAACCGAACTCGAACGGTGATGCCGTCACCGGTTACACGGTGACCGCCCAGCCCGGCGGTGCCCAGACCCCCTGCGCCGCGTCGCCGTGCGACGTCACCGGCCTCACCAACGGCACCACCTACACCTTCACCGTCACCGCCACCAACGGCGTCGGCACCGGCCCGGCATCGACCCCGTCGAACACCGTCGTTCCCGCCACCGTGCCGGGCGCACCCACCGGCGTGTCGGCGGTGCGGGGCAACGCACAGGCCACCGTGTCGTTCACCGCTCCGGCGCCCAACGGCGCCGCCGTCTCCGGCTACAACGTGACCGTCCAGCCCGGTGGGCGCACGATCGCCTGCTCGGCGTCGCCGTGCGTCATCGACGGGTTGACCAACGGCACCGCCTACACCTTCACCGTCGCCGCCACCAACGGCGTCGGTACCGGCCCGGCGTCGCAGCCCAGCTCTGCCGTCACGCCGGCCACCGTCGCCGATGCGCCGATGAACGCGGTCGCCGTCGCTGGCGACCGACAGGCCACGATCAGCTTCGATGCGCCGGCCACGAACGGCGGCAGCCCGATCACGGGCTACGTCGTCACGGCGTCGTGCGGGAACGCACTGTGCCCATTGGCCGACATCTCGTCGAGCTTCATCGAGGCGGCCGAGGGCACCGAGTGCGACTCGTCGCCGTGCATCATCGACGGACTGGTCAACGGGACGTCGTACACGTTCGAGGTCGTCGCCGTGAACGCCGTCGGGTCCAGTGCGGCGTCGGCACCGACCGAAGCCGTCGTGCCCGCGGGCGCCCCCTCGGCGCCGATGACCCCGACCGTGCGCCAGATCGCCGGTGGCGTGACCGTGTCGTGGGCAGCGCCGCTCGACGTCAACGGATCGCCGGTCACCGGCTACGTCGTGAGCGGTGGCGGCCAGACCTGCGAAACCGACGCGCAGACCACCTCGTGCACGTTCGAGGGGCTGTCACTCGGCACGGTGTTCACCGTCGTGGCCCAGAACGCCGCCGGTGAGTCGGCCGCCGTCACGGCCACACCGGAAACGCCGACCGGCACGCTGCCCAGCACCGGCTCGGACACGACCGGAAGCATC
The DNA here is from genome assembly GCF_004364865.1 of Ilumatobacter fluminis. Lineage (NCBI taxonomy): Bacteria > Bacillati > Actinomycetota > Acidimicrobiia > Acidimicrobiales > Ilumatobacteraceae > Ilumatobacter > Ilumatobacter fluminis. The sequence goes on from NZ_SOAU01000001.1 coordinate 4,281,616, forward strand.
GTCGCAATGGCGTTTGCGTCGGTCGTGCTGGGCGCTGCACTGCTGATGCAGGCACGGCGCCGACGCAACGACGTCGCCTGCTGAACTCGAGTCGGCTCGGCGGGAGCCGACTCGACGATCGTCGATCCCCCGGACTCCGGTCCGGGGGATCGGCGCGTCCCGGCCGGTCGGACCGACGGGTGCGTGGGCGGTTACCGTCGCCGCATGATCAGCGACGAACTGCGGGAGCGTCGGCTCGCCACCCTCGACGTGCACTTCCGGTCGGAGGTCGACCACGACTGGGACGCGTGCCTGGCCACGTTCGCCGGCACGCCGCGATACGAGATCGTGCCGCTCGACCAGGTGCACGAGGGCGACGACGAGGTGCTCGCCTACCACCGGGCGCAGCGGCAGGCGTTCCCCGACCAGCGGCACGAGAACGCCCGCTTCCATGTGGCCGACGACGACACGGTGATCGCCGAGTTCGACCTGATCGGCACCAACACCGGCGAGTTCGTCGGCGGCGCCCCGACCGGGCAGGCGTTCCGGGTCCCGACGATCGCCGTGTTCTCCTTCGACGGCGACAAGATCACCAACGAACGCGTCTACCTCGACGTCCTCAGCCTCCTCACCCAGATCGGCCGCACCGACCTCCTCCCCACCTGACCCACATCGGGCGGTCGGGCGCCGTCCGAGGTCAGTAGCGGGCGGCTCGGACGAGGCCGCCGTCGATGTGGAGGTTGGCGGCGGTGGTGTAGGCGTTGACCGGGGCGAGCAGGAACACGACCCCGGCGGCGACCTCCTCCGGGCGGCCGAGCCGACCGAAGACCGATCGCGCCGCCACGCCGTCGTAGACCTCGGGCATCCCGTCGCGCACCTGCCCCCAGAATCCGTCGTCGACGTGGATAGGTCCGGGTGAGACGACGTTCACGCGCACGCCGTTGCGTCCCTCCAGTTGGGCGAGCTGCGACGCGTACTGCGTCAGGGCCGCCTTCATCGGGCCGTAGGCACGGTCCAGGTCGGGCAGTTCGGACAGGACGGCGGCGATCGACGAGATCACGACGAGTGACCCGTTCGACTCGCGCAGGTGCGGCACGACCGCATCGATGGCGCGCACGTGCTGATAGAGGTCGATGTCGAACGTCTCGGGCCAGCGCCCGATGTCGGTCCGGTACACGCGCGCCGACACGTTGCTGACGAACCCGTCGATACCACCCCACGCGTCGGCGACGTCGGAGATCCACTCCTCGACGGCGCCGTCGGCCGTCACGTCGACCTGGTCGGTTCGGAGCCGGTCACCGACGTCGACCGCAGCGGCGAGATCGTCGAGCGACTCACGCCCGCGTGCGCACGTCGCAACCCGTGCCCCTTCGGCCACGAGCAGTTCGACGGTCGCCCGTCCGATCCCGCGGCTCCCACCGGTGACGACGATGCGCGCTCCGCTCAATCCCAGGTCCATGTCTGCTGCCTCCGATCCGTGCGCCGCGACCCTTGCGGCGCGGTCGATCTCTTATTAGATTTACTGTCAACAAGCGGCCGTGTCAACGGCCGACGAGCCGACGAACCATGAGCTGACGAACCACGACACGACGAGGAACGACATGACGACGATGACGAGCACGACATGCTGATCGGGCTGCACCACGTGGGCCGTGCGGTCGCCGACGTGGCGACCGTCGCCGACGACCACGCGGCGATCACCGGCTGGCCGGTCACGCACACGGCAGCCGGCGACTCGCCGCTCTGCGCCGGCAGGAACGTCGGCGCCACCGCGTTGCTGCACGGACCCAACGGCTGGCTCGAGCTCGTCGGCGCCACCACCGGCGAACCGACCCTCCGCAGCGTCAACGTGGCCGGTGTCGCCCACTCCTCCATCCAGACCGGCAACACCACTCCGATCGACACGCGCCTCGCCGATCGCGAGATCACCCGCCACGACGGACCGATCGAACTCGGCACCGGATTCACCTACCTCTACGTGCGAGACGCCGAGCACGACATCATCGAAATCGAAGGCGCACCGCACGCACCCGCCGATCTCGACCCGTGGTTGTCGCACGGAGCGATCGTCAGCCCCGACATCGACCGCCTCGCCGCTTCGTACGCGACGGTGCTCGACGCCGAGCCGACGCCACCGATCCGTCTCGCCGGGCACTCCGAGTTCGACCGGGGAACGGGCCTCGCCGGCGTCGACGTGCGTGTCACGTTCGTCAGGGTGCCGAACGGCTCGGTGGAGATGTGGCAGTACGACGCCCCGGCGCCGGTCGGTGAACCGGTCCGCGACTACGAAGCGGTCGGTGCCGGGCACCTCGCGTTCGAGACGACGTCGATCGACGACACGGTCGAGCGGGCGCTCGCCAACGGCTTCGCGCTCGCCGACGAGACGATCGAAGTCGACGGACTCCGGATCGCCCGCATGACCGACCTCGACGGCAACTGGGTCGAGTTCGTCGAGTTCGACGACCTCGACGACCCGTGTTCGCTGCGGACCCGGCCCGATCTCCGACGTCCGGCCAAGATGGACGCCCTGCTCGCGGCGGCTCGCTCGTGAACGGCCCCCGACCCGTCGTCGTCGTCACCGGCGCCGCGCGCGGCATCGGCCGCGCCACGGTCGAGCGCTTCGCAGATGCGGGCTACGACATCGTCGCCACCGACCTCCCCGGAGCCCCGTTCGACGACCTGGCCGACGCCGCCCGCATCACGGCGATCGAGTACGTGGAGGCCGACGTCGCCTCGTCGGACGACTGGGCGCGCGTGATCGAGCGGTGCACCGTCCGGTTCGGACGTCTCGATGCGTTGTTCAACAACGCCGGCATCGAAGGCCCGGCGGCGCCGATCGCCGAGTACCCCGACGACGAGTTCGACCGCATCATGGCGATCAACGTGCGCGGCGTCTTCCTGGGCATCAAGCACGCCGCACCGCTGATGTTGCGGTCGGGCGGCGGCGCGATCGTCAACAACTCCTCGATCGCCGGGCTGGGCGGCGGTGCGCGCATCGCCGGCTACGCAGCGAGCAAGCACGCCGTCATCGGCCTCACGAGGTCGGCCGCGATCGAGTTCGCTGGGACGATCCGGGTCAATGCGATCTGTCCGTCGCCGACCGGTACCCGGATGATGTGGGACCTGCGCGACCGGATCGGCGGCGACATGTCGGACGCCGACTTCGAGCGGGCCTTCACCGGCGACACTCCGATGGGCCGGTTCGCCGAACCCGGCGAGATGGCCGACGTCGTCGTCTTCCTCGCCGGCTCCGCCGCCTCCTACATCACCGGCGCAATCCTGCCCGTCGACGGCGGCACCACCGCCAAGTGACCCGCGGAAGAAGTCGGACTGCTTCCGCGGGTCAGCGGGCGGCGAGGAGGGCGGCTCGGGTGGCGGCGTGTTCGTCGGGGTTGCCGCCCATCACGACGGCGGTGAAGTCGGTGGCGCCGGCAGCGCGGATCTTCTCGATACCGTCGACGACCTCCTCGTGGCTACCGATCAGCGACAGTTCGGCCAGTCCGTGCACGCCCTCGATGTCGAGCATCGCCCGGTACGACGGCAGCTCGGCGTAGATCGACAGGATCTGGCCGACAAAGTCGCGCGCCGACTGCGGGTCGTCGGTGACCCAGACCGGCAGGCTGCACACGATGCTGGGCGTCGGCCGGCCGGCCTCGTCGGCGGCGGCGTCGATCGCCGGCTTGATCTGCTGCTCGATCGTCTTCGGGCCGACGCACCACAGGATCGTGCCGTCGGTGCGCTTGCCCGCGACCCGCAGCATCTGGTCGCCGAGCGCGGCGAGCATCACCTTCGGCGGGGTCGTGGTCGGGCGGGTGCCCTCGCCCACGAAGCTGAAGAACTCGCCCTCGTGGTTCGACGAACCCGTCTCGAGCAGCGGGAGCAGGATGTCGAGGTAGTCGAGCATGTGGCGGACCGGCTTGCGCCACTCCATCTTGTAGTAGTTCTCGACGACGGGTCGATGCGACAGACCGATGCCGAGCACGAACCGGCCGTCGGACGCCGCCTGCGCCGTGAGCGCCGACGCCGCCATGGCGTGCGGGTGTCGCGGCCACGTCGGCACCACCGCGGTGCCGAGCGTCAGCGACTCGGTCTTCGTGCCGACCAGCCCGAGCGTGGCCTGGGCGTCGACCAGCGCCGTCTGGGCGAGCCAGTAGCTGTCGAAGCCGGCCGCTTCGGCGTCGACCGCTGCCGCGGTGATCGTGCCGAGGTCGGGTTGGGCGAGTTGGTCGGAGCCGTTGATGCCGATCTTCACGCTCGTCACCGTACGTGTTGCGACCGGCCGCGGAAGGATCGCGAGAATGGGGTCGTGCCGAGACTGTTCGTGGCCGCCTTCCCGACGCCCGAGATCGCCGACGTGCTGGCGACGATCCCGGTCGACGACTCGTCGGGCGTTCGGATGGTGCCGCCCGAGAACTGGCACGTGACACTGCGCTTCCTCGGCGACGCCGACACGGCCACCGTGATCGAGCGACTTCGGGCCACGGCCACGCCGTTCGCCGAGGCCGAGATGGGGCCGCATCTCGAGCACCTCGGGCCACGGCAGGTCGTCGCACCCGTGGCCGGCGTCGACCACCTCGCTGCGTCGGTCACGCGCGCCACGGCCGACCTCGGCGATCCGCCTCGTCACTCGTTCCGAGGGCACCTCACCGTCGCCCGCCTCCGCCGGGGTGCGACGTCTCGGCTGCCGGGCGAGCCGGTCGGCGGGCGCTTTCCCGTCGACGAGATCGTGCTCGTCGAGAGCACGCTGTCGGACACCGGTTCGCGCTACGAGGCGGTCGCGAGGTTCTCGACCGTTCGGGCCGTCTGATCGGCGAACGCATCGACCACCTGGACCGTCGTCGGGAGGCGGTCGACGAGGAGCACCCCACGGCCGGGCACGAGTCGCAGACCGGGCCGGAGGCGAAGCTTCGTGCCGGTGAGTTGGAGGAAGTCGGTCGGGTCGTCGGGCTGCAGCACGAGCATCCGGCGCGCCCGCCGAAGTTCGTTGACGGCGCTGCTCGTCGTGTAGCCCGACATCGACCGGGTGTCCATCGTCGCGACGACGCGCACGGCATCGTGTTCGAGCAGCCGCGCCCAGATCGGCTCGAGCACCGGGTCGTCGAACGCGTCGAGATCGTCGACGAACAGCACGACCCGGTCGTCGGGGAGCAACCCCACGAGACGGTTGGCGACGCGGTCGAGCAGTTCGGCGACAGCCGGCGCACGACCGAATCGGCTCCGACTCGGCGGCAACCCCCGATCGGCCAGTGGGCTCGATGCCGGCCCGACGACGTAGCACTCGCCGGCGGCGATCGCGTCGAACGCCGCCGCCAGCGCCGTCGACCGCCCCGACCGGCCCGGTCCGACGATCACGGCGTGCGACCACTCGATGTCGATCCCGACCCGCCGGCCAGTGACGTCGGCGACGGCGAACCCCGGTCCGGACGCGCGCTCGGGCAACGGCTCGCTTCGCAACCGCTCGGTGCCGGCGTCCGTCCGGTCCGCGGCGAGGAGCCCGATGGCAGCAGCCTGGCCGCGAGCCGTCGGGTCGTCTCCTTCGACCGCGACCTGCACGGTGACACCGTCGAGCAACCCTCGGCCGGCATTGTCGGCGATGCCGGCAGCACGGTCGGCCGGCACGCCGAGGTCGGCGTACGACTGCGGGTCTGCGTGGTGCAGCACGAGCCTCGCTCCGATCGCGGACTGGAGTCGCGTCGGGATCGCCGCCCGCCGGTCGGCCGTGACGACGACGTGCATGCCGACCTGTCGCCCGTCGACGACGATGCGCTGCACCAGGTCGGACCAACCGTCCCCGCCCGATCCCGCCGCGAGCGGGTCGAGCAGGACGTCTGCCAGCGCGCCGAACCCGTCGATCAGCACGACGATGCGTTCGAGCCGTTCGCCCCCGGCCCGATGGTGTGCCGTCAGGTGCTCGGCCCCGGACGCTGCCAGGATCGAGCGTCGTCGGTGGAGTTCCTCGTCGAGCACCATCAGCTGTCGGGTCACCGCTTCGAGGTCGTCACCGGTCGCGACCCCGATCACCGACGGCAGCGCGCGCAGCGAGACCAGCCCGCGCGACGCGAAGTCGAGCACCATCGTCCGTGCACCGGCACGCTCGGCGTCGGCGGCGATGGTGCGCAGCGCCGTCGTCTTGCCGGCGCCGCCCGATCCGTACACCGTGAGTCCGCCGGTGCGTTCGAGGTCGACGATCGCCACGCCCTGCTCCTGGCGTTCCGGCGCGTCGAACAGGCCGATCGCGATCCGCCGACCCGGCTCGTCGTGCCGGTCGTGCTCGAGGTCGCCGGCGTCGACAGCAGCGGGCAGGTTCTCGCGCCACGGTCGCCGAGGCGGCTCGAGACCGAGTCGCGTGTTCGCCTCGGCGATCGCGTCGAGCACGACCTCGAGTTGGGTGCGCCCGTCGCCCGCCGATGCCGTCGCGATGGCAGCGGTCGCATCCGGACGGTCGAACGGGGCGACGGCGACCGGTGGTCGTTCGACGGCGCCGATCGACGGCGCCCCGGCGAAGGCACTCTGGAACTCGACGAGGGTGCGCGGGCCACGCCGAACGAGCCCTCGCCCGCGCAGCGGTGCCGGGATGTCGGCGGCGTCCGGGCTGTCGAGGATCGCCGACGACTCGGATCGATCGAGCATGCGGAGCGAGATGCGCAAGTTCGTGTTCGCGAGGATGTTCTCGTCGACCGCTCCGGTCGGCCGTTGTGTGGCGAGCACCAGGTGGATGCCGAGGCTGCGGCCGCGCTGGGCGATGTCGACGATGCCGGCGACGAAGTCGGGCACCTCCTTGACGAGGGTGGCGAACTCGTCGACGACGATGACGAGCGACGGGGGCGTCAGCGCCGGATCGCGTTCGAGCAGCTCGGCGAGATCCTTCGCTCGCCCTTCGAGCAGCGCCATGCGTCGTTCGAGTTCGGCGCGCAACGACACGAGCGCCCGCAGCGCAAGGCCGGCCGACAGGTTCGTGACGTAGCCGACCGTGTGCGGCAACCGCTCGAACACCTGTGACGACGCCCCGCCCTTGTAGTCGACGAACAAGAAGTTGAGCCGCTCCGGTGAGTGCCGCGCCGCGAGGGCGGCGACCATCGACTGGAGCAGCTCGCTCTTGCCGGATCCCGACGTGCCGCCGATCAGGGTGTGGGGGCCGTCGGCGACCAGGTCGAGTTCGACCGGGCCGTCCGCACCGACGCCGATCGAGAACGGCAGGGCAGGGGTCGTTGCCGACACCGACCACGCCGTGGCGACCGAGTCGGGCGTCGGCGCTCCGATCACGTCGAACAGCGGCACGGTGCGCGGGATCGCCGTGGCGAGCGACGCCGTCGACGCGTCGCGCACGGGTGCCAGCGCACGTGCTGCCCGTTCGGCGACGACCGGACGGACGTGGTCGAGTTCGAGATCGCGATCGGCGACGTCGGGGTCGGTCGACCAGAGGCGGCCGACGAGACGCGCCCCGTCGGCCTGCGACACGGCGAGAATGCCGCCCGCCTGTCGCGGCACGTCGGCGGCACGGTCGGCCAACCACACGATGCTGATCCCGACGTCGAGCGCCTGGTCGAGCAGACGGGCGACCGCCGTCGGGTCGGGTCGCAGCGTCGCGTCGAGCACGACGACCATTCGAGGCCGGGTGGTCATGGTGCCGTGTATCGGGTGGTCGAGCCGTTGCTCGACCACGTCGATGAGGCGGGCGACGAGGTCGTCGGCACCGTCGGTGTCGTCGGCCAGATGCGGGCCCGCCAGGGGCGACGTCACGGCGCGCAGATGTGGGAGCCACTTCGTCCACCCGAGGTTGCGCACCGGAGAGGCAGCGAGTGCGATGGCGACGTCGTCGGGGCTGTGGAGGGCGGCCGTGTGCAGGACGACCGACGACGCCGCTCCGTCGACGAGGACCGGATCGCCGTGCACCGCCAGATGCCGTTCGGTGAGCGGGTGACAGACCGGCACCGCCGACAATCGTTCGGCGCCTCGGACGGCATGCTCGGCCTCGACCCGCAGGTCGGCGTCGCCGCCGGACTCGAGCGCCACCTCGAACGCGGCTCGGTCGTCGCCGAGGCCGAGCCGCACGTGCAGGACGTCGGGCGCGTCGCGTCCTCGTTCCCACAGGTCGACCGTGCGGAGAGCGGCGCGACGGGCGAGATCGGCGACGTCGGGCGAGGCCACGTGACGTCGCCGGGCTTCGTCGGCGGCGAGTTCGTCGAGTTGTCGGCGACGCTCGCTCAGCATCGACCGGAACGTCGCCAGGTCGTCGACGACGTTGCGGCGACCCGATCGTCGGTCGTCGATCGCCGTCCCGATCATCACGACCGGCGAGATGAGGGTGAACAGGAGGAAGGTCGCCTGTCCGGTGATCAGGTACATGGCGACACCGGCGACGAGCGGTGCCAGCACGGCGATGAACTGGAGGCGGCGAGGTTCGGGGCGCGTTGGGATCGGACCGATCGGGTCGACGGCGACGGGCCGGACGGTCGGTGGTCGGTAGGGCGTGCGGTGGAAGGCGAGTTGCCCGAGACGGTCGCGCCCATCACACGGCTGCCGCTCGAACCGTCGGACGACGGCTCGGGTTCCTCCCAAGACGACCGTCTGGCCGACACAGAGCCGGCGGCTGTCACCCGGGGCGACCGGATCGCCGTCGACCGCTGCGCCGTTCGATGCGTCGGGGGCGACGGCCAGTTCGATCGAACCGGTCCGATCGACCGACAGGGTCGCATGCACGCGCGACACGGTGGGATCACCGATCGTGCAGTCGGCGGCCGAACTCCGACCGATCGTGTTGGCCCCGGTCCGCAGGACGAACGACTCGCCCGACGCCGGTCCCGCCACAACATCGAGTGCGAGCGCCCGTCGCGGGGTCGAATCGGGTGCAGCGGTGCCTCCGACGACGAGTTCGTCGCCGGTCAGCAGGTCGAGTTCGCCGACCGGGCGGTCGAGATCGATCGACCGGCCGGTACGCCGGATCGTGAACCGGGTGGCCGGACCGAGCCCGGTGGACGCGGCGATCGCCAGGCTGAGGTCGGCGCCGACGTGATCGTCGTCGACCGCGGCGACCACGTCGCGGGTCTCGTCACCGAGGCGGAGGCGGAGGGCGATCTCGTGCACGTGATCGACCGTACGGACGTCGGGTCGCCGTGGACATGGGGACGACTCCCCGTCACCCGACCGCTGCCAGGTGTCGGCGTCGGGCGCGCCCGTCGACCCACGTGTACGAGACGACGCCGTCGGGCCGGTGGACGCGAACGAGTCGGCGCAGGCCGTCCCGGTCGATCTCGTAGCGGTAGGTGACGGTCTGGCCCCGGTCGGTCGCTGCCTGCGCGATCGAGCCGTCGGCCCAGTCGAGGTGGAGCCGGTGGCCCCCGTCGTCGATCGAGATCGCCCGGCCCGCGGCATCTCGCCGCAGCCGGATCGAGGCGGCACTCGACGTCCAGGCGGTGAGCCGCCCGAGTTCGTCGAACCGGGCCGTCGCCGCGCCGTGGGCGGCGTCGAGACCGAGGTGCCAGGTCCGGTCGTCGACGGTGAGGGTGTGGAGCGGTCCGGCGGTGCACAGCCAGCCGGTCGAGGTGGGCACGAACCGCAGGGTTCGGGCGTCGGCGAACTCGAGCACGATGTGACCGTCGACCGGAACGAGCGCCAGGTCGATGAGGGTTCGGAAGCCGCTCCCGAACACTCCGGCCGTCGTGAAGTCGGGTCGGTGGCGGCGGGCCAACGACGGGCGGCCGGGTGGGAGGTCGTGCTCGACCGGTGCCGCGTGGGACGGGACGGCACCGGTCGGCACGCCGGCTCGCACGTCGGACCGACGGGTTGGGTCATCGGTGGACATGCGGCGGGCCGGATCAGACGTCGGCGAGGACGGCGCTGTCGATCTGGTTGCGGATGAAGGTGGTCAGCTGGGTGCGTGCCTCGTCACAGGTCGACGACGCGCTGCCGGTCAGGGCCTGCACGGCGCCGACGGCGTTCTGCTTCGCGTTGCCTTCCCAGTCGGTGCGCTGGAGGGCTGCGAGGTTGCGCTGCATCGACTCGCGGATCGAGGCGAAGTGTGCGTCGACGACGGGCATGAGCGCCTCGAGGGCGGCGGTATCGACGTCGACGTAGTCGACGACTGCGGGGGCCGGAGCGCTGATCGCCTTGTCGGCGAGCGTGATGTCGATCGGTGCGCCGCCGAGGCTGGCGGCGATGTTCGACGTCGAGACGCGGACGGCGTCGGCCATCGCTCCCATGCTGCGGTGCAGCGCCCGGCCGAACTCCTCGGCGAGCCGGCCGCACTCGGTCTTGAACTGGACGGCGTTCGGGCCGAAGTAGTGGACCGAGACGACGTCGTCGGCGAGCCGGCCGAGCTCGGCGGTGATGGCGTCGAACTCACCTTGGGCGGCGGCTCCGTAGCTGCGGACGCTTGCGGGATTGACTCGGATGAGGGTCATTGGGGTGCTCCTTCTCTGCGGCCCCGCTCGTCGGAAGCCGGTCGTGCTTGACACGAGCGACGGTACGGATCGTCGCCGTTGCACGGAATGGGGAGGAGTCCCCCGCCGGGCCGTCAGGGGGCGTCGGCGAGCACGAGCTCGCGCTTGGGGGAGGCCCCGTCGGAGGTTCCTTCGACGAGCACGCCCGGCACTCCGCGGTCGCGGACTTCTTGCACCGTGATCCAGCCGCGTGATCGCCGAGCGACGATGTCCTCGGCGATCGCCGTCACCAACGAGGTCACCTGCGAGGTCCGTCCCGTGCCGAGGCCGACACTCTCGGAGAAGACGATCGACTCGTTCACGACGGCACCGACGTCGTCGTGCGTGCGGACCGGGAGATGCGATGACCTCACGTGGCCCACCCCGATCGGGTCGGTGCCGCGGTGTGTCGGGCGTGCGTTGTCACTGGCGGGTTCCTCACGATGTGCTCGACTCCTTCGTCGAGCCCCAGTGAGCCACCGGAACTCCTTGATCCGGTCGACCCCGGATCAAGGCTCACTCAAGTCAGGTGTCCTCGCGTGGGACGTCGGGGCCGACCGGTCGGCCGTCGACGACCTGGTCGAGGTACTCCGACATGCCGACGCCGGTCAGGTCTCCGCACTGGTATCGGGTCATCGCCTCGGTGATGCGCGTCGTCATGAACTCGCCATCGGGGTTCGCCCGCCGGTTGCGCAACGGGATGAGCGAGATGACCTCACCGGTGACCTCGTACGTCTCCCCGTCCTCGGTCACGGCGCGGCAGCGCATGGCGGTCTGGTTGCCGTGCTCGTCGAAGTCGCTGTCGATGTCGACCTCGGTGAGCTTGCGGTAGCGGCCGCCGCTGTAGACCATGCCGCCCTGACGGGGCGGACGGTCGGGGCCGCCGTCGATGACCGACAGCATCATCGCCAGGTCGGGGCCGAGCATGATCGGCAGCCAGCGGTACCACGAGATCGCCTGCCAGTAGCGAGGGCCCCATGACTTGTCACGCAACCCGTAGCCGTCGATGGTGACGGCCTCGTCGCCGACGACGATCGTGCCGGTCACGGTCGTGTGCTGCTCGTAGTGGGCCTTGGCAAAGCTCTTCTCGGGGTCGGTCTCGAGTTCGGTCCCGTCGTCGTACTGCGGCTTGCCGCCGTACATGGGCGACATGCCGCGAACGGTCAGATCGACGGTGCAGGGCACGTGCGGGTTGTCACGGAACGCCTGGCGCGGGTCGGCCATCTGGAGCGGGTCGTCGAGCACGCACAGGTTGCCGTCGTAGGTGATGCGCAGCTCCTCGAACGGGGTGACGACCTCGATACGGAGACCGCCGGCGTCCATGGCGTCGTTCGTGTCGATCGTGGGTCGCTGGTACATGAACCCGACACGTCCACCGGGCAGATAGACGCACACCGTCATCTCGGCGTAGCCCTCGTTGACCCGGTTGCCGAGTCGGAACCATCCGCCCACCTCGCGCTCGAGATCGAACGCGTTGAGGTACATCGACTCGTTGTAGTTCTCGGCCGCGTCGGGTTCGTGCGGGTACTCGTCGTGCGGTTCGAGGACCGTGATGACCGTGCGCTCCGTCATGGGCCGAGTCTGTTGCACATGCCGGAGGCCCGACGAGCCGGACGACGTGGAGGGCCGTGCTCAGCGGCGTCGGCGACGGATCCGGATCGGGCCCTTGGCAGTCGACGGGTCGACGACCTGCGACCGTTGCACGATCTCGACGGAACCGCCGACGACCAGACGGCGGGCGGCGGCACGGGCAGGTTCCATCAGGTCACGCCACTCCTCGCCGATCGCCCCGTTGCGGCCGGCGACGAGGCGGGCTGCCTCGGACGGACAGATGGTGGCCGTCCGCGCCCGCTCCTCGAGGAGCTCGAGGATCGCCACCTCCAGTGCCTCGTCGTCGGGTCGCCGGCCGCGACGACGGCACATCGACGAGCAGTACTTCACCGCGTCCCAGTCGCGCTCCCACTTCTTCCGCCACGTGATCGTGCGACCGCACACGACGCACGACTTGGCGGCGGGAGCGGCAGGCATGACGCCAGTGTTCCCGGTCGGGCACTGGTCGAACCCGGCCGGATCGAACCGGGTCAGATCGTCGTGCGACGTCGGGTCCACACGGTCAGCGTCAGGCCGAGACCGACCAGGAGACCACCGGCGAGCAGCGCGCTCGTCGTTCCCGATCCGGTGGCCGGGAGTTCCACGTCGGGCGCGGGCTCCGGGATCGTCGTCGTCGTCGTCGTGGTCGTCTCGGGCGCAGGGTCGACGTACAGATACGTCGCGGCCAGCGGCTCGCCGGAGCAGACCGCCGAGCCGATGACGACGACGTCGACGGAAGCGGCCGCGTGGGCAGGGGTGACCGCGGTGATCGTCGTGTCGTCGACGACGGTGAAGCTCGTCGCGGACACACCGTCGAAGGTCACGTCGATCGCTCCGGTGAAACAGACGCCGGTGATCGTCACGGTCGTGCCGCCCGACGTCGGGCCCTGCGGCGGATCGATCGTCGCGACTCGCGTGGCGCCGATGTAGGTGAAGGCGAGCGGGCCACCGTCGCCGTACGGCGAGACGACGATCACGTCGACCGGGCCGCGGGTGCCGGCCGGGGTGACGACCCGGACGGTCGTGTCGTCGACCACGGTGAACGACGTCCCGGCCGTTCCGTCGAAGGTGACGCCGGTCGCATGGGTGAGATTCGTCCCGGTGATGGTCACGGTGGTCCCGCCGGTGTCGGGGCCGCTGGCCGGAGTGAGCGAGGCCGCGCTCGCGGCGACGGAGGTGTAGGTGAACGTCAGCGGCGCTGCGTCGCCGAACGCCGACCGCACGACGACGTCGACGGGGCCGGGCGCGTGGGGCGGGGAGACGACCGTGATCTCGTCGTCGCTCACGACCGTGAACGACGTGCCGGGCATCCCGTCGAAGGTGGCGGCGGTCGCATCCGTGAAGTTGTCGCCGCTGATCGTCACCGCGGTACCTCCGACCTCGGGCCCGGTGGCGGGGTCGATCGACGTCGCGTCGGCGGGGCCGGGGACGTAGGTGAAGGTGAGCGGCGCCGAGTCGCCGTACGGCGAGGTCACCACGACGTCGACCGGACCGGGGGCATGGGGAGGGGTCGCGACGCTGATCGTCGTGTCGTCGACCACCGTGAACGCCGTGCCGGCGACGCCGTCGAACGTGGCCGACGTGGCGTCGTCGAAGCCGGAGCCCGTGATCGTGACGGTGGTGCCGCCGTCTTCCGGACCGCTGGTCGGGGTGAGCGACGTGGCGGAGGCCGGGTCGGGCAGGTAGTCGAAGGCGAGCGCGTTCGAGTCGCCGCCCGACTGCTGCACGATCACCGCGACCGAACCGGGTGCGTGCGGCGGGGTCGAGGCCGTGATGGTCGAGTCGTCGACGACGGCGAACGAGGTACCGGCGATGCCGTCGAACGTGACGCCGGTCGCCCCGGTGAAGTTGGAGCCGGTGATCGTGACGGCCGTACCGCCGCTCTCGGGCCCGGAGCCGGGCGTGATCGAGACGGCGTCGGCAGCGTCGTCGAGGTACGTGAAGGTGAGGGGATCGGCGTCACCGAGCGGTGACTGCACGACGACGTCGACGGCACCCGGCGCATGCGCCGGAGACACGACCGTGATCTCGTCGTCGTCCACCACCGTGAACGACGTGCCCGGGATGCCGTCGAACGTCACACCCGTCGCGTTCACGAACCCGGTCCCGGAGATCGTCACGGTCGTCCCACCGTCGTCGGGCCCGGAGTTCGGGTCGAGCGACAGCGCGACCGGCGACTCCAGGTACGTGAAGGTGAGGGGATCGGCGTCACCGAGCGGTGACTGCACGACGACGTCGACGGCACCCGGCGCATGCGCCGGCGACACGACCGTGATCTCGTCGTCGTCCACCACCGTGAACGACGTGCCCGGGATGCCGTCGAACGTCACACCCGTCGCGTTCACGAACCCGGATCCGGAGATCGTCACGGTCGTGCCTCCGGTGTCGGGACCCTCGGTCGGGTCGAGCGACGTGGCGACCGGCGTCTCGAGGTAGGTGAACGTCAGCGGGTCGGCGTCGCCGAGCGGGGATTCGACGACGACGTCGACGGCACCCGGGGTGTGGGGCGGGGAGACGACGGTGATCGTCGAGTCATCGACGATCGTGAACGAGGTGCCCGGGGTGCCGTCGAACGTCGCCGCGGTCGCGGGCGTGAAGTTCGAGCCCGTGATCGTCACGGTCGTGCCTCCGGTGTCGGGACCCTCGGTCGGGTCGAGCGACACGGCGATCGCGTCGTCGGGGACGTAGGTGAACGTCAGGGGTGCGCTGTCTCCTCGGGGCGACTCGACGACGACGTCGACGGCGCCGGGGGCATGCGCCGGGGTCACGGTCGTGATCGTCGAGTCGTCCACGATCGTGAACGAGGTGCCGGGCGTCCCGTCGAAGGTGGCGGCCGTGGCGTTCGTGAAGCCGGACCCGGTGATCGTGACGGCGGTGCCGCCCGAGTCGGGACCGGTGTCGGGGGTGATCGTCGACGCCGACGCTGCGGGGGCCAGCGAGTTCGGGCCGACGGTTGCGTTGCCGATGTCGAGGGTGAGCGCACCGGTACCGGGGAGGAGGGTGACGCGGAGGGCGGTCTCGGTGAAGGCCCCCGCCGTCGTCGACTGGCTGTTGACGGTGAGCGCCAGGGCTGCGGACAGGACCGGGTCGAGTGCGGGTCCCAGGTCGGAGGCGATCGTGGTCGCGAGCCCGCCACCCAGGCCCGACAAGGCGCCGACGACGCCGGTCACGTCGGCCAGCAGTCCCGAGAGGATGGCCAGTTCGAACGGCAGCGCTGCCCCGACCACGCTGATGCCGGTGGTCGTCCCGTCGGCCAGGTCGCCGAGCGTGGTGTCGATGGTGACGATGTCGAGGCCCAGCAGCTGGACGCCGCCGGTCACGGTGATGGCGTCGAGCGCACCTTCGATCGCTGTGTCGAGATCGGCGAGGACGCTGGACGTCAGACCGGTGATGTTGGCGACGATCGTGGCGATCTGTGCCGAGGTCAGCACATCGGTGTCGGCCGGCTGTCCTTCCAGCGCGGTGATCTCGTCGAGATCGACGGTGACCAGGCCGCTGTTCAGGTCGACGGTGACACCCGGGTAGGTCGGATCGGACGCCGGGGCGGCGAGGAACGGGGCGACCGCCGCGGTGAGCCCGCTCGCACCGACCGTGACGTCGACGTCGATCAACCCGAGCCCGCCGAGCAGGCCGCCGAGGGTCGTCTCGAGCACGCCGTCGAGACCGGCGATGCC
Source organism: Ilumatobacter fluminis (assembly GCF_004364865.1). NCBI lineage: Bacteria > Bacillati > Actinomycetota > Acidimicrobiia > Acidimicrobiales > Ilumatobacteraceae > Ilumatobacter > Ilumatobacter fluminis. Next base: position 4,297,277 of record NZ_SOAU01000001.1, read on the forward strand.
TGTCTCGGCGGTGGCGACGGTCGTGGTCACGGTCGAGCCGACGGCGGCGACGGTGGGGCTCGTGATCTCGAGCCCGACGTCGGCGATCGCATAGTCGCCGGTCGCCGTTCCGGGTGCCGCCTGCGACGCCCTGGCGGCGACGCCGTCGACGGTGAGATCGAGTTCGGCGATCTCGGCGAGGAGCGCGGGCGACAGGCCGAGGTCGGCGACCAGGTCGCCGAGTGACAGTCGCAGCGGCCCGGGGGCGACACCCGGCGCCGGCGTGATCCCGGTACCGATCGCTCCGTCGGACGCGACGAGACCGCTGGCGGCGACCGACGAACCGTCGGACAGGGCGCTGGCGTACTGTCCGACGACGCCCGCCTCGGTCAGTGCGAGGGGCACCTGGACACCGCCGCCGATGTCGAGCACGCGGAGTCCGAGCACGCCGAGGTCGAGGTTGCCCGAGTTCGTCTCCGTGGCCGTGCCGTCGCTGTCGGCCTCCTCGACGCCGATCGAGGCGACCAGCGTGGCGTCGAGTCCGAGCAGGGAGCCGTCGAGGAAGACCGTGTCGGCGTGCGAGGTGTCGCCCGGCAGCGCCTGGACCGGCGGGGCGAACGCAGCGATCGCACACAGACCGACGGTGGACGCAACGGCGAGGAGTCGGCGGGTGACCATGTCAACCCGATCGGGGAACCGACGTCGATCTTGACTGATTACTGAGCGATAACAGACCGATACCGAAGCTTTGACGCGAACGCACCACACCGGGACCGCTTCCACCCATCGACGGGCGGTCGCGTCGCGGGCTCTAGCGTGACAGCGTGAACGTGACCGACGTCCTCGACCTGCTCGGCATCTTCGTGTTCGCCGTGTCGGGGTGCGTCGTTGCGGTCAAGCACCGCTTCGACATGGTCGGCCTCGTCGCGCTCGGCACCGTGACCGGCCTCGCCGGCGGCATCACCCGCGACGTGTTGATCGGCGAGATCCCGCCGGTCGCGTTGCGCGAATGGGAGTGGCTGGTCGTGCCGATCGTGGCGGCGGTCGTGGTCGCCGTGCTGCCCGGTTGGGTCGAACGTCTCAGCCAGCCGGTGCTCGTGTTCGACGCGGCCGGTCTCGGCTTGTTCGCCGCCGTCGGCGCGTCCCGCGCCGTCGATGCCCCGGTGAGCATTCCGGCGGCGGTGCTCGTCGGCGCGATCTCCGCGATCGGGGGTGGCCTGCTGCGCGACGTCCTGGCCGGTGAGGTGCCCCAGATCTTCTCCGCCGACAGCAAGCTGTACGCGATCCCGGCGACCGTCGGCGCTCTGGTCGTCGTGATCGGCGACGAACTCGCACTGCCCGACACCCCGGTCCAGATCGGCGCCGCGGTGATCGCATTCGGGTTGCGGATGGGCGCGCTCCACTTCGGATGGCATGCGCCGATCCCACGCCGCGCGATCGAGGTCGACGACCTACGCTCGCGCCCATGAGCGAGCAGCGGGTCTTTCGGGTGACGGTTCGTGGACGATTCCACGAGCTGACCGACCGGGCGCGCCGCTATCTGACCGGCGCCCAGGCCGAGCACGACATCTTCGTGTCGGCGTTCACGCCGGAGGGGACGTTCACCTACGACGATCGGATCCTGTTCTTCAATCTGCGCTACGAGATCCGTGCCGACGGCCCCGACGCCGAGTCGGACGCCGTCACCGAGGGGCTGCTCGAAGCCGAGGCGTTCCTCACGACGATGGGGTTCGGCTACCAGGGCCTGTCGGCCAAGGCCGCCGACCTCTCCGCCATGTGGCCCTGACCTGCCGACGCGATCACCGCCGGGCACGGCGCAGCCGGGGTCACCGACTCACCGTGCCCGTCGGGCGGCGTCAGCTGCCCCCGCAGTCGTGCGACAACGGTTGCACGATCATCGTGACGTCACGAGAGCTGAAACTTCCGGCCGAGTCGTACTCGACCTCGCCGGTCCACTCGAAGTCGATTGTCCCGGACTCGACGGAGGCCAAGTACGAACGACTGAACGGGATCTCCGGGACGAGACCGGATTCGTCGGCCGCCGTGTCGGTCTGCAACTGCACGTCCAGGTGAGCCTCGTCGATCGTCTCGCCGCCGATCACCAACTCGAACTCCGCGTCGATCGCGTCGGTGCCACTCGAGACGTAGTGGACGTAGCCGGACACATCGACCCGCACCAGGTACCGGTCGGAGCCGGTGGTGCAGTGTTGAGCGAGGTCGAGACTGAGCGACGTGATCGTGACCGGCGACTCGGACGTATGGGCGACGTTGCTTGCCGTTGACTGCATCGCCTCCGGGAGATCCGGAGCCGGCTCGCCTTCATCACCGGCTTCGGCGATGAGATCGGCCACTTCCGCCTTCGTGAAGTAGCGATCGTCGTGGTGATGGTCCTCGTAGTAGCCGACGACGTCGATCACGACATCGAGGGACCCGTAGGCGTTGTAGACACTGAACCGTTGATCGTCATCGATGTCGACCTCGACCGCATTCGGCGTCGGGGGTTGGTCCGGTGACGGGTTGAGGTTGGACGAATCGTCATAGCGACTGCCGTTGGTCGGTGGGTCGAGCACGCCGGGGACGAAGGACAGGTACGTCGGGTCGGACGGTCCGACGGGCGTCACGTTGAGCGACAGGCCGGTCGCGTTCGAGAACGCTCCGCAGTTCCCGACGGCACCCCCGACGTCGAGCGTGAAGGACTCGTTGTCACCGAGCCTGCTGTTGCGGCCCGGCACACCTTGAGCCGGGCGGGTGTCGACGAGACGACACGCCTCGACGGGAACGAAAACGGCTCGCTCGCCGGAGCCGATCGTCGCCTGTGCGATACCGACGCTGCCCGCACCGAGCGCGATGGCGACGGCAGCTCCGATGGCCGCCCAACGAGCCCGATTCGGGTGGTCTGAAGATGATCCGATTCTCATCCGGGCGACGCTAAGGAGCACCCGTGAATCAGGCGTGAACGTCGGACTCCCGATCCGTCGGGACGACGGCGTCGCTGCTGCGGTGTCGCAGAACTCCATCGGCGGTGCCGCGCTGTCGGGCGCGACACCACCGATCAGGAGTGGATCGTCGGTTGTGTCAGAGGTCGGCCGGTCGGCGTGCGTCGCCCTGGGCGTAGTCGCAGACTCCGTCCGGGAACGTCGCCGACAACACCGCGAGCTGTTCGTCGGTGAAGGTGACGTCGCCGTACACGCCGTCGGCGATCGCCTGGGCGAACGGCTGCAGTACGCACTTGAAGACGTCACCGGTGATCGGGCCGCCGGCGACGATGCGTGACGTGGTGTACGTCGGGAACTGCTGGGTGCAGACGCCCGCCGCTCCGTCGTCGAGAATGCCCGACCACGCGTCGGCACCGGCGTAGATCAGCTCGCCGTTCGTGTCGAAGCACGAGTCGACCGCACGCGACGGCTTGTTGCCGGCGACGCCGGCGTTCGGGTTCGCCTCGATGTTGCGCATCCACTCGTCGATCACCTCGAACGCCAGCGGCGTCTGATCGAAGCGGTCGCCACCGACGTCGGCCACGTCGGTGAACCAGATGATCTGGTTCGACGCGTCACCGTCCCAGTCGAGGAGGCGCTGGCGGGCAGCGAACGACTGGTGGCTGTTGTGCATGTCGAGCTCGCGCTCCAGGTAGTTGCGCCAGTCGATCATCGGGATCTCGATGTCACCGTGGTTGACGAGCCCCGACTGGTACGCCGCTTCGATGGCGTCGGGGTCGGCCTCCGTGCGCGGAGCGACCGCAGTGGGGTTCGACAGGTCGAATGTCTGGTTGCGGACGCTCCAGACGTCGACGTTGTCGGGTGACGTGCACAGCTCGGGGATGAACGGGCAGCCTTCCTGCACCATGTCGGGTTCGTTCTTCCAGCCGCCCGCCGTGGCGTTGAGTGCGACGAACTCGTCGGTCGTGATCGTCCCGTCGAGCAGGGCCTGGAGTCCGTACTGCACGCCGACGTTGTCCCACGTCCGGGCGGCGAAACCGTCCTCGGCGGTGCCGTAGACGTTGATCGCGTCGCCGTAGTGCGTCCACTCCGTGCTGACCTGGTCGGGTCCGGAGATGCCGGGTGCAGTCCCGAAGTTCGGGTTGAGCGTGAGTGGCGACAGTCCGCGCCACGCGTTCATGCATTCGGTCGCGCCGCGTGGCAGGTACGGCTGCAAGGCCGCCGCCTGGTTGTCGACCGCGTCGGTGGCGTTGAGTCCTTCGATCGCCGAACGAAGAGCCCAGTCGGTCCATCTGGCGTTGCCCTGCAGCACGTTGAGATCCATCCAACGCTCCAGCAGTTCGCAGTCGCCGATGTGGATCGTCTGGGTGATCATGTCGGGGTACGAGTACTGCGGCACACCGGCGTCGATGAGGCCCGGGTGATTCTGCGCGTAGACGTACTGCTGGATGCCGCCGCCGGAGCCGCCGACGCCGACCGTGTAGTCGGGATCGTCGTAGGCGGACACGAAGCGGTCCTTGACCATGACGGCGGTCTCGCCGCCGACCTGCAGGTTGTAGTGCTCACCGGTCTTGGTGCCGGTCGAGTACGCGATGGCGTAGCCCAGGGACAGCCCGTGCTCGTAGAGCATTCGGCTGCCGCTCGGGTTGCCCTGGTAGTGGCCGATGCCGACGCCGCCCTGGAAGTAGTAGATCAATCGCTCGTTCCACGCCGACAGATCGGGCGTGTCGAGTTCCTGCGCGTCGGGTGACAGCACGGCGATCGAATAGATGAACCGGTTGATGGTGCCACGTTCCCAGCGCACGATGTAGTCGACGGTGTCGCCGTCCATCGTCGTGGTGGTCGCCATGTCGTCGGGCCGCGCCGTGTCAGGGTCGTAGTCGGCCCACGAACCACCGGTGGTGCGGTACTTGAACGACACGACGGTTTCCATCGAGCAGTCGTCGTCGAGGATCGGTCCGAGTTCGGCGTTGCCACGGTGGCCGGTCGTCGAACACTGGAACGGCTGCTGCTGCGGGCCGGAGAAGATCGGGCCGGTGATCGGATGATTCGTCAACGTCACCGTCGTCGACATCCGCCCGTTGCCGGGCCGGTTGCGGGAGACCACCAACTCGTTGTCGCCGAGTTCGAGCCCGGTGATCACGCCCTCGAGTCGTCGACCGTCGTCGGGGTCGGGCGTGAACAGGTCGGTGATCACCTCGCCGTCGAGTGTGACCTGCACCTGCTTCATCTTCACCACGTCCGGGACCCGGATCGAGACGCGGGCATCGTCGCCCGACACCTGATCGGGCGGACTCGACAACACCTCCACCACGAAGTCCTTGGTCGGCGGTGACGTGTCACCGGGTGGCGCGGCATCGGCCGGCACCGCAGCGAGTACGAACGCAGTAGCCGCCGCCGCGACCACTGCCACTGACGCGCGCAAAGAACGGCGTCCCCCCATCATGGATCAGCTCCTTTCCCGCCGGGGCATTCCCCCACCCCGGTGGATCCGTGAATCCCGCCTGCCCCTCGATGGTGCCAACCCGGCAACGGGGAGAGCGAGTCGGAGCGACGACGATCTCGGTCGGGTGCGTCACGATCGGTGCGCTGGTGACGTCTCGCCAGGCACCGGCACCGCCGCCGGTGAGCACTCAGTCGGCGGGGGTGATGACGGTGACCGGCACCGAGACGGCGCGGCAGATGCGTGTCGGCAGGTCCTGGCGGAGCCAGCGTGAGATCCGGCCCGGGAGGGTCGAGACGATCACCTCGTCGAAGTCGACGCGCTCGGGGAGTTCCGACAGGGTGCGGACCGCGTCGCTCAACGTGATCTCACCGTCGGCGTTGCAGCCCTGTTCGCGCAGCCACTCGAGACCGGCCTGGAGTCGCTCGGTTGCCATGGCCCGTTCGTCGGGGAGCTCGTGATCGCCGATCATCACCACGTCGGCTCCGGCCATACCGGCGCTGACGGTGGGCGGCAGGCTGAGCTTGACGGGGACGACCACGTGGAAGTCACGGGCGCCGGCGGCGATGCGGTTCTCGAGCACCGCCCGCAGGTCGGCGCCCGCCAACGTCTCGTTGGCGACGATCACGATGACCCCCATGGCCTCATCTTGGCAGACGCCCGCACCGCTCGCATCCGGGTCGGCCGAACTGTCGCACGGTTGCAAGACGACGGAAACGAGGGCGGTTCGGTGGGGTCACGGGGCGTCGAGGGCCGTAGGGTCGATCCGTGGCCCAGACCGACGGCTCCCCCACCGTCGCCGACCGAAGCAACGAACGACTCGATCGGCGAGTGCTCCTCACGGTGCTGTCGTGCGTGGTCGTCTTCACCGCCTCGATGACGATCGTGTCGGCGTCGTTGCCGACGATGGCCGACGACCTCGACTCGTCCGAGTCACTGTTGTCGTGGGCGGTGACGGGGCTGTTCCTCGTGATGAGTGTGAGCACGCCGGTGATGGGTCGGCTCGGCGACGGGTACGGCCACCGCCGGGTGTTCCTCGCCGGCACCGTCGTGCTGGCCGTCGGCACGCTCGCGTGCGCCGTGGCACCGACGGCGATCCTCTTCGTGGCCGCTCGGATGGTGGTCGGGCTCGGCATCTCCGCGACGATGCCGAACGGCATCGCGATCATCATGGAGGCGCATCCCGTCGCACTGCGCGGCGAGGCGATGGGCTGGTTCCAGATGGCGATGACCGGGGCGCCGGTGCTCGGGCTCGTGGTCGGCGGTCCGTTGATCGAGGCGTTCGGGTGGCGGTCGGTGTTCGGCGTGCTGTTCCCGATGTCGCTCGTGGGGTTCGCACTGGCGATCAAGGTGATCCCCGACGATCGCGACAGCCGCACTCCCGTGCCGATCGACGTACGCGGCGCATTGACGCTCGCCACCGCGACACTCGGCTTCCTCCTCTGGTTGCAGTTCGGCGGTTCCGACGGGCTGCTCACCCCGATGCCGCTCGCGCTGTTGGCGATCGGTGCGGTGTCGCTCGTGGCGTTCGTGATGATCGAGCAGCGAGTCGAGTTCCCGTTGCTGCGCCTCGACTACTTCAGTCGCCGCAACTTCACCGGCCCGCTGATCAACCATCCGCTGAGCCAGTTCGCCTACATGGGCAGCTTCCTGATCTCGCCGATCATGCTCGACGAGGCGTTCGGCTACTCCGTCGCAGCCGTGGCCCTCATCCTGTTGTTCCGTCCGGCCGCGTTCTCGATCACGTCACCGGCGGGCGGCAAGCTGGCGAGCCGCGTCGGTGAGCGCCCGATGCTGATCGTCGGCACGGCGTTGATGGTTGCGTCGATGCTGACGTGGGTGTTCGCCGCGCTGTGGGTCGACCTGTGGCTGGTGATCCTGGGTCTCGTGTTGTCGGGGCTGGCAATGGGACTGTCGTCGCCGTCGTACCAGACGGCGGTCGCCAACGCCGTCGAGCCGTCCGACCTCGGTATCGCCAACGGCATGGGGTCGACGTTGATGAACATCGGCATGCTCACCGGCATCCAGGTCATGTTCACCGTGCTCGGCGACGGGCGCGAACCGGCCGACTTCGCCCGCACCTTCGCCGTCGGTGCGCTCGCCGCCGCGATCGGCGTCACCGGCGCCCTGGTCATGGACCGCCGCCGCTGACGTCGACCGGGCCGACTGCGGGTCGCCTACTGCTGGTCTCGCCAGCGGGTGAGGATCTCCGAGGCGCTCGCCGACCACACGCCGTCCTGGGCGGTGACGTACTCGAGCACCCGCTCGAGCTTGCCGATTCGGTGGGGCTGACCGAGCAACCAGGGATGGATGTTGAGCGAGAGGATGCGACCACCCTGCTCGTCGGCTTCGGCCAACAGGAAGTCGCAGGCGTCGCAGACCTGGTCGACCCAGCTGTCCTCCGCATGACCGTTGTTGACGATGACGAAGCGATCCTCCAGCTCGAGCGAGAGCGGCATCGCCGTCAACTCACCGTGCTCCGTGCGGAATCCGTACGGCATGTCGTCGTTCACCCAGTCGCAGAAGTACTCGACGCCGTTCGCGGCGAGGAGATCCGGGGTGTTCGCCGACTCGCTCCGAGCCGGCGAGATCCAACCGGTGACGTCCTGTCCGGAGAGTGCTCGGAGACCGTCGAGCGCCCGTTCGATCAGTGCCGCCTCCTCGGCCGCATCTTGGCCGCCGTAGTGCAGGGCGTCCATGTGATAGCCGTGGCAGAGGATCTCGTCGCCGCGTTCTTTCAACACGTCCATGAGGTACGGAACTCGTTCGGCGAGTCGGGTGTTCACGGCGAACGTCGGAGTGACGCCGAAGCGGTCGAACGCGTCGAGGAACCGGAAGATCCCGACACGATTGCCGTAATCACGCAGCGAGTAGTGGCGCAGATCGGGGTAGGGCATCGTCATGCCACCGGGCACCTTGAACGGCTTCCCCTCCTGGTTCAGCGGGAAGTACTGCAACCCGACGTTGACCCACAGCGCGACACGCTTGCCGTCGGGCCAGGCGACGGGTTGCCGGTCGACGAGCATCGACCAGTCGTACCGGCCGTGATCCATCCCGTAGCTGCGCTCGGGATACTGCAGGTAGCTGTCGTCCAGGTTCGTCATGAGCTCGCCTCCGTCTTGTCGGCGATGTCCGCCAGCGTGCTGTCGTAGTAGTGCTCGAGGAAGTACTCGGCGATCTCGCGTCCGGTCGTGACCCACACATCGTCGTGGCCGGTGATGTACTCGAGCGCGTCCTCGAACGCGCTCATGCGGTGCGGGAAGCTGACCTGGTAGTTGTGCGTCGGAACGCACATGATCGTGCCGCTCGTGGCACCCTCCTGATAGAGGCGGTCGAAGTTCTCCTTGATCTGCTGGCCGTAGCGGCGTGGTTCGATCTTGTTCACCACGTAGGCGATGGTGTCGTTCATCTCGAGCGAGTACGGGATCGACACGAAACGCTTGTCGCTCCGGAGGCGGATCGGGGTCGGCTGGTCGTCGTGGAACAGGTCGCAGGTGTAGAAGCCGCCGTCGTCGCCGAACAACTCGGTGCCGACCTCGGCGAACAGGTCGAGGGTTCGTTCCGAGTGCGAGAGCGCCGGAGCCAGGTAGCCGGCACACGTCTGGCCCGTGTGGCGATGGATCGTCTCCATCGAGTCGCGGATCATGTCGCGCTCTTGCTGTTCGGTCATGCCGTACGTGTAGCGCGTGTTGTAGATGCCGTGGCTGAAGAACTCCCAGTCGCGTTCCTTGCAGAGCTCGATGATCTCGGGGTGATGGTCGCACAGGGCGGTGCTCAGCGAGATGGAGCCACGAATGCCGTACTTGTCGAGGAGCTCCATCTGCCGCATGTGGCCGACGCGGTTGCCGTAGTCGCGTGTGCTGTAGCCGAGCACGGCCGGAGAGGCCTGCGGCCATGGTGTGCGAAAGGGGTTGTTCGGCGGGTCGAGCTCGTAGAACTCGATGTTCGGCGCCACCCAGAACGCCACGCGTGCGCCGTTGGGCCACTCGATCTTCGGGCGGTCGCGATACGGCCAGTAGTCGTAGAAGCCTGGATCTTCTTGCATCGTGTCGAGTCCTTCCGGTCAGGCCTGCGAGTCGAGCCAGCCGAAGACCTCCTGGACGTCGAGCACGTCGGCGTACTTCAACGAGAGGTCGGTCAGGTTGGCGTAGTGGTAGCTCTCGTGCTTGTCGGCCACGCACTGCTCGGGAACGATCGTGCGGTAGCCACGCGACAGGGAGTCGACCGCGGTCGCACGAATGCAACCCGAGGTCGAACCCCCGGTCACGATCACGGTGTCGACGCGATGCCAGACGCACAGCGATTGCAGCTGGGTCTCGAAGAACGCCGAGGGCATCTTCTTCAGATAGACGACGTCGCGCACGGCGTCGATCTCGAGTCGGTCGTCGAACTCGCTGCGCTCGGAGTCGAACTTGATGTTCTGGAGACTGTCCGGCGTGTCGGTCCGCGTGCCCCAGATGCCTGCGTCCTCGCCCGAGTCCATGTACGCGACATGCGTCCAGACGACCGGCCAGCCGAGGGCCCGGAATCGCGTGGCGAGATCGTTGATGTACTCGAGCTGGCGAGGGTCGGTCTCGTAGGCCGTGGCGAACAGGTCGGTGCGGGTGTACGCCTTCTGCGGATCGACGTTGACGAGGATGGCCTTCTCGCCGAAGCCAAACCGCTTCCGGGCGGGATTCGCCTGGACCTCGAGATAGATCTCCTTGGCTGTCTTGGTCGTACTTTCCATGTCGCCTCCAGTTGTCGGTGGTGGTGGCCGACCGTCGTCGGCACCGTTGTCGGTTCGGGTGTCAGGATCGAGTGTCGGGACCGATCGTCCGGCGGTGCCACCCGTCGGTTCCAGTGAACCAGCCGGTGGGCAACGCCGATCGTCGATCCGGCGGCATCACGGCCGCGTCGCTTCGAAGACCGTGCTGACGTCGTCGAGTCGGGCGAGGCCCTCGACCAACTCGACGATGCCGCCGATCCGATCGGCCGGCAGCCGGCGCCCGGCGTTGTCGGAGAACTTCCGGGCGAGCTCCGCGCTGGTCAGCGGCGCGCCCGGGCCGCCCCGGTTCTGCAGCCGCTCGATCACGACGGTGCCACGAGATCGGGTGTCGATGGTGACCACCGCCGGGAACTGGTCGGGGAAGATCTCGTCGCACGCGGCGTCGGCCACGACGTCGATGCGTTGCATCAGCGCGCGGCAGTCGGGGTCGTTGGCCCGTTCGTCCGAGAAGTCGTCGAGTGCGAGACCGAGGCCGCCACCCCCGGCGAGCGCCGCCGCGAAGACGAAGGGTGCGCTGAACTGGGCTTGGTAGCCGGTCTCGGGCGCACGCTTGACCTCGATCGGTTCTCCGACCGTTCGCACCGTCGGGCCTGCGACACCGATGGTGACCCGTTCGATGTCGTCGGCGGTGACGCCTTGCTCTCTCGCTGCGATCCCGGCGTCGATCACCGCGTGGGTGAAGTGGTTGGCCGGATACGGCTTGAAGAAGATGTCGGGGACGTCCCAGCGTTCCCCGAACCCGTCGAGCAGGGCATCGGCGTCGAGGAACTCGCCGACGTGGGCCTGGAAGAAACCGAACCGTCCCTCGAGCACCGTCGGTGGGCCGGTGATGCCGGCGACGGCGAGATCGGCGGCGGAGACACCGCAGTTCGCGGCCCAACCGCAATGGATGCGCTTGACCGTCCCACCGGTTCGGTTCGCCTCGATGATGCCGGCGGCCATACTCGCGGCGATGCCACATGCGTCGGCGATCGTGGCCGGGTCGGCACCCCGCAGCGCAGCGACGGCGCCTGCCGCAGCGATCGCACCGCAGATCGACGTGGCGTGTTGTCCACGCTCGAAGAACAGCGAGTTCCCGGCGTCGCGGTCGTAGCCGGCCATGCCGAGCCGACAGCAGAGTTCGAGCCCGATCGCCGATGCGAGGATCAAGTCCTCACCGCTGCGGTGATCGCGTTCCGCTGCAGCCCACACGGCGGGCAGCACCGGCGCCGACGGGTGGAGGACCGACGGGAGATGGGTGTCGTCGTAGTCGAGCGAATGGGCGAGGACACCGTTGGCGAAGGCGGCGGCACGCGCCGGGACCATGACGTCGTGACCGACCACGTGGGCCTGCGGGAGTCCTCCGTCGGCGGTGGCGAATCGGAGTGCCGCGTCGCTGGTCGGCAACTCGGCTGCAGCGAGACAGAGGCCCATCAGGTCGAGGGTTCGCTGTCCGACGCTCGCGACGACGGCGTCGGGCAGGTCGGTGAACGTCAGGGCTGCAGCGGTGTCGGCCAGGCGTTCGATGTAGCCGGTGGTCTGGGAGACGTCGGTCATGGTTCCAGCACCGCCACCGGGCGCACGGGCGAGCCGGTGCCACCGACGATCTTCAGCGGGGACAGGACGAACACGAACTCGTGCACACCCGTCGCCGCGAGCCCTTCGAGGTCGAGGGTCTCGATGATGTAGATCCCGTTCTCGACCAACAGCACACGGTGCGCCGGGAGGAGCGCATGACCTGCGCCCGGCTTGAGGCACTCGAACGCGATCGTGTCCGCGCCGACGGCGTGGCACTGCTTGTCGGCGAGCCAGTGCGCGCCCGCTTCGCTCACGCCGGGAACTCCCGAGTCGCGGCCGACGTAGGCGTCGCCTTCGTCCCAACGCTGACCCCAGCCGGACCGGATGAGGACGACGTCACCGGCGTCGATCGAGCTGCCTTGCGCGGCGACGGTGGCGTCGAGGTCGTCGGTCGTGATCTCGTAGCCGTCGTCGAGTCGGTCGACGCCGAGCGCCGCGGGCACGTCGAGCAGCACGCCCGGACGCACCATCGGCTCGATGGTCTCGGCGCCGTGCTCGGAGAACGCGCCTCCCATCTGGGCCTCGGCCGCGTCGACCTCGCCGTGCAGCATCCCGCAGTGGGACACGTGCGACAGTGCATCGATGTGCGTTCCGACGTGGCAGCCGGTGACGAGCATCTCGGCAGCCGCCGAACCGCCGTCGGCTCGGACCATGTCCCCGTGGCGACGGGTGAGCGCCATTCGGTAGGTGGCGTGGTTGGGTGACTGCGGCATCCCGAGGAACATCGGGCGGCCGAGATCGACCGTGCGAACGCCGCGCCGGACCGCGTCGAGCAATGGTCCGGATGTCGTGGTCGTCGTGGTGGACGTGTTGGTCATGATGACTCCTCGAAGTGTTGGGCGAGCGCCACGAGGTTGCGCGCTCGTGCCGCGACGGCGGCGTCGACGAACGCCCCGGCCTCGGCCGAGGCGCCGCGTCCGGCGGCGTCGTTGAGTTGATGCGCCTCGACGGTTCGGCGCGCGGCTTCGATCTCTGCCTCGGTCGGGGTGAACACCCGGTGGACGGCTTCGATCTGACGGGGGTGGACGATCGACTTGCCGAAGAAGCCGAGTGAGCGAGCCCAGCGCGCTCCGGCCTCGAGTCCGGCGACGTCGTCGATCGCCGTGTGGACGCTGTCAATCGGCGGGCCGATCTCGGCCGAGCGAGACGCGATCACGATCGCCGACCGGGCAGCCACGGTCGCGAGCTGTTCGTCGTCGGGGGCGAGCAGCGCCATGTCGGCGAGGAAGTCGGTGGATCCGAACGCGATCCGGGCGACCCGGTCGGCGCCGGCGATGGTGTCGATCGCGGTCAGGCCGGCCACCGACTCGATGGTGGGATACAGACCGATCGCTGCAGGGTCGACCCCGGCGTCGGCCGCGGCGGCGTCGATCCATCCGACCACTTCGCGGAGCGCGTCGGCCGACTCGGCTTTGGGCAGCCGGAGACCGTCGACGCCGTCCGCGACCGCTGCGACGACGTCGTCGTGGTCGTAGTGACCGTCGGGGCCACGGTTGACCCGGACGTGCAGTGACCCGACCGGACGCGACCTCAGCTCGTCGAGGAGCCCGACGAGCGACGCCCGGGCGACCTGCTTGTTGGCAGGCGCCACGGCGTCCTCGAGGTCGAAGATCACGGCGTCGGCGGTCGACGCCCACGCCTTCCGGCAGTGCTCGGGACGTTCGGCGCTCGCGTACAGGTACGACCGGTGCAGACGGCGGTCAGCCAACGACACCACGCTCCCGCAGTTCGACGATGCGTTCGGCGTCGACGCCGAGCGATGCCAGGACGTCATCGGTGTCCGCGCCGACGGCGCGGCCCGTGTGGCGAATCGAACCGGGCGTGTCGCTGAAGCGACAGATGACGTTCTGCATCGCCACCCGTCCGAGCTCGTCGTCGTCGACCTCGGTGATCATCTGGCGAGCGCGGACCTGCGGATCGGCCATCAGGTCGTCGATCTCGTAGACGGTCGCGATCGCGGCTTCTGCTTCCTCGAACGAAGCGACGACGTCGGCGTGGGACCGCTCGGCGACCCAGGTGCTGACGGCGCTGTCGATCTCGTCGGCGTGCTCGACACGCCCGGATCCGCTGGAGAACCAGTCCTGTTCGGCCAGGTCGGCACGTCCCACGAGTCGCATGACCCGCTCGGCGACCGGTGTCGCACTGGCCGACACGGCGACCCACTTACCGTCGGCGGTGCGGTACGTGTTGCGGGGCGCGTTGTTCTCCGAGCGGTTCCCCCGGCGGGCCGGGATCTCACCGAGCTGTTGGTACGCACTCGGCTGAGGGCCGAGCACGGTCACGAGCGGTTCGAGGATCGCGAGGTCGACGACCTGGCCGTCCGACGACGTCGTGTCGCGGTGGTACAGCGCTGCGACGGTCGCGTACGCAGCGGTGATGCCGGCGATGCCGTCGGCGAGGCCGAACGGGGGCAGCGTCGGCGGGCCGTCCGGCTCACCGGTCATGGCGGCGAATCCGCTCATCGCCTCGGCGAGGGTGCCGAACGCCGGACGGGTCGCGTACGGGCCCTCCTGTCCGAACCCGGTGACCCGCACCAGGACGATCTTCGGGTTGATCTCGCGGAGCCGGTCGTAGCCGAGTCCCCACCGCTCGAGCGTGCCCGGGCGGAAGTTCTCGATGACGACGTCGGCGCCGCGGACCATGTCGAGGAACACGCCCGCGCCGTCGGGGTCGGAAAGCTTCAGGCCGACGCAACGCTTGTTGCGTCCGACCATCTTCCACCAGAGCCCGATGCCGTCCTTCGACGGTCCGTGGGTGCGCAGCGGATCGCCGCGGTCGGGGTGTTCGATCTTGACGACGTCGGCGCCGAGATCGCCCAGCAGCTGGGCACCGAGCGGCCCCGCGTAGACGGTCGAGATGTCGAGCACCCGCACGCCGGTCAGCGGACCGGACGCGCCAGGCTCACCGTTGGTCGAAGGAGTGGTCACCGTCGTCACCAGCAACCACACCCGGGGGCGGGCTGGCCGTAGGGCTGGAGCTCCGGCGGGAGGATCGGCTTGTGCTCGGGCGACCAGGTGAAGTCGACCTCGTGCTCGGTGTACTCCGTCGAGAGCGGCCCGCCCTTGGTACGGAACAGGAACAGGTTGCCGGTCTTCGAGCCGAACGGGCCGTGCCATTCCTCGGGCGGACGCCAGAAGTAGGCGCCCGGCTGCATCGTGCCGAGCGGGCTGACGAGTTCGCCGGACAGGAGGTACATCTCCTCCACGACCGGGTGGCGTTCGGGCCGACGGCCCGAGCGCAGCGGCATCGTGCCCAGCAGCCAGGTCTCCTCGCCGTCGTGCGGGTCGCGCCGCAGGAACTTGCGGCCGGCGCCGGGCGGGAACTTCGGGTGGAAGTTCGCACCCCATTCGTCGGCGAAGCCGTCGACGAACTCGACCAGACGGGTGGTGTCACAGGCGTCGGACGCGGGCGTGCCGCTGCGAACACCGGGTTCGCCCGAGAAGAACGTCATCACCACGGCACCGTGCTTGCTCGATGCGGAGGTGCGCGCGTGATGTGCCGGGAGGTGGGCGTAGCACTTCTCGGTGTAGGTGGTCGCGCCGATGGTCAGGTCGCCACCGAGGACGAACAGTTCTTCGTCGACGTCGAGGTGGTGAGGTTCGTCGACCGTCCAGCCGGCGGGATACTCGATGAGCACGCTCGACGCACCGGACGCTTCGTCGATGCTGAGGATCTTCGACTTCACCGTTCCGCGCCCACCTCCGTACAACCCGTCGGACCAGGGCAGTGCCTGTGACTGCAGGAACTCGATGAACGGTCTCATTGGTGGGGTCCTTTCGTCGTCGCCCGTTCGCGATGCAGCGGGCGTCGTGCGTCGTCGGTCTCGCCGATCACGGCGAACAGGCCGTCGAGCGATTCCTGGAGTTCGGATGCTGCAACGGCGTCGAGGTCGTCGGGGTGGTCGAGGCCATCGCGCTCGGCGAGCCGTCGCTCGAGATGGAGCACGCGAACACGCTGTTCGTGGAGTTGCGCGGCGAGCTCGAACACGAGCCCGGCGAGCCGATCGACGTCGTCGGCCCCGAGGTAGCGGAACTCCGGCCGAGCGGGCAGCGGGGTCTGGTCGGATGTGTCGGTCATGTCAGCCACCGTCGGTCGCTTCGTCGGGTCGCGTGGCGCTCAGGACGGCCCACGGGAAGTGCCACTCGGCCCGATCGGGCCACTCGAGCCCGTCGAGCCGTCCGGCGGCGCGTTCGTCGAATGCGTCCCACCGGGCGTCGGTGAGTCCGGCGGCGGCGCACAACGCCGGCACGTCGGTCTCGAACAGCATCGGCATGTACGGCTCGTTGTTCCGTTCGCCGTGGCCGGCCATGACCGTGTCGCGCACGGTGTCGCCGGTCGGATGGAAGTCGAGCATCCTGAGCACGCCGCCCGGCTTCAGGATGCGGGCCGCCTCGTGCATCAGCTCGCCGATCGCCGACGGTGGCATCTCGTGGAGCAGCATCGTCGAGGTGACGATGTCGGCGCATGCGTCGGGCAACCCGGTGGACCGGGCGTCGGCTTGGCGGTACTCGACCTCGAGACCCCGTTCCGACGTCAGGCGCTGGGCTGCGGTCACCAGTGGCGCAGCGAGATCGACGCCGATCACCTCGGCGTCGGGGAACTGCTGCTTGAGCGCCCAGGTGCTCTTCCCGAAGCCGCATCCCACGTCGACGATGCGCTCGGGCGACAGTCCGTCGAGGGTGGTCGTCCCGAACAGCCGGTGGAAGCCGTAGTCGTCGTTGTCGCCGAGCATCACGAGTTTGGCACCGAGTTCGTAGACCGCAGCCGCCTCGTCGGTCGACCAGACTCCGCCCGGCTGCAGGTGGATGTCGACCGCCGTGTACCAGTCGGGAAGATCGAGGTCGGGGTCGAGCCGTGCCGAACCGAGCAGGTCGGCGGCGGACGTGGTGTCGACGCCGTCGGCCTCGTCGAGTCGGACCCGTCGTTGGACCGCCCGCCACAGCTGCTTCTGCGAGTTGCGTTCGGTCCACGCGAACCAGCGGTGGACCGGCGCGTCGTGCACCTGCTCGGGTGTCGCGGGTCCGTCGGCCTCCGCCTGCTCCCGCAGCAACGGGTAGAGGCGAGTCGCCCATGATCGCCGCAGGGCGAGGGCGAAGCCGACGCGTGCGTCGGCTCGAACTCGCGCCGAATCCGACAGCGACGTGGTGCGGGTCATGGTCGGCCTCCTGACGTGCCGATCGTGAGGCCCGATGCGACCGAGCCGGGGAAGAAGCACGCGACCCGGTGCGACCCGGCGTCGGTGTTCGTGAGTGCCGGGTTCTCGACGCGGCATCGCTCGACGGCGGCAGGGCATCGGGGGTGGAATGCGCAGCCCGTCGGCTTCGAGATCGGCGACGGCGGCTCACCGCCCAACACGATCCGCTCGCGACGGTCGGCCGACGTCGTCGGCGTCGCCGACAACAGCGCAGCGGTGTACGGGTGCTGTGGATCGCCGACGACCGCGTCGACCGGTCCCTCCTCGACGATGCGCCCGAGATACATGACGGCGACGCGATCGGCGATGTGGTGCACGAGTGCGAGGTCGTGCGCGATCACCAGGTAGGCGAGGTTCTCGGCAGCCTGGAGATCGGCGAGCAACCCGATGATCTGCGCCTGGATCGACACGTCGAGCGCCGAGACGGGTTCGTCGGCGACGATCACACTGGGGCGCAACACGAGCGCCCGGGCGATCGAGATCCGTTGACGCTGGCCACCGGAGAACTGGCCGGGGTACCGAGACGCAGCATCGGCGGGGAGCCCGACCTGTTCGAGGGTCGCAGCCACGGTGTCGGCGATCTCCTGCCGGGTCCCGAGACGGTGCGCCTTGAGGGGTTCGGCGACGATCTTGCCGACCGTCATTCGGGGATCGAGACTGGCGTACGGGTCTTGGAGGACGATCTGCAGCCGGCGACGAACCGCCTTCAGCTGTCGCTCGGTGTGGTTCGTGATGTCGGCACCGTCGAACACGACGGTGCCGGAGTCGACCGGGATCGCCCTGATCATGGCGAGCGCCGTCGTCGTCTTGCCGGAGCCGGATTCTCCGACCAGCGCCAGCGTCTCGCCGCGACTGACCGAGAGCGACACGCTGTCGACCGCAGTCAACTGGCGTCGCCCGACCGGGAACGTGACCGTGAGATCGTCGGCGGCCAGTACCGGGTCGGACGTGGGAGCGGGAGTGGTCGGGTCACTCATGAGGGTTCCAGCAGGCGAGTCGTGTGCCGCCGTCGGCCGAGTCGACGAGCGGCGGCTCGTCGGTGAGGCAACGGTCCATGGCATTCGGGCAACGCGGCGCGAACGCGCACCCGGCGGGTCGTGCGAACGGGGACGGTGGTGTGCCCGGAATCGCCGCCAGGGTCCGGCTGCGATCGAAGTTCGGCGCAGCGGCGAGGAGCGCCACCGTGTACGGGTGACGGGCTCCGTCGAGCACCTCTCGTGTCGGGCCCTCCTCGACGATCTTGCCGGCGTACATCACCGAGATCCGGTCGCACAGTTCGGCGGCGACGCCGAGGTCGTGGGTGATCAAGATCAGTGCCGCGTCGTGGGTCTGTTCGCGCAGGAGCGACATGATCTGAGCCTGGATCGTGGTGTCGAGCGCCGTCGTCGGTTCGTCGGCCAGGATCAGGTCGGGGTCGTTCAGCAACGCCAGCGCGATCATGACGCGCTGCCGTTGTCCGCCCGACAGCTCGTGCGGGTAGGCGTCGACTCGCTCGCCCGGGCTCGGGATGCCGACGCGCGCCAGCATGTCGATCGCCTGCTGTCGCGCTTCGCGCCGGTTGACCCGTTGATGGCGTCGGACGGCTTCGCCCAGCAACGACCCGATCTTGCGGACCGGGTTGAGGCCGGTCATCGGGTCCTGGAACACCATCGAGACCCGCTCGCCGCGCAGGTCGGAGAACTGTTTCTCGGGGCACCCGATGAGTTCGAGACCGTCGAGTTTCGCCGAACCCCTCGCCTGGAGTGCCGGAGCGAGCAGGCCGATGAGGCTGAGCACGGTCAGCGACTTGCCGGAGCCGGACTCGCCGACGATGCCGATCGCCTCGCCACGGCGTGCGGTCAGCGACACCCCGCGGACCAGTTCGACCGGTTCGGGCCGGTCGGCACCGTGCACGACGGTCAGGTCGTCGACGGACAGCAAGGGGCGATCATCGGTGGTCATCGTTCGACCCTCGTCGTCTGGCGGCGACTGCGTTCGGCCATGCCGTCACCGATCATGTTGGCGGCGGTCACGGCGAGCACGATCGCCGTGGCCGGCACGAGCACCATCCGCGGTGCGACGAGCAGGTACTGGCGACCGTCGGCGAGGATGTTGCCGAGCGACGGTTCACCGAGGGGCGCACCGATGCCGAGGAACGACAGTGCGCTCTCGGCGACGAGCAAGTCGGCGAACATGAACGCCCACATCACCATCAACGTGTTGCGCAGTCCGGGGATGACGTGGGTGAACAGGATGCGGACACGCGACACCCCGAGCAGGCGGGCCGCGTTCACGTAGTCGCGCGACATCAGACCGCGAGTCTCCGCGTAGACGACACGCGCCAGGACCGGCCACGAGACCAGGCCCAGGGTGACCGACAACTGCCAGAAGCCCCGACCGACGGCTGCCATGATCGCCACGGCGACGACGAGGTTGGGCAGCGACAGCATCGTGTCGATGGCGCGGGCTGCGAAGGCCTGCACGACGCCGCGGGCCGAACCGGCGATCACGCCGATGCACAGGCCGATGAAGGTAACGATCGTCGCGGAGGTGGCGGCGACGGTGCCCGACCAGGCGAAGCCGGCGATCGTCCAGTCGAACAGGTTCCGACCCAGCTGGTCGGTGCCGAGCATCGCGCCGGGCGTCCCGACGGGTTGCAGGCGTTCGGCCGGGTCGGTCGGCACCGGGGTGACATCGAAGATCGTAAGAGCGGCGACGGTAGTCAGCACCATCGCGGTGGCGAGGACGACACCGAACGTCAGGCGTGCGGGGCGGTTCGACGAGCGACGACGGCTCATCAGCCGACCGGTCCACGAGCTCAGTTCCGGTGCTGCTGCACCGTCGGACACGGTCATCGCTTCCTCCGGAGACGGGGGTCGATCACGCCGAGCATCACGTCGGTGAAGGTGTTCGTGAGGAACACCAGGACGGCGACGACGAAGACCGACGCCTGGACGACCGGGAAGTCGAGTTGTTCGACCGACTGGATCATGAGTTGGCCCAGGCCGGGCCAGGCGAAGATGACCTCGGTGATCAGCGCGCCCGAGAGCAGGTAGGCGAACTGGGTACCGATCAGGGCCGATGCGCCCAGGAGCGCGTTGGGAAGTGCGTGCCGTCGCACGACCGTGCGATGGCGGGCGCCGAACGCCCGCGCCGTTCGGACGAAGTCTTGTTCCATCGCCTCGGAGACGTTGCCGGACAGCACCCGGGTCAGGCGAGGTACGAGGAAGGCGGCGAGTGAGAGCGTCGGGAGGATGTAGGTCTTCCATCCTTCGCTGCCGAAGCTGGGCAGCAGTTGCCATCGGACGGAGAAGAGCTGGATCAGGACGAGGGCGACGACGTAGCCCGGGATGCCCTGTCCGATGAAGACGACGTTGCCGATGACGGCTTGGGCCCGGCCGTTCGGCCGCGAACCGATCCAGGCGCCGAGCGGCACGGCGACGAGCGTGTTGACGATCACGGCCATGACCGCCAGCTGAAGGGTCTTCGGCACCCGATCGAGCACCAGGTCGAGCGCGTTCTCGCCCGTGTTGATCGACTCGCCGAAGTCGAGCTGGGCGACCTGGCCGAGGAAGCGGAAGTACTGGACGAGGAGCGAGTCGTCGAGACCGTACTGCGCACGGATCGCAGCGATCTGCTCGGGCGTTGCGTTCTCACCGGCGAGGGTCAGCGCCGGGTCGCCGGTGATGCGCAACAGGAAGAACATCAGGGTCGACACGGCGAACAGCAAGACCACGAGCTGCGCGAACTTGCCGGCAACGGTTCGGCCGACGGTCGCGTAGCGCGACGGGAGTGCGTTCGGCCGGTCGGCGCCGGGCCCGTTCGAATCGGGCCCGGCGTCGACAGCACCGAGGGTCACATCGGTCACAGGTGTGACCCGGTGGGGAGGGCGGACAGGGACACGGGACGAGTGGTCCTTACTTGGTCATCTCGTCGTAGTTGAAGAAGCGGTTGTCGTTGACGAAGTTGCCGATCTCGCTGGACACACCGTTCACGTCGATCTGCTGAACGAGGTACAGCGCCGGCGGGTTGTCGTGCATCATCGCAGTGACATCTTGCAGGGCGGCGGTGCGCTCGGCCGGATCGATCGTCGGCAGGGCGGCTTCGAGTGCGTCGGCCTGCTCCTGGTCGCAGAAGAACGGGTTCGACTTCAAGCACGAGAAGTTCGTCATGACACGGCCCGAGTCCATCGTCGGCAGGGCGTTCCACGACAGGCCGAACATGCCGGCGTCGAAGGTGCCACCGAGGTACCGCTCGAGCCAGTCGGGGAAGGTGATCTGGTTCAGTTCGACGTCGACACCGATGTCGGCCAGGTTCTGCTGGGCGAGCTGGTAGATCTCGGCGTCGGCCGGGAACGAACCGACGACCACGTCGGCCGTGAAGCTCAGGCCGTCCGGGTAGCCGGCGTCGGCCAGCATCTGCTGGGCGAGCTCGGGGTCGTAGCCGAATGCGTCGATGTCGGGGTTGTAGCCGGTGGCGTTCGGGGTCGGGCCCTGGCCGGCGGCGCTGCCCTGACCGAGCAGGAGCGCGTCGACGATCGCCTGGCGATCGATGGCGTAGTTGAGGGCCTGGCGGACCATCGGGTCGGCGACGGGCGAGTCGGCCATCTCGGTGTTGAACGCGAGCGACATCACCTGATTGGCGGTGACGACGTCGGCGGACGCAGCGTCGCCGAGGGTGTCGACGAGGTCGGGCGAGATGCCGGTGGCGAGGTCGACCTGACCGGCCTGGAGTGCCTGGACCCGAGCGGCGGGTTCGGCGAGCTCCTGGATCTCGAGACCGCCGACGAGCGGCGCACGCCACGAGTCGGTGAAGGCGGCGAGCTCGATCGTTCCGGCATCCCACGAGGTCACCATGAACGGGCCGGAGCCGACCGGGTTCTCGGTGATCTCTTCGAGGCCCGCGTCGGCGAGGACGCCAGGAGCCGGGACGTAGATCTCGGTCATCTTGGCGGGCAGGATCGGATCGGGCGTGGCCGTCGTGACTTCGACCGTGTAGGTGTCGACCGCGGTCGCCGAGGCGATGTTCGCGAGGTCGCGCGCAACGGCGGAGCCTGCGGCGGCTTCGTCGGTCACGATGAAGTTGATGACGCTGGCGAGGCCTTCGGCGTCGAGCGTCTCACCGTTCGAGAACTGGACGTCGTCGCGCAGCACGAAGTTCCACGTGGTCTCCGACGTGTTCTCCCACGAGGTGGCGAGCCACGGCTTGATCTCGCCGTCGGTGCTCACGAAGGTGACGGGGTCGTAGATCGCGGCGAGGGTGTAGATGCCGGGCGAGCCGACCGAGTTGAACGGGTTGCCCTTCGAGGCCGGCAACTGGTTCGTGGCGAGTCGGATGACGGCGTCCGACGAAGCACTGTCGTCGGCGGTCGTGTCCTCGGTCGTCGCCTCTTCGCCGTCGTCGGTCGCCTCGTCGCCGTCGTCCGCCGGCTCCTCGTCGACCGTCTCTTCCTCGGCGGTGGTGTCACTCGTGTCGGCGTCGTCGTCGTCGCCACCACAGGCAGCGGCAACGAGCACCAGCGATGCGACTCCGAGCACCGAGGCGAGCCGTGAGGCGCTCCTCATCGTCGTCCTTCTCATGGGCTTCCTCCCCGTTCTGTTCCGCTGTACGGAACGTAGGTTTCTTGGAGGGGAACACTACTGAAGCACTCCGAGGACGTCAAGCGACGGGGTTGTCGAACGGGTGGGCGGCCGGTAGGTCGGCGAGGCGTCACTCAGCCGGCGAAGAACTCGACGAATGCGCCCGGCGCGACCTCGATCGGTGCGCTGCGCTGGGGTCCCTCGGCGATGACGGCCACCGAGATCACTCCCTGCCGGAGCCGCTGATCGCCGTCGGGATCCGTCGCGACGGCGTGCTGATCGAACTCGATCGCAGACTGCCCGGCGAGCTGCACCGTGCTGATCCGGTGGACGGTGTCGGCGGGGAGCCCGTGGACCGTGTTGATCACACCGATCGGCAAACGATGATCGGTGACCCGCCTTCCGGACGTCGCCTCCTCGAACCGAGCCCTCGACTCCTCGAGGTCGGCGCAGGTGATCACCATGATGAAGACCGGCCCCAGCTCGGCGACCGCCGACGGCAGGTCGAACCCCGGGGGCGCACCGCGCACCTCGGTCAGGTACCACAGCTCGCCGGCGGGGCCTTCGACCTGCGCAGCCCGCAGTGAGCCTCCGCTGCCGACGGTGCGGGGGGCCACCACGACACGAGCACCGGCCCGCTGCGCTCGCTCCATCGCTCGATCGGCGTCCGCGACCAGGAGTTCGATGGCGGACCAGCCGGGCCGTGCGAGCGGCGGCGAGGGCGCCGCCTCCGGCGACTCGACCAGCCGGATTCGACCGGGGCGGTCGTCCTCGGGCGCCCGGAGCACGACCGACGGCGCACCACCGAGCGACGGCTGCCGCCACGAGGCGGCTCGTTCCGGGTCGAGTGCGCCGTGCTCGTCGGCAACTGCGCCGAGCGCCGACTCGTACATGGTCGTCGCCCGAGCGATGTCGGCGACGACCACGACCGCCTCTGCGATCGGGCCCACCGACGAGGCCTCGTCCAGTGTGTCGGGCCCGTGTGTCGCGACGCGTCGTTCGACGGGCTCAGCCACCCGCCACGCCAGACTGCGGTGGACGAACGCCGCCCATCGCCGTCGTCAGGTTGGCCGACGCCTCGAGCAGCAGACCGATCAGGCGGTCGACCTCGGAGCTGAATCGATCGACGGGCCCGGCAACCGACAGCACCGCCAGCACTCGACCATCGGGGCCGAACACCGGCGCGGCGGCGGAGCCGGCGGTCGCGTCGCGCTCACCGAGTGAGACGGCGTACCCGCACTCGCGGATGCGTTCGAGTTCGTCGACCAGTTCGTCGCGATCGGTGATCGTCTGACCGGTGAGGCTGCCGAGGTCGCTCCGCTCGAGGTATTCGTCCTGCTGCGACGCCGGGAGGAACGCGAGCAGCGCCTTCGAGGATGCACCAGCGTGGAGCGGGAACGACCGTCCGAGCTGCACGACCATCTTGACGTCGCGTTCCGGGGTGACCTGGTCGACGTAGACACGTTCCCAGCTCGAGCGGATCGAGAGGGTCACGGTCTCCGCCGTCGCCTCGGACAGACGGGTCATCACCGGACGGGCGCGTGAACGGACGTCGATCCGGTCGAGGTAGGCCATGCCCAACTCGACGAAGCGCGGTCCCAACGCGTAGCGGCGCGTGTTCGGATCGAACTCGACGAAGTTGTTCTTGCGACAGGTCGCGAGGATCCGGTGCACGACCGCCTTCGAGTAGCCCAATCGGTCGGCGATCTCGGTGACACCGAGCGTCGGACTCTCCGACTCGGCGAACAGCGTCAGTACTTCGAAGGCCCGCTCGATCGATCCGACGGTGGCGGCTGGTGGGTCACTGCTCATCGGAGGTCACCGAATCCCGGTGCGATGGATCGACTGATAGCGCACATAGCTCGCAAACCCTTCCCGTCCGAGTTCGACACCGATTCCACTCGACTTCCAACCAGCGAGTGGCGCCGCCGTGTTGAAGCCGTAGCCGTTCACCCCGACGGTTCCCGAGTCGACGCGCTGTGCCACCGCTTCCGCTCGGCCATCATCGCTGCTCCACACGGAGCCCGCCAAACCGAAGTCGGAGTCGTTGGCGACGGCGACGGCCTCGTCGTCACCGTCCACGGCGATCACCGAGATCACCGGTCCGAAGATCTCCTCACGACAGATCCGCATCGCGTTCGTGGCGTCGGCGAACACCGTCGGCCGGACGTACCAGCCCTGGTCGATCCGAGGTCGATCTCCACCGGTGACGACGCGTGCGCCTTCGCTCCGTCCGATGTCGACATAGCGCTCGACGCGGTCTCGGTGCTCGGCCGAGATGACGGGTCCGAGGTCGGTCGTCGGATCGAGCGGGTCGCCGACGGTCAGGCGCTCGCTCGCAACCACGAGGGCGTCGACGACCTCGTCGACGCGGCGGCGATCGACGACGAAACGACTGTGGATGAAGCAGTTCTGACCACTGAAGGTGTAGGCGAGGAACGGGATCGCTGCAGCGAGCCGGTCGACGTCGACATCGTCGAGCACGATCGCCGCCGACTTCCCGCCGAGTTCGAGCACGACGGGCCGGAGTCGTTCCGCGCACGCCACGGCGACCTGTCGGCCCGCAGCGGTCGAGCCGGTGAAACCGACCATGTCGACACCATCGTGTTCGACGAGCGCGCGCCCGGTCTCCGCGCCACCCGACACGACGTTGAGCACGCCCGGTGGGAGTCCGGCGTCGGCGGCGATCTCGGCGAGCACGAACGCCTCGAGGGGAGCCTGCGGCGGCGGTTTGAACACGACGGACCCGCCGGCGGCGAGGGTCGGACCGATCTTGTAGAGGCCGAGCGGGAGCGTGCCGTTGTAGGGCGAGATGGCCGCCGTCACGCCGTGCGATCGGCGACGCACGAGGCTGCGCTGGACGGCATACCGCGGCCGCTTCTCCGGAACGGGTCGGACCTCGTCGACGAGGTCGGACCGTGCCGACGCCGCGGCGTGCCGCAACAGTTCGGCGGGTCGACTCGGTCGCTTGCCCGAACCGCCGATCGGACGGCCGACCTCGTGGGCGAGTAAGACGTCGAGATCACGATCGAGCGCCTCGATCGAGTCCGCCATTCGCTCGAGGACGTCGGCGCGCTCGCCCGGGCTCATCGATGCCCACGGCGCGCCGGGCTCGATCGCCGCCCGGGCCGAGCGAACGGCACGGTCGACGTCGGCGGCGTCGGCGTCCGGCACCGAACCGATCGACTGCTCGGTGCTCGGCGAGACGACGTCGAGCCGCGCCCCGCCCGAGGGGAGCTCCCAGGTGCCGTCGATCCAGAGACCGTCCCTCGACAGCCAGTCGTCGTCGATCGATTCGAGGGCGACGGAGCGACCATCGGATGCGGTCACGACGGGTCCTTTCGGTACGGCTGGGGGACGCCTGGTTCCACCGACACCCAGACCGACTTCGCCCACGTGTACAACGCAGGTGCTTCCGTCCCGTTCTCGCGTCCGTACCCCGATTGTCCGACGCCGCCGAAGGGCACCATGTCGTCGAGGATCCGGTACGTGTTCACCCACACGGTGCCGACGCGCAGATCGGAGGCGAGTCGGTGAGCGCGCCCGATGTCGCCCGTCCACAGCCCGGCCGCCAGACCGAACTCGGTGTCGTGCGCGAGCGCCAACGCCTCGTCGGCGTCGTCGAAGGCCGCGACGGACAGGACCGGACCGAAGATCTCGTCCCGAACGGCTCGGTGATCGAGGGGCAGATCGGCGAATGCGACGGGCGCCACCCAGTTGCCCGCGGTGAGGTCGTCGGGAACCTCGAGCGGCGTCTCGGCGAGCACCCGGCCGCTGCGCTTGGCGTCGGCGACGTACTCGCGGGTCTTGGCGGCTTGCGCAGCCGTGGCCTGCGGACCGACCTGGCTCGACGCCAGGCGCGGGTCGCCGACACGCAGCGCCGCAACCCGCGCGACGAGCCGGTCGACGAACTCGTCGTGGACGCTGCGTTCGACGAAGAGTCGTGAACCGGCGATGCACATCTGGCCGCACGAGCCGGCGAATCCTTCGACGACGCCCGCCGCGGCGGCGTCGAGGTCGGCGTCCGCGAAGACCAACTGAGGCGACTTGCCACCCAGCTCCAACGCCGACGGGACGAGGCGTTCGGCTGCCGTCGCGCCGACGTGGCGCCCGGCACCGTCCGACCCGGTGAACACGACGAGATCGACTCGCGGGTCGGCGACCAACCCACGGCCGACATCGGGGCCGCCACATACGACCTGGGCGACGCCGGGCGGCGCGCCACAGTCGTCGAGGAGCTCACCGAGGCGCATCGCGGTCAACGGGGTCTCGAGTGCCGGTTTCAGGATCGATACGTTCCCGAACGCGAGCGCCGGGGCGATCTTCTTCGCGGCGAACACGAACGGAGCGTTCCAGGGCACGATGCCGGCCACGACGCCGTAGGGCTCGCGCGTGGTGTACGTGTGGAAGCCGTCGCCGACCGGCACGACCGTCCCGGTGACCTTGTCGGCGTACCCGCCGTAGTACTCGAAGCAGCGCGCCGCACGTTCGACCTCACGTCGGGTGTCGGCGAGCAGCTTGCCGCAGTTGCGCGTCTCGAGTACGGCGATGTCGTCGAGTTCCTCGCGGATCCTACGTGCGACGGCGAACAACAGCGCCGCCCGCTCACGAGGCGGCGTGCGCCGCCAACGGTCCGCAGCGGCGACGGCGCGGGCGACGACCGCGTCGAGTGACGACTCGTCGTGGAGTTCGATCGTGGCGATCGTGCTCCCGTCGATCGGTGAGGTGACCTCGTGTCCGGTCGTCATGATGCCTCCGTGCTGGTGCGTGGTCCGGGCACGGCGTCGAACATCGCCGCGGCGCGCAGATGGTCGCCGCACCGCTGCGGGTCGGCGGCGGCTGCCTGCAGGTCGGCGAGCCGGGCCGCTCGTGCGTCGGGTGAGCGAGCGTCCATCTCCGCGCGGGTGCGTGACGTCGCCCGTTGCACGACCTCCATCGCAACGGCGCGGCGCACGGTTGCGTAGTCGGCGAGCGCCTCGTCGATACCGAACGCGTCGAGGGCGTCGACGAGATGGGCGGCGTCGTGCACCCCCGAGTTCAGACCCATCCCGCCGGTGGTGCTGGTCAGGTGGGCGGCATCACCGATCAGCGCGACCCGTCCGTCGACCATCCGGTCGGCGACGCGCTGGTGGCTCCGATACATCTGGTGCTGCCGCAGCGGCGCCGCGGCCCACGAGTGGTCTCCGACGTAGGCGTCGAGTGCGGCCACGAGGGCCGGGTGGGCGTCTCGTGCGTCGTCGACGGGTGCGACGTTGCTCAGGTCGGTGTCGACCGGTTCGTCGGTCGACACCGCGACACGCCAGATGTCGGGGGTGCGGATCAGGGAGAGTCGACCCGCCCCGCCCGTGTAGTACGCCACGGGCGTCGACGGTCGACCGGCGACGGCACCGAAGTCGAACTCGGACGCGACGACGAGGCTCAGCGTCGGATAGGTCGAGCCGTCCATGCCGATGTCGAGCGCCGAGCGGACGGCGCTGTGGCTGCCGTCCGCTGCGACCAGGAGCGGGGTCTCCCATCGCACCGTTCCGGTCGGGGTGTCGATCGTGACGTCCGCCTGCGTCGCCGACGTCGAGACGGCGACGATCTCGTGTTCCCAGCACATCTCGATCGCGTCGGAGTCCGCCGCAGCGGCCCGGAGATCATCGAGGAGTTTGTACTGCTCGTACTGCAGGCGGAACGGGTATCGGGTGAGCCCGTCGAGGACGTCGTAGTCGAACACCGCGGCGTCGTCGGAGTCGAGATCGCCGTACGCGAGCCGGTCGACTCGAACACCTCGGGCGATCGCCCGATCGGTGAGTCCGATGCGGTCGAGGATCTCGAGGGTCGGTGGGTGCAGCGTCGAACCGCGCCACTCGCGGGCGACCTCGGGACGGGCTCGTTCGGCGACGCGAACCGGTACGCGGCGCGACGCGAGCAGGAGGGCCGTCGTCAGGCCGACGGGTCCTGCACCGGCGACGACGACCGGGTGATCGGGGGTGGCTGCGGTGATGTCGTTCATCTGGTGGGTCCTTCGATCGATCGTTCGGCAGCCGGCCGGTCGCTGTGCGCCGGTGACATCGCGCGGCGGTCGACCCACCGGTCGAGTTCGGCCATGGCCGTCGAGGTGCTGCGGTCGCTGCCGACTGTGCCGGCCAGTGCTCGTGCCAATGCCAGGTTCGACGACACGATCGGGCACGGCGATCCGGGTGCGAGCCCGTCGATCGCGTCGGCCGTCGCCGCGCCGGTACCGGCCACGACCACGATGTCGTCGCCGTGGTCATGGTCGGCGATCTCGGCGAGCGCGCGCTCGATCGCCGCTCGTGACGCGTCGGCGGTCGTCGTGTAGATCGAGTCGTTCTCGACCGGCACCGTCGTCGGCACTGTGTAGCCGCAGCCCTCCCAGAACGAGCGCGCCGACTCGGTCAACCAGTTCGGGTACGGCGACACCAGGGTGACGCGTCGCGACCGCGTCTCGTCGGCGACGGACAGCAGCGCACCGGCTGCTGTGACGACGCGTGTGTTGGTCACGTCGCTCAGGTCGGCGGCCCAGCGAGCGTCGCCGTCGCGACCGAGCGGATAGGACGCCCCCGTGCAGGCGATGCCGATCGCGTCGAGCCCGAGGCCGCTCAGTCGACCGACGGCTGCGTACGACGTGGTTCGGTACGCGACGAGGCGGTCGGCGAGATCGCCCGGCTGGTGATCGAATCGCGCCACGTACACCGCACCGACGTCGGCCAGGTACGAAGCGACTTCGTGTTCGGCGGTGGGGTTGGCGGGCGGTACCACGACGCCCCATCGCGTCGGTCGGTCGGTCAACGGTCGTCCGGGGTCGTCGAAGTCGCCAGGAGCGGGCCGAAGATGCGTGCGACGAACTCGTCGCGGGCCGCCACCTCGTCGGGGGTCGACGGCGCAGCTTCACCGTCGAGGTCGAGCGACAGGCCGCGCTCGGCCAACTCCGTTTCGAGCTTCCCGAGCCGTCGTTTGACGACCCACAGCTCGGCCGCGAGTTCGGCGATCACGCCGATCATGGCGTCGTCGGGAGTGCGCTCGTCTGCGGGATGTGACGATGCGCTCATGCGCGGCAGATCCAGGTCGTCGTCCGGGTCGAGGCCGACTCGACCGACGGGTAGAGCTCCCGCACGTCGGCGTCGACGTTCGAGTAGACGAAGTCGAACGCGTACGGCTCTCGGTTGTGATCGGTGTCGAAGCCACGGTCGTACACCGCCCACGCGTCGGGCGGGTCGCTCGGCTGCAGCATGTCGTGGAGGACGAAGACCCCGCCGGGACGCAGGACGCGACGTGCGGCGGCGAGCGCGCGACGACCGTCGTCGAGCGGCATCTCGTGGAGGAGGGTGCCCATGTAGACCACGTCGAACGATTCGTCCTCGAAGCGGTCGAGTGTGCGGGCGTCGACCTGAGCGAACGTGACGTCGGCGCCGAGTCGCCGGGCTCGGGCGTGGCCGTAGCGCAGCAGTGGTGCCGCGAGGTCGACGCCCCACACCTCGGCGTCGGGCCACCGGTCGGCGAAGCCGCAGGTGACCTGTCCGATCGAGCAGCCGATGTCGAGCACCCGAGCGACGTGGCCGTCTTCGGGCTCGGGCACCTCGTCGGCACGGGCGATCTTGGCCTCGTCGAGGTCGTTCGCGCCGAGGTGGAACACCTTGGTGCCGTAGTGGTACACGTGACCGCCGAGCTCGTCGCCGTGGTAGCTGCCGGGCTGACGATGGAACTCGACCTCGTCGTAGTAGTCGGGCGTGACGAAGTCGGGGTCGAGGATCAGTCGACCGTCGTCGGGTCCGTCGATGTCGGCGATGAGTTCGTCGCGGTACGGCTCGTAGGCCTCCGTGACGCGGCGCCAGTTCATGCCCTGAGTGGTCCGGAGCAGGGAGTCGCGAGCAGCGACGACGGGGATGCGTTCGGCCAGGTCGGCGAGCTGTGCCCGCGACTGGCGATCGGTGGCGATCGGACGGTCGCCGACGGCGGCGCGCAGGGCGGTCGCGGCGCGAGGGTTGAGCTGGCGCAGGGTGAACTTACGCAGGCCCTCGACGAAATCGAGGTAGCTCTCGTCGTCGAGGGACGGCATGGCCGTCATCGTGCCGAGCCGACCGCGTTGACTTCCGCCACTCATGTGGCACCTCCCTCGTTCCGCTATGCGGAACCGTTGTTCCTTCATGCGCAACGCTAGTCGCTGGTTGCGAGGTGGGCAAGCCGATCCTCCCACGTCCGAGCGCTGCGCAACAGAGCTGCGTCCGCCGCCGCAGTGCTCCGGCGCCGGTTCACCGGTCCGGCAGCGACGGTTGCTCGGCACATCGATGCCGTCAGCCGAACGGCGGTTCGAGATTCGCGCACCCGAGCCCGCTCACCGTCCATTCGAGGAGAGCGCTGTCGGTCGAATCGGGAACGGTGACAGCGATCCGATCGACCTGGCTCTGCACCACGACGTGGTCTCCGTTGCCGAGCGGCACGAATCCGAGACCACCGGACGGAACGACGAACTTCGAGCGAGCGCCGGACGAGCTGACGACCTCCACGGCGAGGTCGTCGTCGCACTTGTTGATAATCGGCCAGAGCACGTCGGCCTGCGCTTCGGTCGGCTCGTTGCGAGCGGCGAACAGGCCGCCGACGCCGGCCAGAACGAACGCACCGCCGATCAGCGCGAATCGGCCGCGAGTCGTCCGACCGGTGTTCGTTTCCGTCGCCGGTTGTCGTCGAAGCGAACGGAGTTCGGCAATGATCAGCAGCACGCCGACCAGCACCATCCCGACGAGGAGCACGGTCACGGCGTCCTTCCGGCGCAGCGCATCATTCGACGGTCGGCTGGCATTCGATCACCATCCTGTCGCTGCGATCCGGATCGCTGCGACGAGCGCGATGACGCCGACGCCGAACATGCTCATGAACGCGCTGCGGTCCATGTAGGTCCACAGCGCTGCCGCTCTTCGACGAGCTCGCCAACGCAGCGAGGACCAGATCAATGCTGCCCCGATGAATACGAGGAGCAGCACGACCGCCGGTCGAACGATCGGCCCCATAGCGCTATCGCTCGCTCACGCCGATTCGCTTCGCAAGGGCGGGCACATACTGCTCCCACTCGCCGCCTTCCGGTCGAAGCACCGGTTGGATGCGTCGGCCGTCGCGCAGTTCGATCGTCAAGGCCCGATGCTTCCCGGTGAGCCCGATCGCAGTGACCGAACCGATCGGCACGACCTGCCGTCCCCGCGGTGTCAAGACCTCGACCGCGTCGTGTGTGACCCGCACGAGGCCGTCGCGCCGTCGAATCAGTGCCGTGAGGACGATCCGGCCCAGCCACAGCACGGTGCACATCGCAAGGACACCGCCGACCACGAAGCCGGCCGTACCGAGACGGAGCCCGTTCGGCTCTCCGATCGGCACGAACACGCCGATCGCAGCGCCGACGGCGCACAAGGTGAAGAAGAGCACCCCGCCGGCGCCGAGCCCCAGCGCCCTCGCCGACACCAGAATCGTGACGTCCTGTCCCACCCTGAGCCAGACACTACGCAACGGCCGACAGACGCGCTGCCGGACGGCCGACGTGAGTTCGACAACTGCCTCGGCTGGCTAGCTGATGCGTTTGCCGGCGGTGGCGTTGAAGATGCACAGCGCTCCGATGGCGTAGATGACGACGGCGATCATCGCGGTGCCGATTGCGACGCCGATGCCGTGGGCGAGGTAGGGGTACCGGAACTCCTCGCCGAACGGGCCGACTGCTTCCTTGGTCGCCAGCACGATCGTCGCGCCCACGATCAGCCCGAAGGCAGCGAATGCGAACGCGATGATCTGGACGAGCTTGCCGAGACCGGCGAGGCGTTCCGCCGCAGGACGAGTAGGCGCCCGAGTGGACGGGCCGGTCGGCCCGTACTGGCCAGCGGTTCCCGACGTGGTTGCGCCCGCGAGCGCCTCGATCGCCGCTGTGAGTCGGTCGGCGTCTGCCGGGTCGTCGAGGGTGTACGTCGTCGACTTCATCGTCACGTTCTGTCCAGAGACACGAACGAGGCCCAGCGGCACTGGCTCGAGACCGAGCGACACCCCGGTCGTGCGCCTCGGAACGAGATGTCCGTGACCGGGGTTGATCGTCAGCTCGACCGGACGACCTTTGGGGTCCATGGCGGGATACGGCCCGAGTGAGACCGTGCTGTTCGTCAAGGCGCGCTCCTGTCGGGTGTCCATCGTGGCCGCGCGACACCGCCCGACGCGACATCGGATTCGTCGCCCCGATCGCGCACGCCGTTCTCCGATCCCACCATGACTTTGCCCCCGTGTCGTCGAGCAGCGTGAACGTCGCTGCCGGTTCCCACCTGTTCTCCTACCACACAGCAGCGCACAGCGCGCGCCGTGCGTGGCGATGTCGTACGGAGCGACGCGGCGACTGCTGGCACAGTCGAGCGCCACGGCCCGCCAGTGCCGCAGGACCGCTCGCCAGACGCGAAACGGCCCCGCCGGAGCGGGGCCATCTGGTGGGCGAGGGGGGACTTGAACCCCCACGATCTTGCGATCACTGGCACCTGAAGCCAGCGCGTCTGCCAATTCCGCCACTCGCCCGAGTGACGCCTGAACGCTAGCGGGCGCGCGAGAAATCGCCACCACCCGTTCTCGGCGGCTCCCGTTGCGGAATGTGCCACAGGAGCAACCGAGAAGCGGACGCCGGGTTCTCGGCGGAGTCAGTCCACGATGTTGGACCAGGTTCACCGAGAACTCGCTCGGGAGGGCCGGTGCCGGGATCTCGGCGGACTCGGTTCATCATGGTGAACTCGGTCCACCGAGAACGGTGGCCGTCAGTCGGCGGGGCCGCCGACGGTCTGGATCTCGACGACGGGGTAGTCGAGCGTCGACGTCAGCACGATCGGTGGCTGGACACCGCTGACGCCGCGGGAACTCGTCCACGTCACCGTCCAGGTCGAGGTGATGGTGACCGGGTACGGCCTGCCGTCATTGAGATCGCGATACGTGTAGCCGCAGACCGGGCTCGGGTCGGCCGAGTCGAGAGCGCTGTCGGGGATCGGGTCGCCCGCACCGGTGCACTCGACGACGTCGCCGTTGCCCATGTCGAACACGGTCTGGCTGAGCTCGGCACGAGCCGTCACCCACGAGCCCGGCGCCGCGCTGGCCGTCACCTCATAGGGGCCGGGGTCGTCGACCGCGAGCCACATGCCGAGCTGCACGACGCCCTGGTCGGTCGGGCTCAACGCCGGTGCCGGCGGATCGATCTCTCGCGCTGCTCGGTCGCGCAGGATCGACGCGACCAGTGCCGGGTCCGGATCGGTGATCAGCAGCCAGATCGTGTCGCCGCTCACCACCTCGTCGCCTCGGCGACAGGTCTTCTGGGCGCGGACCCAGCTGGCGCCGGTCTCGGAATCGAATCGGAACTGCCGAGCGTCGACGAAGACATATGTGTAGCCACCGGACTCGTACCGCCCCCGCTGCGGCACCGTCAGCTCCGTTGTCGTACACACCACCGGCACCTCCGGCGGATCGTCGGAGTCCGACGGCTCCGAGCCCTCGGCCGTCGCCTCGTCGGTGACGGCGAGGCCACCGCCACCACCAGCGCTGCCCCCGGCCTCGGCGGGCGACGAGGTTCCGAACAAGAACAGCAGAACCAACCCGACTGCAGCTACAGGTCGCCGCACTGCTCCTGGCCCTCCCAGAACCCGAATCGCTGGAGACCGTTGACGACCCACGCGCCGTCGACAAGAGCCAGGCTGTACGACAAGTCGGCGGCATTCACGGAATCGTCGACGACAAGATCCTCGCCATCGTCCCCGGCATCGACCTCGACGCGGATGTCACCGTCGATCGCGCAGGCGTCGAAGGCAGCGATGTCGTCGACAACGATCAGCGACGGCGGGTAGATGTCGGTGTGAGTGATCGGGACCGAAACAATCGCCTCACCGTTCGCGATCAGTTCGTCGAGGAACGTCTCGACCCGTTCTGCGAAGGGGTTTCCGACCGTCGCACGCACGCCCTCTCGCAACGCCGTGTCCGACGGATCGGCGGATGCCGCTCGCATCGCGTCGGAGTACGCGTAGAACGCGTCGACGACCGCCTGCTTGTCTTCGTCGTCGGGGAAGGTGACTCGGGGTGGGACGCCCTCGGGGAGGGTGGTCGTCGTGGGTTCGGGGCTCGTCGTCTCGGGCGGGGCGGTGGACGGGACCGTCGTGGGCTCCGCCGTGGTCGGGGCAGCGACCGTCGTGGGGGCGCTCGTGGTCTCGGGCGCGGTCGTCGGCGGAGCGCTCGTCGTGGGTGCGGCCGTCGTGGGTGCGGCCGTCGTGGTGGCCTGCACGGTCGTGGTCGAGGCGGCGTCGTCGTCGCCGGAGCAGGCGGCGGCGATCAGGAGTGACGCGGCGACGAGGGTTCCCGCCGCGAGCCGTGGTCGGTGGCTCACCATGCGAGCAAACTACCCCGCCCCACGGACCCGCGGGGATGGGGACAACTCCCCGCCAGTGAGCCCGACCCCACCGATCTCGGCGGCTCCGGTCCACGATCCCGGACTCAGCTCACCGAGAACCCCAGGCGCCAGACCCCGAGCCCGGTTCTCGGCGGCACACGTCCGGAAACTCGCACCACAGTCACCGAGAACCCCAGGCGCCGGACCAGTCCCCGTTCTCGGCGGCACACGTCCGAAAACCCGCACCACAGCCACCGAGATCCCCAGGCGCCGGGCCAGTCCCCGTTCTCGGCGGCACACGTCCGGAAACTCGCACCACAGTCACCGAGAACCCCAGGCGCCGGACCAGTCCCCGTTCTCGGCGGCTCTCGTCCGGGAAACCGCACCACAGCCGCCGAGAACGTGGCGAAGATCCCCACCACCACCCATCACCCCGGTTCTCGGCGGCTCCGGTCCGAGATCCCGGACCACAGCCACCGAGAAGCCGTGAGCGGTCCCGAATGCACCGCGACTCGGGCTGAGGAACGCCCTCAGCGGCCACCGGCGGAACTCGACCCATCGGCCGAATGAGGCCAGTACGCTGGCGCATTCCTATGGGCATGCAAGGACTGGAGCACCGCCTCGAACGTATGGTGGATGGTGTGTTCCGTCGTTCGCGCAACTCCATCCGGCCGATCGAGCTCGGCCGACGCCTGATCCGGGAGATGGACGACCACCGTTCGGTCGACGTCAAGGGTCAGCGAATCGTCCCCAACGATTTCGTCGTGCTGCTCTCCGCCGACGACCACAACGGCTTCGCCGACATCGAGGATGCGCTGCGGACCGAACTGGTCGAGGCCTGCCGTGAGTACGCCCGCGAGGAGGGCTACCACTTCATGGGCCCGGTCAGCGTCGACCTCCGGATCGACAACTCGTTGAAGCCCGGCCGGTTCGGCATCGCCTCGCAGCTCAAGCAGTCCGATCCCGGTCATCGGCCCGGATCGATCGTCATGCCGTCGGGCGACCGCATCAGCCTCGTCGACGACACCCACACGATCGGCCGCCTCCCCGACTGCACCGTCGTCGTGTCCGACAGCAACGTCAGCCGCCACCACAGCCGCATCACCCGGTCGGGCAGCGGCTTCGTGATCGCCGACCTCAACTCGACGAACGGCACGTTCGTGAACGGCGAGCGTCTCCTCGCCGACCACCGTCTGACCGAGGGCGACATCATCACCATCGGCTCCGTCAACCTTCGTTTCGAAGCGTCCTGAACGGCACCACACCCACCCACGCATGACCGACCAGGTACTCGACATCCTCAAGCTGGTGCTGCTGGCACTGCTGTACCTGTTCTTCGCGCGTGTGCTCTGGGCGGTGTGGAGCGAGGTGCGACAGCCCGACGCCCGCAGCATCGACCCGCAGCCCGCAGCGCAGCCACAGGCCGCGCCCCAACCGGCTGCAGCCCCACTCGATGGCACCCCGACCGGCGGCATCAACTGGCGTTCGAACCAGAAGCCGGTCCGTCCGGCCCGTGGCCAGGGAGGCCGACCCGCACGACTGGTCGTGCTCGAACCAAAGGAACGCCGCGGCACCACGTACGCGATCGGCGAGTCGTCGATCAAGATCGGCCGTGAGACGACGAACACGATCGTCATCGCCGACGACGCGTACGTCTCAGGACACCACGCGACGATCGCGCTGATCGGCGGCAACGTGGTCGTCGACGACATCGTCAGCAAGAACGGCACCTACGTCAACGGCACCCGGGTCAGCCAACAGCGTGCGCTCCACGTGGGCGACCGCGTCCAGATCGGCGCCACGATCCTGGAGGCGCAGTGATGGCCGAGCTGCGCTGGGGAGCCGCCACCCACGAGGGACAGCTGCGCTCCCAGAACGAAGATCACCACTACGTCGGTGAGAACCTGTTCGTCGTCGCCGACGGCATGGGCGGCCATCTGGCGGGCGAGGTCGCCAGCGAGATGGCGGTCGACCGCCTCCGTGACAACCTGCCCGGCGACGCCGACAACACGCTCGATCAGTTGGTCGCCGCGATCGACGAGGCGAACGACGAGATCTACGACGGGTCGATGCACAACCCCGATCAGGCGGGCATGGGCACGACCGTCACGGCCGTGGCGGTCGTCGCCGATCCGCACGACGGGGAGGCGTTCGGCATCGCGAACGTCGGCGACTCGCGCGGCTACGTCATGCGACACGCCCGCCTGCGCCAGCTGACGATCGACCACAGCTTCGTGCAGGAACTCGTCGCCGAGGGCGCGATCTCGCGCGAGGAGGCCCGCTACCACCCGCGCCGCAACATCGTCACCCGGGCGCTCGGCATCGAGCCGGGCGTGCGCGTCGACTCGTGGACGATGCCGATCTTCCAGGGCGACCGAATCCTGTTGTGCTCCGACGGGCTCGTCGACGAGATCACCGACGATCACATCACCGAGGTCCTGCTCGAGCATCCCGATCCGAACGAGGCCGCGCAGGCGCTGGTCGATGCCGCCAACGAGGCTGGCGGACGCGACAACATCACCGTCGTCATCATCGATGTCGTCGAAGGTGACGACCCGCCCGACCCGACCGAGGAGTTCGACGTCGTCCCGCTGTGGGCCGACGACGACGGCGACGACACCGGCGAGGTCCAGATCGTCGCCGACCCGCTCCCCGACGACGAGCACGACGACGCGAACGACGACGACGGTGATGGCGACGAGCACGACGACACGACCGGGGTGATCGCCGCCACGGCCGCCGTCGCAGCCGTCACCGCCGACGAGTCGACCGATGCTGCGACCGGCACCGACGTCGATGCTGCCGGCGACACCGTCGAGGTCGACGAGCCGCAGCTCCCGCCCGCCGACGACGGCGCACCGGCCGTCGTGCCGACCCCGCCACCGGTCGCCACCCCGAAACGCAAGCGCAGCCGCACCCAGGGCTTCTTCCGATTCCTGCTGATCCTCGGCGTCGCCGCCGTGCTCGTGCTCGGCTTCGTGATCATGGCGGCCTGGGCGCGCAGCGGGTACTTCGTGGCGTTCGACGAGCAGGACCGAGTCGTCGTCTACCAGGGTCGCGAAGACGGCTTCCTCTGGTTCGAGCCGACCCCCGAGGCGTACGGGCAGTACACCCGCGACGAACTCGACGACGAGTCGATCGCACTCGTCGAGGACAACGTCCACTTCGAATCTCGCGACAACGCGAAGGCGTTCGTGGCCCAGCGTCTCAGCCCCCGCTCCGAACTCGACGACTCGAGCGAAGGGGGCGAACCGGCCACGTCATCGGCCGACAGCTCCGGCACTTCGTCCGCCACGTCGAGTCCGGGCGACGGCTAGCGAGGCG
The DNA here is from genome assembly GCF_004364865.1 of Ilumatobacter fluminis. Taxonomy (NCBI): domain Bacteria; kingdom Bacillati; phylum Actinomycetota; class Acidimicrobiia; order Acidimicrobiales; family Ilumatobacteraceae; genus Ilumatobacter; species Ilumatobacter fluminis. The sequence goes on from NZ_SOAU01000001.1 coordinate 4,335,418, forward strand.
ACATGAGCGTTCGCACGGTCGTCCAGTACCGCCGGCAGACCGAGCTCACCCTGATCGTGATGGCTGCGGCCATCGTCGGCGTCGCCTACACCCTGGCGTCGCTCGGCGCGAACTCGGTGATCCCGGCCCGGATGGGGCCCTTCCTCGGGCTCGTCCTGATCCTCATCGCCGTCGCCCACATCGCCGTCCGCAAGCTGGCCCGTGGCGCCGACGGCACCCTGCTGCCGCTCGCGTTCCTCCTCCACGGTCTCGGGTTCGTCATGATCACCCGACTCGACGAAGACCTGGCCGGCTTCCAGGCGTTGTGGTCGCTCATCGCCGTCGGCGCGTTCTGCGCCACCCTCCTGTTCGTCCAGCGGGCGATCGACCTCGCCCGCTACAAGTGGACCCTGTTCTTCATCGGCGCCGGCATGTTGCTGCTCCCGATGCTGCCCGGGCTGGGATACGCGGCGGGCGGCGCCCGCATCTGGGTCAGCGTCGGGCCGATCAACTTCCAGCCGGGCGAGTTCGCCAAGCTCGCGTTGGCGATCTTCTTCGCCGCCTACCTCGCCGACCGGCGGGAGCTGATCGCCGCCTCCACGTGGAAGGTCGGCCCACTCCGGCTCCCCGAACCGCAGCACATCCTGCCGCTCGTCGTGGCGTGGGGCTTCGCCGTGCTGGTGATGGTCGGCCAGCGCGATCTTGGCTCGTCACTGCTGTTCTTCACCCTGTTCGTGGTGATGCTGTGGGTCGCGACCGAACGCAACATCTACCTGATCCTCGGCATCGTGCTGTTCAGCGGTGCTGCGTACGTGGCGTGGCGGCTGTTCGACCATGTGCAGACCCGTGTCTCGATCTGGCTCGACCCGTGGGAGGACGAGTACGGCAGCGGCTTCCAGATCGTGCAGGCCCTCTACGGCATCGGCGACGGCGGCATCACCGGCACCGGCCTCGGCCGCGGCTCACCCGACAAGGTGCCGCTCGCCCAGAACGACTTCATCTTCGCGGCGATCACCGAGGAGATGGGGCTCATCGGTGCCACCTCGATCCTGATGGCGTACCTGCTCTTGATCGGTGCGGGGTTTCGGATCGCGATCCGCACCGACCGCACGTTCGAGAAGCTGCTGGCGACCGGCCTCACCACGATCGTCGGCATCCAGGCGTTCATCATCATCGGTGGCGTCATCAAGCTGGTGCCGCTCACCGGCATCACCCTGCCGTTCGTGTCGTACGGCGGTTCGTCGTTGCTCGCCAACTACATCCTGCTGGCGCTGCTGATCCGGTTGTCCGACGCCGGAGCGATCCGCCGCGGCGAACGCACCGACGACCCGACGCCCCGCGAACGGTGGGCCGCGTGGAAACTGCGCCGAGCAGAGCGGAAACTGGCGTCATGACCGCGGCCCTCCTCCCGCCGCCCGGCACCCCCGTGCGCCGGCCCCGTCCCCACCCGGCGGACGCCAAGGCGATTAAATCCACCACGAGTCCACCGGTGGACCCCAAGGCGATTAAATCCACCAGGAGTCCGGCAAGGCCCTGTCCCCACCCGGCGGACGCCAAGGCGATTAAATCCACCTCGAGTCCACCGGTGGACCCCAAGGCGATTAAATCCACCAGGAGTCCGGCGGAGTCGCAGCCGAACGCCACCACGCGTCCGGGGGTGGTGGGGCGATGAACCGGAAGATCCGACAGCTGGCCGTCGTCTTGATGGGGTTGTACGTGGCGTTGTTCGCCGCGCTCAACTACTGGGCCGTCGACCGCACCGACGAACTGGCGTCCGAGCCGGGCAACACCCGCGCCGTCATCAAGGAGTTCGACACGCCACGCGGGCAGATCGTCACCGCCGACGGCGTGGTCGTGGCCCGCTCCACGCCGATCGACGACCCCGAGAGCGACGTCGCCTACCAGCGCGAATACCCGACCGGCGATCTGTTCGCCCAGATCGTCGGCTACTACACGTTCGGTCTCGGCTCGACCCAACTCGAACGTTCGAAGTCCGACGTGCTCACCGGCGACACGTTCACCCAGCAGGTGCGCGCTCTCGGCGACCTCCTGTCGACCGAGAACGACCAGTCCGGCGAGATCCGCCTCACGCTCCGCGAAGACATGCAGCAGGTCGCCAAATTCCTGCTCGGTCAGCGGCAGGGGTCGATCGTGTTGATGGACGTCGAGACCGGCGCACTGATCTCGATGTGGTCGTGGCCGAGCTTCGACCCGAACCGGGTGGCCGACCCCGACTACGACGCGGCGTTCGAGTACGTCACCGAGCTGCAGGAGGACGAACGCGACCCGCTCCTGGCGAACGCCTACATGCAGCGGTACATGCCGGGCTCGACGTTCAAGATCCTCACCACCGGCGCCGGCCTCGACTCGGGCACGATCACGCCCGAGACGACGTGGCCGTACGAGACCGAGTGGGTACCGCCCCAGACGGACGACCCGATCATGAACTACGGCGGCACGAGCTGCGGCGGCGACCTGGCCGAAGTCTTCCGTCGGTCGTGCAACATCCCGTTCGCCAAGATCGCGGTCGACATGGGCCCCGACCAGTACCCCGAGTACATCGACCGGTGGGGTGTCGAAGAGGACGTACCGATCGACCTGCCCCGCCCGGCGGCCAGCACCCTCGGCAACACCGACGACCTCGACGAGCGGCTGCCGATCCTCGCCATCAGCGGGTTCGGTCAGGCCGAGGTGCAGATGGTGCCGTTGCACATGGCGATGGCGGCCGGCGCCGTGGCGAACGACGGCGAGATGATGAGCCCGTTCGTCGTCGACGCCGAACTCGATCACGACGGCCGGGTGATCAGCCGCACCCAGCCCGACGTGTGGAAGCGGCCGATCAGCCGCCAGTCGGCCGAGATCATCCAGGACCTGATGGTGCAGGTCGCCGAGTCGGGCACGGCCAGCTGCTGCATCGCCCTCGAGGGCGGGATCCCGGTCGCCGCCAAGACCGGCACGGCCCAGCTCAACGGCCCGGGCGAGCCCGAACGGTCGCACGCCTGGATCACCGCCTATGCGCCGGCCGACGATCCCAAGTACGTGGTCGCCGTCATCATCCAGGGCACGAACGCCGAGATCTCGGCCAGCACCGGCGGCCGCCTCGCCGGGCCCGTCGCCAAGGCGATGCTCGACGAGATGTTCCGCATCGACCCGCCGACCCCGGCCGGGGCACCTGCGACGGAGCCACAACCGTGATCATGGACCGGCCGATCGGCGCCGATGAACCAGCTGAGAAGCGGTCCGTCGGGTACGGTCCGCGGCACCCCCATGACGGTGAGTCGGCGAAACCCGTCGGTATCCTCGTGGATCGGCCCGTTCCGCCCCTGTGGCGCCGCGGGCATGAGGCAATCAGATGAGTGAGAGCGGCAAAGCGACGGTCATCAGCGACCGATACGAGATCCACAAGCGGGTCGGGCGCGGCGGCATGGCCGACGTGTTCCTCGCCAAGGACCTCCTGCTCGACCGCCAGGTCGCCATCAAGATCCTGTTCCCCGAGTTCGCGGTCGACCCGAACTTCGTGGAACGGTTCCGTCGCGAGGCGCAGGCCGCCGCCAACCTCAGCCACCCCAACATCGTCAACGTGTACGACTGGGGCAAGTACGAGGGCACCTACTTCATCGCGATGGAGTACGTGCAGGGCCGCAGCCTCGCCGAGATCCTCAAGACGAATCAGCAGCTGACGCCGAAGCAGGCGGCCGAGATCGCCAGCGAGGTCGCCGCCGCCCTCGGGTTCGCCCACGAGGCCGGGCTCGCCCACCGCGACATCAAGCCGGCCAACATCATGGTCGGCGCCAACGGCCAGGTGAAGGTCGCCGACTTCGGTATCGCCCGCGCCATGAACGCCGGCACCGAATCGAACCTGACCCAGGCCGGGTCGGTCATGGGTACGGCCAGCTACTTCAGCCCCGAACAGGCCCAGGGCGCCCAGCCCGACCCGCGCAGCGACCTGTACTCGCTCGGCATCGTGATGTACGAGATGGTGGCCGGTCGGCCGCCGTTCACCGGCGAGAACCCGGTCGCGATCGCCTACAAGCAGGTGCACGACAAGCCGACGCCGCTCAACCAGCTGGTCGAGGGCATGCCGCGCCCGTTCGAGGCGATCGTCGCCAAGCTGCTCGCGAAGGATCCCAAGCTGCGCTACCCGAGCGCACACGCGCTGCGCGACGACCTGCGCCGGTTCCGCAACGGCGAGCAGGTGCAGGCACTCGTCGCCGCCGCCGCCCGACCGGGCACGCCGGCTGCGGGCATGGCTCGTCCCGGCACCGCTGCCGCCGCCGGGGCTGCCGCTGCAGCTGCTGCGGCTGCCACCACGGTCGGGACGACGCCGCCGGGAGTCGACCCGGCCACCCGCACGGCCCACGCCCATCCCCAGATCGCCGGCGCCCCGACCAACGCCCTGCCGGCGCAGCCGAACGCCGACATCACCACCTTGCCGCCCGGCGCGTCGCCCGAGGCCCGCTACTACCAGGACTCCAACAGCCGCACCGGCTGGTACGCCCTCGCTGCGTTCATCGCGCTAGTGGCCCTCGTCGCCGGTGGCGTGCTCCTGTACCAGGGGCTCACGCAGGAGAGCGACGACGTCTCCGCCGCCCGCACCCTCGACGACTACACGGGTCAGCCGCTCGACAGCGTCACCCAGGCACTCACCTCGCTCGGGCTCGAGTACCGCGTGTTCGCCGAGGAGAACCCGACCGTGCCGGAGGAGTTCGTGCACCGGACGGTGCCCGGTCCCGGCACGATCGTGACCGAAGGTCAGGTCGTCGAGGTGTACTACAACCCGACGGCGGCCCTCGTCACCGTGCCGAACGTCGCCGGGCGAACGCTCGAGGAGGCAGCCGCGCTCCTCGGCAACGAGGGATTCGAGATCGCGGAGACATCCGAGTTGAGCGACGTCGCCGAAGGGCTCGTCATCCGCACCGAGCCGCCCGCCGACAGCCGCGTCCCGCAGGACACCGTCATCACCGTCGTCGTGTCGGGTGGCCCCGACCAGGTGGCGATCCCGCCGATCATCATCGGCGACCCCGAGGCCGAGGCCCGCGCCCTGCTCGAATCCGACCAGTACGGACTGCTCGTCACCGTCACCACGCAGGTCGACGAGGTCATCCCGGCCGGCACCGTGATCAGCACGAACCCGCCACCGAACACCTTGGTCGACCGCGGTTCGACGGTCGAACTGATCGTCAGTTCGGGCCCAGGTCAGGTGCGGGTGCCGCCGCTGGTCGGCTTGTCGGAAGGTCAGGCACGCAACCTGCTCGCCGACGAGGGTCTCGGCATCGAACCGCAGTACCGCGAGCTCGAACCGGGCGATCCGAACGACGGCACGGTGCTCGAGCAGAGCATCCCGCCGAACCAGGAAGTCGACAAGGGCACCGTCGTCGGTGTCGTGATCGGTCAGGCACGCGTCGCCGAGACGACGACCACGACCTCCACCACGACCACCACGACGACGACCACCACGGTCCCCCCGACGACCACCACGACGGCGCCCGCCACCACCACGTCGTCGACCGCCGCGCCCTGATGCCCGACGCGCTGTACCGATTCACGTCGGGCGAGCGGCTGCCGGTCGAGGTCCTCGTCTTCGACGTCGACCCGGCGCATCTCGACGAGTTCCTCCGCGTCGACCACGAGGTCTGGACGCTCGGCGAGGCGTTGCTGCCGGGATTCGAGCGAATCCCCTTCCTGTCGAAGGAAGTGTGGGTCGACGACGCCCACCCCGGGCGGGTGCACCTGGTGTTCGTGTGGGAGTCGATGGCGGCGTGGGAGCGTGTCGGCGACACCGAGATCCAGCGCCGTCTGCAAGCCGAGTTCGACGAGCGCTTCACCCACCCGGTCACGCTGGTCGCCGCACTCCACGAGGACTCGAACTTCGGCATCCACCGAGTCAGCCGATTCGAACGCCCCGACCAGCCCTGACCGCCCCGGGGCGGTCTCGGTGGTGCCCGCTGCGCTGCCCCCGAGCAGCCGGCCAACCCAGGCCTCCGGCGATCTCGGCGCCCCCAGTTGCGTTCGCCGCAACCAACGCCACCGAGAACCCAACCGCACCCGGTCCCCATCGATCTCGGTGACCTCAGTCCGACATCCCGCACCACAGCCACCGAGGACCCAGCGGCACCCAGGCCTCATCGATCTCGGTGATCTCAGGTGCGACCCGCGCAACACACGCCGCCGAGAACCGGCAACACCTACCCTCCACCATCTCGGCGGCCCCAGTCCGACAACCCGCACCACAGCCACCGAGAACCCAACCGCACCCGGCCCCCATCGATCTCGGCGGCCCCAGTCCGACAACCCGCACCACAGCCACCGAGAACCCAACCGCACCCGGCCCCCATCGATCTCGGCGGCCCCAGTCCGACAACCCGCACCACAGCCACCGAGAACCCAACCGCACCCGGCCCCCATCGATCTCGGCGGCCCCAGTCCGACAACCCGCACCACAGCCACCGAGAACCCAACCGCACCCGGCCCCCATCGATCTCGGTGAACCCAGGTGCGACCCGCGCAACACACGCCGCCGAGATCCCACAACCCTCCCCAGCGCGATCTCGGCGGACCCGGTCCGACATTCCGCACCACAGCCGCCGAGAACCGGCGACACCCAGGCCACCACGATCTCGGTGACCTCAGGTGCGGCCCGGTGAACCAACGCCGCCGAAAGCGGGGCCTGGCGAGGTCAGTTGGCGCGGGCGAGGAAGGTACGGAGGAGGTCGTGGCCGCAGCCGGTGAGGATGCTCTCGGGGTGGAACTGCACACCCTCGACGTCGTGCTCACGGTGGCGGACACCCATCACGATCCCGTCGACCGAGCGGGCGGTCACCTCGAGCTCGTCGGGCACGGTGTCGGGGTCGAGCACGAGGGAGTGGTACCGCGTCGCGGTGAGCGGCGTCGGCAGACCGGCGAACACCCCGGCCCCCTCGTGCTCGATCGGCGACGTCTTGCCGTGCATCAGCTCGGGCGCTCGCACGACGTCGGCGCCGTAGACGTGGCCGATCGCCTGATGGCCGAGGCACACCCCGAGCACCGGCGTGCCGGCGTCGGCGAAGGCTCCGATCGCGTCGCAGATGATGCCGGACGTCTCGGGCCGACCCGGCCCGGGTGAGATCAAGACGGCGTCGGGTTCGATGGCCAGTGCTTCGTCGACCGTGATCTGATCGTTGCGATGCACGATCGGGTCGGCCCCGAGCTCACCCAGGTACTGGACGAGGTTGTAGACGAACGAGTCGTACGAGTCGATGACGAGCACCCGGGTCACGACGGCGACGCTACCCGCGAGCCCCACCCCCTCCCCCAACGGTTCCACGGCGCCCGACTGCGACCCGAACCCGGACGCCATCCACATCTCGGCGGCGCACGTCCGAGAAACCGCACCACAGCCACCGAGAAGCCACTGGACGCCGCTGCCACCCAGACCTCGATGACAACAGTCCAGCATCCGGAACTCAGATCACCGAGAACCCGACCACGCCGAACACCACCGCCTTCAGGCGCGAACACCGCACCCGACGCTGCGACAAGGGCACCGGGGGACCCGACCACCCGCAATCTCGGCGGCACACGTCCGACATTCCGCACCACAACCACCGAGCACCAACCCGGCACCCACACCGCCCGCAATCCCGGCGGCACACGTCCGACATTCCGCACCACAACCACCGAGCACCAACCCGACACCCACACCACCCGCGATCTCGGCGGCACACGTCCGACATTCCGCACCACAACCACCGAGAACCAACCCGACACCCGCGCCACCCCACTGTCCGGCGTGCCTGGTCCCCCACCGGAACCCAGATCGCCGAGAACCGACTGAACCCGGTTTCCAGGCGGTCGCCTGTGTCGGGCGGCACTTCCCCGTAGACTCGTCGATCGTGGCACCTCCGAAGCGCAAGACCGGCGGCGGCCGTGTGACCCCGAAGGGAACCCGTCCCGGCGAGGGCCAGCGGATCGCCAACCCCGAAGAGAACGAGCGCGGCGTACACACGTCGTCTCGCTACACCCCACCGGTGACGTCGGAGATGCGCGAGCCGAAGCCGTGGATCCCGGTGCTGATGCTCGTCCTGCTCGGGCTCGGCATGGTGATCATCATCGTGCGCAACCTCGGCTTGGTCGACGGCAACTGGCCGCTCTTCATCGGCCTCGGTTGCTTCCTCGGCGGTCTCTACACCGCCACCAAGTGGCGCTAGTCGTCCGCCGCTGACGGCCCGTCTCCGGGCAACGACATACCCTCACCCGCGTCAACAGTTGCGCGCGCACGGTGACATCCGACACGGACAGGTTGTCCACATTCGGAGAATCACACCAGTGTCATTTCCCCCAGACTTATCCACAGGTGTGTGGACGAGTCAGTCGTACAGGGGCGGAACGATCACCATGTCCTCGAGACAGTGCCTCGGCGGGGGCGGATCGTCATCGGGGGCCACGGTCAACTTCAGCTCCACACCGCAGACATCACAGCGATACCTGACGTTCACCTTGCGGAGTTCTCCGGGCTCGGGCGGCTCGATCGGCGGCGCCGAAAGCGCTTGCAGCATCGCCCACCCCATTCGCCAGATGCCGACCATCAGGAGTAGGCCCAGGGCGACCCACACCACGGTGCCCACAGCCGACGCCACGATCATGCGGTCACGCTATCGGTTTATCCCCAGCCCCTGTGCACAGCGGGAAATCGGCCGACGAGCACCCGTTTGAGACCCGCTTTGCACAGGCATCACACCCCTCGAACGCGGCCCACAGGCCATTCGGAACGCCGCCTCGGTCAGGCGTCGAGACGCTCGATGATGGTGGCGTTGGCCATGCCGCCGCCCTCGCACATGACCTGGAGGCCGTATCGCCCGCCGGTCCGCTCGAGCTCGTGCAGGAGCGTGGTGAGCAGGCGGGCACCGGAGCACCCGAGCGGATGCCCGAGTGCGATGGCGCCACCGTTGACGTTGACCTTGTCGAGATCGGCCCCCGTCTCGCGCTGCCACGCCGCGACGACGGCCGCGAACGCCTCGTTGATCTCGATCAGGTCGATGTCGTCGAGGGTCAGGCCGGCCCGTTCGAGCACCTTGCGCGTCGCCGGGATGGGGGCGGTGAGCATCAGCCGCGGGTCGGCGCCGGCGACGGCGAACTCGACGAATCGGGCTCGCGGTCGGAGCCCCAACCGGTGCGCGGCTTCCTCGCTCGTGATCAACACGGCGGCGGCGCCGTCGGTGATCTGGCTGGAGTTGCCGGCGGTCACGCGCCCGCCCGACTCGGCCGGGACGAACACCGGCTTCAGCCGGGAGAGCGTCTCGAGGTCGGTCGGACGGATGCCCTCGTCGTCGGTCATCGTCGATCCGGCAGCGTCGACGAGCGGCACGATCTCACGCTCGAACCGGCCCTCCGACACCGCTCGCGCCGCCCGGCGCTGCGACTCGAAACCGATCCGGTCCATCTCGTCGCGGCTGACGTCCCACTCGTCGGCGACCAACTCGGCCGACACGCCCTGAGGCACCAGCCCGCCGGCGGGTGCGTAGCGGGCGCCGAGCTTCGGGCCGAACGGGTAGCCGTACCGGCCGTCGGCCATCGACGAGCCCATCGGCACCCTGGTCATCACCTCCACGCCCCCGGCGACGACCACGTCGTACGAACCGGCCATCACGCCCTGGGCGGCGAAGTGCGCCGCCTGCTGGCTCGATCCGCACTGACGGTCGACGGTGGTGCCGGGCACGGTGTCGGGCCAGCCGGCGGCGAGCACTGCGTTGCGGGCGACGTTGATGGCCTGTTCGCCGACCTGCATCACGCAGCCCATGATCACGTCGTCGACGACGGCCGGGTCGAGGTCGGCCCGCTCGCGGAGCGCCTCGAGTACGACCGATGCGAGGTCGACCGGATGCCACTCGCGCAGGCGGCCGTTGCGCTTGCCGAGTGGGGTGCGGACCGCATCGACGATCACGGCGGTGGACATCGCCACAGTGTGACCGACGACACGTTCCCGCGCCGAACCCAGCCCGGAACGAATCGTCCGAAGCCGGGAACAACGCCTCTTGGCGCTGTGCCCGAGGTCACGCGAGACTGTGCCGCATGACACAGCGCTCCACGATCGCCGAGCTCGACGCCAAGGTCGCCGGACAGACGGCCCCCCGCTGCTTCCTGCAACAGGCGGCCGAGCAGCCCGACTTCCCGTTGCTCAACTCGATGGACGACAGCGGCGGCTGGAACCGCTGGACCGTCGCCCAGGTTCGCGAGCTCGCTGCCCGGACCGCGGCCGGCCTCCTCGCCGACGGTGTCACGCCCGGCGAGCGAGTTCTGCTGATGATGCGCAACTGTCCCGACTTCCACTGGCACGACCTGGGTGCACAGTTCGTCCGGGCGACGCCGGTGTCGATCTACAACTCGTCGTCGCCCGAGGAGATCGAGTTCCTCGCCGGCGACGCCGGTGCCCGCATCGCCATCCTCGAAGACGATGGATTCCTGCAGCGCATGTTGAAGGTGCGAGGCGCCCTGCCGCTGCTCGAGAAGATCTACGTCATCCATCCGCCCGAGGGCGACCTGCCCGAGGGCGTCTTCCCGGTCGCCGACCTGATGGCGCACGGCGAAGCCGATCTCGATGCGCTCGCCGAGGCGACCCAGCCCGACGACCTCGCCACCCTGATCTACACCTCCGGCACGACCGGCCCGCCGAAGGGCGTGATGATCAGCCAGTACAACGTGGTCTACACCGCCGAGTCGCTGTGGGAGTCGATCGAGCGTCCCGACGCGAAGGGTTGGCGCGTCATCTCGTACCTGCCGATGGCGCACATCGCCGAGCGCATGACGAGCCACTACCGCTCCCTCATCGACGGGCTCGAGGTCTACTGCTGCCCCGACCCGAGCGAACTCACCTCGTACCTGCGCGAGGTCCACCCGCAGATGCTGTTCGGCGTGCCGCGGGTGTTCGAGAAGATCTACGCGGGCGTGATCGCTGCCCTGTCGGCCGACCCCGAGAAGAAGCAGCAGTTCGACGACGGCGTCGCCGCTGCGATCGAGATCAAGCGTGCGCAGCGCGAGGGCACGGCGACCGAGGAGCAGATCGGCACCCTCGAGTTCCTCGACGCGATCGCCTTCTCGACGGTCCGCGGCCTGGTCGGTCTCGACGAGCTCGAACTGGCGATCACCGGTGCGGCGCCGCTGCCGGCCCAGGTGCTCGAATGGTTCAACGCAATCGGGGTCAACCTCGCCGAGGTGTACGGCTTGTCGGAGACCAGCGGCCCGATGACGTTCACACCGGCTCGCAACAAGCCGGGATGGGTCGGCCAGGCCATTCCCGGTTGCGAGGTCGCGATCGCCGACGACGGCGAGGTCATCTGCCGCGGCGGCAACGTGTTCCAGGGCTACCTGAACCAGCCGGAGAAGACCGCCGAGGTGCTCGTCGACGGCTGGTTCCACTCGGGCGACATCGGCGAGATGGACGACGAGGGATACGTGCGCATCGTCGATCGCAAGAAGGAACTGATCATCACGTCGGGCGGCAAGAACATCAGCCCGGCCAACCTCGAAGCGGCGCTCAAGCTGATCCCGTTGGTCGGCCAGGCGTGCGCGATCGGCGATCAGCGCAAGTTCATCTCGGCGCTGCTCGTGCTCGACCCGGAGGTCGCCCCGGTCTGGGCAGCCGACAACGGCAAGGCCGGCATGTCGCTCACCGAACTGGCGACCGACCCCGACGTGATCGCCCTCGTGCAGGAAGGCGTCACCGAGATCAACGAGCAGTTCGCCCAGGTCGAGCAGATCAAGAAGTTCGTCTTGATCGGCGAGGAGTGGATGCCCGACTCCGACGTGCTCACCCCGACCTCGAAGCTCAAGCGGCGTGGCATCCACGCCCGCTACGCGGAGCAGATCGAGGCGCTCTACGCCTGACGAACGTCGGGGCCTGCCCCGACGTCAGGCCGTGACCGGCTGCGGCGCGAGTGCTCGGCAGGAGAGCTCGATCATCTGATCGAGTCGTTCGTCGAGCGCGATCGCGTCGGGCCGGAGCAGGTGCTGCACGAGGAACGGCCCCTGGAGGAACTGCATCGCGAGCGTCACGTCGATCTCGGGATCGACCTCACCGCGTGCGATCGCCCGTTGGAGCACGATCCGCAGCGGGCCGTACTCGGCTTCGCGGGTGCGACGGAACGCCTGCTCGAACTGGGGGTGGTCGATCGCTCGGTGCAGCATCGACACGAACAGCCGCCGGGAGACGGTGGGTTCGACCCCGTCGACGAAGCGTTCGACCATCGCTCGCAGGTCGCCGGCCAGCGAACCGGTGTCGGGTGCCTCGACGTCGGTCTTGATGCATTCGACCGCCGCGATCACCACCTCGTCACCGTTGGCGAAGTGCCGGTAGATCGTCGTCTTGGCGACGCCGGAGCGGCGTGCGACCTCGTCGACCGTGCAGGCGTCGATGCCGTCGGCGATGATGATCGCCTGGGCGGCGTCGAGCATCTTCGTGCGGGCTGCGGCGCTGAGCGGACGGGGCATGGTGCTACTCGACGGTAGCGGTATGACCCGATTCGACAACGAGGCGTGCGGTGTGACGTCTGGCATATTGCGCTACGGAACCGTTGCGGAACGTGTGAGCATTCGGTAGAACCGAACCGCTCGCCCGAGTTCGCCGACCCCAGGAGCCACCCCCACATGTTTCGTTCGTTCGCACGTTGGTGCCATCAACATCCCTGGACCGTCATCGGCGCATGGCTCGCGGCCATCGTCGCTGCCATGACCCTGGCCGGCGTCGTCGGCCCCTCCTACGACAGCAGCTTCTCGTCACCCGAGTCGGAGAGTTCCGACGGGTTCGAGACCATCAGCGAGTACTTCCCCGGTGCCACCAGCCAGTTCGGCGGCCAGCTCGTCTTCCAGGCCGAGCAGGGCATCGCCGACCCGGCGGTGCGTTCCGAGATCGAGGAGATCCTCGTCGAGGTCGCGGAGATCGACGGCGTCACCGTCATCAGCCCGTTCAGCGAGCAGGGTGCCGCCCAGATCGCCCCCGACGGGACGATCGCCTACGCCCAGCTGAACCTCTCCGACGACGTCGACCAGACGGAGTCGGGAGAGATCGGCGAGGAGTTGAACGAGATCGTCGCCGACACCGGCGACCTGCGAGTCGAGATCGGCGGCGCCATGTTCGCCGAGTTCGAGCCGCCCGAGACCGAGCTGATCGGTCTGGCGTTCGCGATCATCGTCCTGATCGTGTCGTTCGGTTCGGTGCTGGCGATGGGTCTGCCGATCGGCGTCGCCCTGTCGGGTGTGATCGTCGGCAGCGCCGGCCTCGTCACCCTGCTGACCAAGGCGTTCACCATCCCCGACTTCGCCCCGCTGATCGGCATCATGATCGGCCTCGGCGCAGGCATCGACTATGCCCTCTTCATCGTCACCCGCTACCGCGAGCTGACCCACGCCGGCGTCGAGCCGAAGACGGCGATCGAGGCGGCGATGGACACCGCCGGCCGCGCCGTCGTGTTCGCCGGCATCACCGTCGTCGTGTCGCTGCTCGGCATGCTCCTCATCGGTCTGCCGTTCGTGGCCGGCATGGGCATGTCGGCGGCCGCCACCGTGTTCGTGACCCTCATCTCGTCGGTCACGCTCCTCCCGGCGCTGCTGTCGCTCACGCACAGCCGCATCGAGGTCACCCGCTGGCGCGGCCTGATCGCCGCCGGTTTCGTGGCGCTCGGCCTGCTCGGCGCCGGCCTCGGCAACCCGACCCTGTTCCTGTTCGGCGCCGGCCTGGCGATCGTCACCCTGATCGCCGGCTCGTTCGTGCCGGCGCTCAAGAAGATGGTGCCCGAGCGCAAGCGCAAGCCGCTGCGTGACACCCTCGCCTACAAGTGGAGTCGCGGCATCCAGCACCGTCCGTGGATCGCCCTCATCGGCGGCACGGCCATCCTCGTCCTGCTCACCCTCCCCGTGTTCGGGATGCGGCTCGGGTTCTCCGACGAAGGCAACTTCGCCGAGGACACCACGACCCGTCAGGCGTACGACCTCGTCGCCGAAGGCTTCGGCGACGGCTACAACGGACCGTTCGTCCTCGCGATCGAGACCGACAGCCCCGACGACGTCGCCGTCGTGCAAGAACTGGCAGCCGCCGCAGAGGCGACCGAGGGCGTCGCCGCCGTCGGCCAGCCGTTCCCGAACAACTTCCAGGACCCGGCCGCCTCCGAGGCGTTCATCATCCAGATCATCCCGGAGGGCGCGCCGCAGGACGCCGACACCGAGGACACCGTGCTCGCCCTGCGCGAGGCCTTCGAGCCGATCGTCGAGGGCACCGGCGTCGAGGCCAACCTGACGGGTGCCGTGCCGGCGTCGATCGACTTCTCCGACTACCTCAGCGGTCGCAACATCATCTTCTTCGGTGCGGTGCTGATCGTGTCGTTCTTCCTCCTGATGATGGTGTTCCGTTCGATCCTGGTGCCGATCAAGGCCGTGATCATGAACGTGTTGTCGATCACCGCCGCCTTCGGCGTCGTCGTGGCGATCTTCCAGCAGGGCTGGCTCGGTATCGAGGGCGGCCCGATCGAGCCCTTCATCCCGATGATGATGTTCGCGATCGTCTTCGGTCTGTCGATGGACTACGAGGTGTTCCTCCTGTCACGCGTCAAGGAGGAGTACGACCGCACGGGCGACCCGCGCAACTCCGTCGCCGACGGCCTCGCCGCGACGGCACGAGTCATCACCGCTGCGGCGGCGATCATGGTCGTGGTGTTCGGCGCCTTCCTGCTCGAGGACGACCGCATCATCCGCCTGTTCGGTACCGGTCTCGCCTTGGCGGTGCTCCTCGACGCCACCCTCGTCCGCATGCTGCTCGTGCCTGCCACGATGGAGCTGCTCGGCAACCGCAACTGGTGGCTCCCGCGCTGGATCGACAAGATCCTGCCGCGACTCAACGTGGAGGGCGCTCACCTCGAGGAGCTGCTCGCCGAGAGCGGTGTCGACGTCGAGGTGCCCGACACTCCCGAAGACCTGGTCGAACCGGTCCGATAGAGCGCGTCAGTCGGCGGGTCGATCGTGATGGTCGACCCGCCGGGTGATCTCGTCGACGAGGGCGATCTCGTCGTCGGTGAGCCGGCTGGCGAACCGGGCCTGCACCGACCGGCGGAACGACAGGTTCATCTCCCGCCACAGCGTGCGACCACGCGGCGTCAGCTCGACGTCGACGGCGCGGTGGTCGAGCGGATCGACGTCTCGATGGCGCGCGATCCAGCCCTCTTCCTCGAGCCGGTCGAGTCGACGGCTGAGGCTCGAGGGTGGGATCCGCATCCACGCCGCGACGTCTTGCGGCCTGGCTCGCCCGCCGAGGTCGCGCAGTGCGTTGAGAACCTCGAACGAGACGAGCGGCACCGCCCATTCGCGACGCAGGTCGTCGTCGATGTCGCGGTGGATGGCAGCGACGACCGACTGGAGTTCGCGCCAGGCGAGCAGTCGGGCGGCGTCGAGACGGGGCACGGTCGGGTCAGGCGGTCGCCTTCAGCGCCGCGGCGAAGGCGCCGACGGCCTCGTCGATCTCGCCGGACGTGACGATCAGCGGCGGCATCCACCGGACGATGTTGCCGGCGGTCCCGGCGTTCATCAGGATCAGGCGGCCCTCACGCAGACAGTGCTCGAGCACCGGGCCGACCCGGCTCGAGTCCTCGAAGCTGGCGGCGACCATCAGACCCGGGCCGCGCACCTGGCGCAGCTCGGGATGCAGCTCCTTCAACTCGCTCAGTCCGTCGCGCAGCTGGGTGCCGCGCGCCCGCACGTTGTCCATGAAGCCCGGCTCGCTCATCACGTCGATGGTGGCGATCGCCGCGGCGCACCCGATCGGGTTGCCGCCGTACGTGCCACCGTGGCTGCCGGTGGGCCACAGGTCGTCGAGTTCGCGTCGGGTGCCGAGAGCGCTCAGCGGGAAGCCCGACGCGATGCCCTTCGCCATGCAGATGATGTCGGGTTCGACACCGAGCCGGTCGACGGCGAACCACTCGCCGGTGCGACCGAAGCCCGACTGGACCTCGTCGGCGATGAACAAGATGCCGTGCTCGCGGCACCGTTCGATGATGCCTTCGACGAACGCCTGCGGCGCCGGGATGTAGCCGCCCTCGCCGAGCACCGGCTCGAGGATCACGCACGCGGTCTCCGACGGTGCGGTCTGGGTGGCGAGCAGGCGGTCGAACGCACGGAGCGATGCGCTGACCGTGGCTTCCTGATCGGATGCCAACGGGTCGGGGAACGGTGAGACGTAGACGCCACTCGGCAGCGGGGCGTGACCCGCTCGGTACACCGTCTTCGACGTGGTCATCGACATCGCGAGGTGGGTGCGGCCGTGGAACGACCCCTGGAACACGATCGTGTTGGGTCGCTTCGTCGCCTGCTTGGCCAGCTTGACCGCGGCCTCGGTGATCTCGGCGCCCGAGTTCGCGAAGAAGAACGTGTCGATCGACTCGGGCGTGATCGCGTCGAGCTTGCCGGCCAGCGTCTCGAGCAGGTCGTGGGTGTACACGTTGGCCTGCGCGTGGATGAACTTCTCCGCCTGCGCGGCGATCGCCTCGGTCACCTTCGGGTGGCAGTGGCCCGTGGAGTTGACGGCGATGCCGGCGGCGAAGTCGAGGTACTCGTGACCGTCGACGGTGGTGACGCGGCACCCGCGTCCGCTGGCGACGTGGAGGTCGGTGACCTTGAACCAAACCTTCGAGAGATTCGACATGTCGCGAGCCTATGCACGCGGAGACCTCCTCCGATACCCCCGACGATGAGGCCGGTTGTCAGGACGTCAGTTCGGCGGCGACGTCGACGGCGTCGTCGAACGAGATGCGCTGCTCGAGGTGCTTCCGGAACGGCATGACGAGACGGGGCATGTCGAGCCCGAGCACGCCCCGTAGCCGTCCGCCACTGCCGTAGAGGGCAGCGAACTTGCGGTCGTCGACCGAACCCGCGACCGCGCACACCTCGTCGTCTCCGGCCGGACGTCCGAGGAACTGGATGCGGTGGTGATACTGCTCGCTCCAGAAGAACGGGACGGGTTCGTAGGCGCGGGTCGGTTCGCCGTCCCGCCAGGCGATCAGATTCGAACCGACGATGGCGCCCTGCTCGGCGGCGTTGGTCCAGTGCTCCACGCGCATCGCCTCGTCGAACAGGGGGTTGTGCCAGCGGGCGACGTCGCCAGCGGCGAAGATGCCGTCGTGGCCGACGCCGAGGTCGGGGCCGCACACGACACCGTCGTGGATGGTGAGGCCCGATCCGTCGAGCCAGTCGACCGCCGGGCTGACACCGATCCCGACGACGAGCACGTCGGCGTCGACCGTCGTGCCGTCGGCCAACTCGACGTGACGGCCTGCGATGGCGGCGACCGACACACCGCACCGGACGTCGACGCCGTGATCGTCGTGCATCGCGGCGACGGCTGCGCCCATCTCGGCACCGAGCCCTCGCATGAGCGGCGCCGGGGCGCCTTCGAGGACGGTGACCTCGTTGCCGAGTCCGCGGGCGGTCGCGGCGACCTCGAGCCCGATGAAGCCGGCGCCGATGACGACGACCCGCTTGCCACCGTCGGCGATCTCGGCGCGCAGTGCGAGCGAGTCGTCGAGGGTGCGCAACACGTGCGCCGAATCGTGGGCGTGTTGGCCGGGCAGGGTGCGAGGGTCGGCGCCCGTGGCGATCACGAGGCCGTCGAACTCGACGTGGGTCCCGTCGCCGACGAGGACGGTGCGCGACTCGACGTCGAGCCCGACCGCTCGGGCGCCGGTGCGCCACGTGAGGTCGAGGCCGTCCATCTGATCGGGTTTGCGGAGTGCGATGCGATCGGGTTCCCACTCCCCGCTCAGCAACCGCTTCGACAGGGGCGGCCGGTCGTAGGGGTGGTGGGTCTCGCCGCCGATCATCGTGATCCGCCCGTCGAAGTCGGCGCCCCGCAGCGTCTCCGCCGCCCGCAGCCCCGCCAACGACGCCCCCACGATCACCACATGCTCCATGCTCATGTCCTACCACGACGGACGGCCGCGACGAATGGGGTCGGATACGTTTCGTCGAAGCGACCCGAGGCACGGACCGGCTGGCCGACGAAACGTATCCGACCCCATGGTCCGACCCCGCTCGTCCGGGTGGCTGTCTCGTAGCGTGCTGGCGGTGAGCGAGCTGACGCCGGAGTTGATCAACGAGACCATCCTCGCCGAGTACGAGGAAATGCGGAACCTGTGCACCGAGATCGGTGACGGGTACGTGATGACCTCGTGGGAGGTCGACGAGGCCACAGACATTCGGCCCGGCGGCTACGTGTCCGGACCGACGCAGTTCAAGATCGCCGACGGCGCGCTCTGGTACCTCACGTTCGCCGCGCTCGGCCGGATCGAGCCGATGGCGTTGACGTCGGAGCTGTCGATGCGCTTCCTGCGTCCGGCGATCGGCACCCGCATGATCTGCCGAGCGACGCTCGAGGCGGCGAACCGGCGCAGCGTCGTCGGTACGTGCCACATCTGGGTCGACGGCGCTCCCGATCGCATCACCTCGACGGCGCAGGGCACGTACGCGATCCCGATGCCTCGCTGACGAGACGGTCGTACGCTGACGGCGATGTCCGATCGTCCTCGCTTCCACCTCGCCTTCCCGGTCCACGACCTCGCCGCGGCACGACGCTTCTACGGCGAGGTGCTCGGATGCCCCGAAGGTCGCAGCGCCGATCACTGGGTCGACTTCGATCTGTACGGCCACCAGATCGTCGCCCATCTCACCGCGCAGGCCGGCGATCGTGTGACGAATCCGGTCGACGGCGACGACGTACCCGTTCCCCACTTCGGCCTCCTGCTCACGCCCGACGACTGGCGCACGCTCGCCGACCGCCTCGAGGCCGCCGCCGTCGACTTCGTGATCGAGCCGCACACCCGCTTCGCCGGCGAGCCGGGCGAGCAGTCGACGATGTTCGTGCTCGACCCGTCGGGCAACGCGCTCGAGTTCAAGGCGTTCGCGGACGACTCGATGGTGTTCGCCCGCTGACCGACCCGATCGACACCGCTCGGCGGGCCGTTGGTGGCGCGTGCCGTATCATCCGACCGATGCCGAACCGAACCCCCACTCCCCCGGCGACCGAACGATGACCCTCGACTACATCGTCGGGCTCGACAACGGCGGCACGGCGAACAAGTTCACCGTCATGGATCGCTCGGGCAACTATCTGGTCGACGAGCTCATCGAGCTCCCGAGTCGAGTCACCGAGGGTCCGGGCGCGGCACTCGGCGCGCTGAAGGATGCGTTCGAGGCGGCGCTCACGACCGCCGGCATCTCTCGTGACCAGGTGCTCGGCGTCGGTTTCGACAGCCCCGGTCCGGCGTCGGCCGACGGCGTGCTGTCGTCGCGGGGCGCCACGAACTTCGCACATCGCGAGTGGTGGGGATTCGACTTCCGGAGCGCGCTCGAGAAGATCCTCGAACTGCCGGTCGTCTACTCGAACGACACCAACGCGGCGGCGCTGTACGCGCACCACCGCCACTTCGGTGCGGTCGCCGCCGACCGGTCGTCGGCTGCTGCGATCGTCGGCACCGGCCTCGGCGGCGGCCTGATCCACGAGGGCCACATGATCAAGGGCGCCGCCGGCATGGCGGGCGAGCTCGGACACGTCCACATCCCGACCGACGGGATCCTGCGCGAGGGGCAGCCGGTGCCGGTCTGCAACTGCGGCTTCGTCGGCGACGCCGAGAGCTTTGCGTCACTCACCGGCATCCGGAACAACCTGCTGCCCTACTGGCTGACCCAGTATCCCGATCACGAACTGAACCAGCTCGACATCGCCGACGCCGCCAAGGCCGTGCGCGGGTTCGGCGAGCGCGGCGACGAGATGGCGCTGACGATCTTCGAGCAGCAGGCGATGGCGATCGGGCGGTTGTTCACCATCGTCGCGAACGTGTTCGACCCCGACGTGTACTTCATCGGCGGTGGCGTGCTCGAGGCCGAACCGCACTTCCGGGACTGGTTCCTCGACCAGGTGCGCCGGCACACCAACCTGCGGGCCGAGCAGCGCGACGTCGCCGAGGTGCTCGAGGTGACCGACCTCGACATGGCCGGCTGCCGAGGCGCCGCCGTCGCCGCCCTCAGCACCCTCGGCCACTGACCACAAGGGGTCAGGCACCTTCTGGGCGGCATGCTCGACGCTCGCCAAACCGTGCGAGACCAGAAGATGCCTGACCCCTTGCGGGCGGCATGCTCGACGCTCGCCAAACCGTGCGAGACCAGAAGATGCCTGACCCCTTGCGGGCGGCATGCTCGACGCTCACCAAACCGTGCGAGACCAGAAGATGCCTGACCCCTTGCGGGCGGCATGCTCGACGCTCACCAAACCGTGCGAGACCAGAAGATGCCTGACCCCTTGCGGGCGGCATGCTCGACGCTCACCAAACCGTGCGAGACCAGAAGATGCCTGACCCCTTGCGGGCGGCATGCTCGACGCTCACCAAACCGTGCGAGACCAGAAGATGCCTGACCCCTTGCGGGCGGCATGCTCGACGCTCACCAAACCGTGCGAGACCAGAAGATGCCTGACCCCTTGCGGGCGGCATGCTCGACGCTCGCCAAACCGTGCGAGACCAGAAGGTGCCTGACCCCTTGTGGGCGGCATGCTCGACGCTCGCCAAACCGTGTGAGACCAGAAGGTGCCTGACCCCTTGTGGGCGGCATGCTCGACGCTCGCCAAACCGTGTGAGACCAGAAGGTGCCTGACCCCTTGTGGGCGGCATGCTCGACGCTCGCCGGACCGTGTGAGACCAGAAGGTGCCTGACCCCTTGTGGTCGACCGTCGGTCAGGCGGAGCGGAAGGTGATGCTGAGTCGGGGGCCGGTGGTGAGGCGGACCTTGGGGACGGTGTGCTCCCAGGTGTGCTGGCAGGCGCCGCCCATCACGAACAGGTCGCCGTTGCCGAGGCTCCAGCTGAGCGACTGACCGCCGCCTCGGGGGCGGAGCCGCAACGGGCGCGGTGCGCCGACGCTCAGGATCGCGATGACGGGGTTGTTCACCACGTGGCGGTGGCGGTCGCCGTGCCAGGCGACGGAGTCGTTGCCGTCGCGGTAGAGGTTGAACCCGATCGAGTCGAACGGTTCGGCGTAGCGCTCGGCGAGCATGAGCCGGATGTCGTGGAGCAGTGGGAGTGGCTCGGGCGTGCCGTGTTCGACCCGCCACCAGGCGGTGAGGCGCGGTTCGGCGACGATCGAGTCGTACATCCGCACGCCCGTGCGCTGTCGGAACGGGAGGGTGGTGGTGAGTTCGTCGAACACGTCGTCGGCGCCGCGCAGCCAGCCCGGGACCAGCTCGACCCAGGTGGTGTGGTCGAGCGCCAGCCGCTGCGCCTCGGCGAACGAGGCGTCGACCTCGGGCGCCAACGTCCCGAACAGCGACCCTTGATAGAACACGTGTTCGATCGTACAGAACGAACACCAGTTCGTCCACCCACCCGCCAGACTACGGCCCGATGGAACGCATCGCCGACGCCGCCGATCCGCGACTCGCCGACTACCGCGAGCTGCGCGACGCCGCAGCGCGACGCCGCATCGAGGGCGACGAGTTCTTCATCGCCGAGGGCCCGACGTCGATCGAGCGACTGCTGGCGTCCGACCACCGGGTGCGCAGCGTGCTGGTCTCGGAACAGAAGTACGAGCGTCTGGCCGATCTCCTCGATCCGCTCGACGCCCCGACATACGTCGTCGACAAGGCACTGCTGCGCCACATCGTCGGTTTCGACCTCCACCGCGGCGCCATCGCCGCCGCCGACCGCCGGCCGCTCCCCGACCTCGCCCACGTGCTCGCCACCTCGCGACGGGTCGCCGTCCTCGAGGGGCTCAACGACCCCGAGAACCTCGGGGCGATCGCCCGCAGCGCACGCGCCCTCGGCGTCGACGCGTTCGTGCTCGACCCCACCTGCATCGACCCGTACACCCGCCGCACCGTGCGAGTCAGCATGGGCGAGATCCTGTTCCTGCCGTCGTGTCGGGTCGACGCGGCGATGTGGCCGGGTGCGGCGCTCGACGCGATGCACGACGCCGGCTTCGAGACGTGGGCGATGACACCGGCCGACGACGCCGTCGACATCTGGAGCCTCGACGTCCCCGATCGCCTCGCCATCGTGCTCGGCGCCGAAGGTCCCGGGCTCGAACGACGGACCATGGCCTCGACGACGCGTCGGGTGCGCCTGCCGATCCGCTCCGACGTCGACTCGCTGAACGTCGGCAACGCCGCCGCCGTCTCGTTCGCGATCACGAACCGCCCCTGACGGTTCGTTGTGAGCGCACGTTTCCGTGCAAGACTCCGGGCCATGACGAACGCGGGGATCGTCGAACTCGGCCGCCACGCGGATTACACACGTCCCCAGCCGTTCGCCGGCCCCGACCACCCGATGCGCCTCCTCACCCGAGCGACGGCGTTCGGCGATCCGTGGACCGACCAGGACGCGGCCCGGGTCGCCCAGGTGTTCGACGACCTCGCCCCGTCGTGGAGCACCGATCACGTCGACCCCCTGAAGGCCGCGCCGCTCCTCGATGCGATCGATCGGGGTGGTGTGCCGACGTCGGGCCGGTGGATCGAACTCGGATCGGGCACCGGGGCCGGTTGTCGGGCGCTCGACGGTCGAGTCGACGAGCACATCTCGTTCGACCTCTCGTTCCAGATGCTCGCCCACGCCCCCGACCGGGTGCCCCGGGTGCAAGCAGACTCCTCCCAGCTGCCTCTCGCCGACGACACCGCCGACGTGGTGCTCATGATCAACATGCTGCTGTTCCCCGGCGAGGTCGACCGGATCCTCCGGCCCGACGGTGCCGTCGTGTGGATCAACACTCTCGGCGACCAGACGCCGATCCACCTGCCGCCCGGCGACGTCGCCGAGGCGCTGCCGGGCGACTGGGCGGGGTGCAGCGCCCACGCCGGCACCGGCTTCTGGGTGGTGCTCCGACGCTTCGCCGCCGACTGATCGGCGCGAAGCTCGTGGCATGAGCGAGCACCCGATCTCCCGCTTCGACGTTCCCGACCTCGACGATCTCCCCGACGACATCCGCGACACGATCCTCGGCGTGCAGATGAAGGCCGGTTTCGTGCCCAACGTCTTCCTCGCGTTCGCGCGTCGCCCGGCCGAGTTCCGAGCCTTCTTCGCCTTCCACGACGCCCTGATGGAGAGCGACGAGGGGCTCTCCAAGGCCGAACGGGAGATGATCGTCGTCGCCACCTCGGCGGAGAACCAGTGCCTCTACTGCGTCGTGTCGCACGGCGCGATCCTGCGGATCCGGGCGAAGAACCCGTTGATCGCCGACCAGGTCGCGACCAACCCGGTGAAGGCCGACCTGACCGACCGTGAGCGCCACATCGTCGACTTCGCTCTGATGGTGGCGAACGACTCCGCCGACATCACCGACGACGACCTCGCCGACATGCGCGACAAGGGCTTCACCGACGACGAGATCTGGGACATCGGTGCCATCACGTCCCTGTTCGCGCTCTCCAACCGCTACGCCAACTTCGCCGGCATCCGCCCCAACGACGAGTTCTACGCCATGGCCCGCTAGGGGCCGGATAGGACCCCATGTCGCTCATGTCGCTGAACCCGCTCTGAGGCTCGCCGGCCCCGACCAGGTGTCCGAACGGCGTCGAGCGGGCATGCTCCGGAGGTGAAACGGCGGATCGGAATAGGTGACGGGGGCACCCGGTTGTACCCATGTTCTGTGCTCCGAGGGCGGGTGCAGTGCAGGAGGACCATCGCATGACCACCCGACGACGGCCGGACGGCCCGGTGCTGTTCGCCGAGCTGATGCTCGTCGCTGCAGCGACCGCGCTCGTCGGCGTGATCGCGTTCGCGTTCAAGTCGTCGGAACCGGCCGTGTTCGCCGACGCCGAGATCGACACCGCCGACGAAACCGCCGAGGTCGTCGATCTCGACGACGGTGCGGTCGCCGACCGCGATGCCGACGTGACCGAGGTGGTCGCAGCATCGGCCGAGGCGATGGGTGCCGTCACCAGCGTCGAGTTCCGACTCGATCGCGACGGAGCCCCGATCTACATCGACGAGTTCGAGTCACTCGCCCTCGACTCGCTGATCGGGCAGTTCACCGTGCCGACGCGGGCCCGAGCCCAGCTCACGGTCACCGTCGACGGCAACCTGACGACCGAGATCGGCGCCGTCGCGATCGACGACGAGGTGTGGATCTCGAACCCGGTCACCGGCGACTTCGAGACGCTCCCTCCCGGCTTCGACATCGACCCGTCCCGCTTCTTCGATCCCGAGGACGGTTGGCAGCCGCTGCTCGCCAACCTTCGCGACGTCGAGCTCGTCGGCATCGACGACCGAGGCGGCGAGCGCTACCACGTGCGCGGTGTCGCCCCGGCGAGTGAGGTCGAGAACATCACGGTCGGCCTCGTCGACGGGCAGGACGTGCCCGTCGATCTCTGGATCCATCCGGGCACGTTCCTGGTGACCCGCCTCGAGTTCGAGACCACGATCGACGGTGCCAAGTCGCAGTGGGAACTCGAACTCGATCGCTACGGCGAGTCGTTCACGATCCGCCCACCCGCCAACGTGCGCACGGAGGCCGGAGCATGACCGCCGTCGACGAACGCCCCGACACCGGCACCGGGCGCCGACCGTCGCCGGGCGCGATCCTGGCCGTCGTCGGCTTCAGCGTCTTCGTCGCGGCCGACGACCTCACCGTCGTCTCGACGATGCTGCGCCCGATCATCGGCGACCTCGGCCTCGTCCTGCCCGACGGCCTCGACGACGCCGCCTGGATCGTGAACGCCTACCTGATCGCCTTCGTCGCCGTGATGCCGATCGCCGGACGCGTCAGCGACGTGCTCGGTCGTCGGCGCACCTTCGTCGGTGCCTACTTGCTGTTCCTCGTCGGCACGATCCTGATCCCGTTGTCGATCCAGTTCGATGAACCGTTCCGCTGGTTCCTGCTCGGTCGCATCCTCACCGCGATCGGCGGTGGCGCCATGGTGCCGGTCGCGTTGGCCGTCGTCGGCGACGTCTACGAGGAGGGCAAGCGAGCCCGAGCGCTCGGCACACTCGGCGCGATCGAGACGCTCGGTTGGGTGTGGGGTCCGTTGTACGGCGCCATGCTCGTGCGGTTCCTGTCGTGGGAGTGGCAGTTCTGGCTCAACATCCCGATGGCGATCGGCGGCCTGGCCGTGTCGTGGTGGGCCCTCGCCGGACAGGACAAGCCCGAGCACGGAGCCCGCATCGACTGGGTCGGCGCCACCCTGCTCACGATCGCGCTCGTCAGCCTCAACCTCGCGCTGCTCGGCGGTGCCGAGATCCAGAGCGTCAACGGACTCGACGAACTCACCGGTGGCAGCGGCCCCGACCTGTGGTGGCTCTACCCCGTCGCCACGCTCGCGACCGGCTTGTTCATCGTCCAGCAGTCGTACTCGAAGCACCCGCTGTTCGACCCTCGCATCTTCCAGGGTCGCAACCTGCTGATCGCGCTCGGCGTCAACTTCGTCGTCGGCGCCGGCCTCGTCATCGCGATGGTCGACGTGCCGCTGTTCATCAACTCGGTCGAACTCGATCTCGAGCGGGCCGCCGTCTACTCGGGGTGGATCCTCTCGGCGCTCACCGCCGCCATGGCGATCACCTCCTACGTCGGCGGACGCATCACCGAGCGGTGGTGGTATCAGCCGCCGGTACTGCTCGGCGTCGCGATGTCGACGGCGGCGTATGCGTGGATGGGTGCCACGTGGACCGCCGACACCAGCTACCCGATCTTCGCCGTGCAACTCGCCCTCCTCGGCGGTGGATTCGGCCTCACCGTCGCACCCACGACGAGCGCCGTCGTCGACGCCGCACCACCCGACCAGCGCGGCGCCGCCGCGTCGGTGGTGATGGTCGTGCGCCTGCTCGGCTTGAGCGTCGGCCTGTCGGCGCTGACCGCGTGGGGCCTCTCCCGTTTCGAGAGCCTGCGCTCGACGATCGAGCTGCCGCCGATCACCGATCCCGGATTCGAGGACGCCGTCGTCGCCGCTCAGGAGACCCTCACCGCCCAGGCGATCGCCGAGACGTTCACTGCGGCCGCCGTCGTGCTCGGCGCCGGCCTTCTCGCCACCTTCTTCATGCGGCGCAACCGTGCCGCCACGCATCCTGACGACCATTCTTCTCACCATCACTCGAGCGAAGGAGCCACGCCGTGACCGACCATCACGACACCACGCCCATGACCGACATCGGTCCGGCCGCGCTGCCCGAACCGGTGCCCGCCGCCAGCGAGGCCAACACCGCGGCGATCGCCGAACTGACGCGGCGCACCAACCTGATGATCGGCATCCTCGCCGCGCTGCTCGTCGGTGCGTTCGTCGTGATCGGGCTGCTGTTCGGCCGCGTGGCGTCGGCCGAGAGCGACGCCGAAGCCGCCCGCACGGAGCTGGCGACCGTGATGGCGAACGGTGGTGCGTCGTCGGCCGAGGTCGAGGAGCTGCGTGCCGATCTCGACCGGGTCGAAGCCGGCGCCGCGCTGTACGCGTCGCAGGTCGAGGGGTTCGTCGATCAGCTGGCCGAGCTCTCACCCGAGATCGAGGCGGGCGTCGCCGAGGCGATCACCGGCCTGCGTGACTTCGGCGAGTCGACCATCTCGTTCGACGTCAACATCGACGAGGTCATCCCGATCGACACCGAGGTCGTCATCAGCCGCACCGTCGAGGTGCCGATCGTGACCGAGATCCCGATCAACGAGGAGATCGACACCACCATCACCATCGACACGCCGCTCGGCGGGATCCCCGTCGACGTCAACGTGCCGGTCGACGTGGTCGTACCGATCGATCTCGTCGTCGACATCCCGATCGACGAGACGGTGCCGATCCAGGACGAGTTCCCCGTCCAGCTCGACGTGCCGATCGCCATCGACGTCGGCGAAACCGAACTGAAGAACCTCACCGACTCCCTGGCCGCCGGCCTCGAGAGCCTCGAAGGTGTCCTCACCGGCCTCGCCGGCTGACCGCCACGCCTCACCGGCTCCGCGCCCTCCGGTATACTCCGGGTATGGCGACCACGGTCAAGGTCAGCACGGAGACCCGCGATCGCATCAAGGCGTTCGGCCGGGCGACGCTCGAGGACACCATCATTGAGGCGTTGGACGCCCTCGAGGAACGCGAGTTCTGGGCTCAGGCCGAACGTGCGGCAGCGTGGAGAGCGACGTTGTCCGACGACGAGCAGGCACAGCGACGCGCACGCGAAGCCGAGATCGACGCAGCGTTCGACAGCATCGAGTGATGGACGTCGGTGACGTCTACGACGCAGACCTGAACGAGGACCGGCGACGTCGGGTCCTGGTGATCTCCCCGGCCCGCTTCAACCGACTCGCCGGTCGCGCCGTCGTCATACCCGAGCAGCACGGTTCGCCCGACGACGTCCTCGATCCCTGGCGGGTCGTGGTCGACGACACGGTCTACGCCGTCGACCATGTCCGCTCCGTCCCAGCCGAGCGGCTCCTGAAGCTGATCGATCGCGCCCCGGCCGCCGCAGTCAACACCATCCGCCGCGCCATGCGCGCCATCACCTGACGAAACCGGCAGCGCGCGCCCTCGGGCGAAGGAGCAAGCTGATCGCATGGATCGGTTCGCTGAGCTGCTCGTCGAGGTCGACGCGGCGTTCGCCGTGACCGCGCGCGGGCTGCGGCAGTGGGACGATCCGCACCCCGACCGGATGCCGTTGGACGAGGAGTACTCGCGGGTGCTCGATCCGGCGAAGTGGCGGATCATCGGGGCACGCGTCGACGCGTGGGCCGACGCTCTCGTGGCGGCCGGTCTCGCCACCATGGAGCGCGACGTCACCACCGACTGGATCGATCCGCCAGGCACCGATCTGCAGCGAACCGACCGCCTGGTGCCGACGCGCTCCGGTGCCCTGCCCATCGTGTTCGCCCGCAGCCGAATCGAAGGGCTCCTCGACACCGGGGTGACGATCGGAGCCGGCGACCCGGCGGCCACGGTCGAGATGATTCCCGACTGTGGTTGCGACGCATGCGACAGCGGATCCGATGACGTGCTCGAGCAGATCGACCGCAGCGTCGGAGGCGTCGTCCGGGGCGACTTCCGGCACCTCTGGCGGCGGGTGAAGCGTCCGAGGCAACCGGGCTGGTTCCGCTACCTTCCTGCGCCCGGGACCCCGATCGACGACGCACCGTTCGCCGAGACCTGGGCACTGCCGGAGCTGGAGACGATCACGGTCCGCGGAGGCGGACGGGGAGCTCACAACCTGACCGACGAGCGGGGCATCGACGCCATCCTCGCCGACCCCGTCGGTTGGACCGAGACGACGGGCGAGCCCTGGTTCGACGAGTCGTAGCCATCCGATCCGACGCCGACCGACGATCGGGGTGCATCGCGAGGTTGATCAGGCGTGTTCGTCGAGGGCGGGGACGTGGCCGCCTTCGTCGGTGTGGCCGCTGATGTTGAACGGGGCTCTGAACACCTGAGCGGTACCGGTCTCGGTGGTGACGTCGACCTTGCGCTGCCGCGCCGCGTGTTGTACGTGGTGCCAGACGTCGAGCGGGTCGCGGACGTCGGCGACGGTGATGCGCGACGCTCGCAGACGGTCCCTCGCCTCGTCGGCGCCGATCGCTGCCAGCGCTCCGCTGATGATCGACTCGAGTTCGTCGACGTTGGCGATTCGGTCACGGTTGCCCGCGAAGCGCGGGTCGTTGCCGAGTTCGGGCCGGGCGAGGACGCCCTCGGCCATCGCCCGCCACTCCCGGTCGGACTGCACGGCGATCAGCACCGTCGCGCCGTCGGCGAGTTCGAACATGCCGTAGGGAGCGATCATCGGGTGCCGTCGCGGCGAGCGGGCCGGAGCCTCACCGGTCGCCGCGGCGGTCAGGACCTGCGGCGACGTCCACTCGGTGAGGCACTCGAGCATCGACAGCGAGATCGCCGCGCCCTCGCCGGTGCGGTCGCGCCGGTACAGCGCAGCGAGGATCGAGCTGAGGGCGTACATGGCGGCGGAGATGTCGGCGATCGAGATGCCGACCTTGGACGGCTCGTCGGGCGAGCCGGTGAGCATCACCGCGCCGGCTTCGGACTGGATCGCGAGGTCGTAGGCCTTGTCGTCGGCCCGTGGCCCGTCGAGCCCGTAGCCGGAGATGTCGCAGGCGACGATCGTCGGGTGCCGGTCGAGGAGTTGGTGGGCGAGCAGGCCTGCTCGTTCGGCGGCACCGGCGGAGAGGTTCTGGACGAACACGTCGGCGCCGGCGATGAGGGCGTCGAGGCGGTCACGGCCGGCGTCGGTCTTCAGGTCGACGACGACGCTCTGCTTGCCGCGGTTCGCCCAGACGAAGTAGGTCGACTGGCCGGCGGTGTTGTCGTCGTAGTGGCGGGCGAAGTCGCCGCCGTCGGGGTGTTCGACCTTGATCACGGTCGCTCCGAGGTCGGCCAGGTGCCGCGTCGCCAACGGCGCAGCGATCGCCTGCTCCACCGCAACGATCACCACCCCCGCCAACGGCGCCGTCATTGCTGCCACCGTCGGTTGAGGTCAGACCCCAACCGACCGCCAGTCGCCTCGCACCCTCGACGGGCTCGTCGGTTGGGGTCTGACCTCAACCGACTAGTAGCTCTTCGGGAGGCCGAGACACTTTTCGGCGACGAAGGCGAGGACGAGATTGTTGTTGATCGGGGCGACTTGGTAGAGCCGGGTCTCACGCAGCTTGCGTTCGATGTCGTACTCGGCGGCGAACCCGTACCCACCATGGGCGTCGAGCGCAGCGTTCCCCGCCGCCCACGATGCCTCGCTCGCGAGCAGCTTCGACATGTTCGCCTCGGCGCCGCAGCTCTTGCCGGCGTCGAACAGTGACGCCGCCTTCCATCGCATCAGGTCGGCGGCCTGCAACTGGGCGTACGCCTTGGCGAGGGGGAACGCCACGCCCTGGTTCTGGCCGATCGGTCGCCCGAACACCTCCCGTTCGTTCGCGTACTGCGACGCACGCTCGAGGAAGAAGGTGCCGTCGCCGATGCACTCGGCGGCGATCAGGATCCGTTCGGCGTTCATGCCATCGAGGATCTGGCGGAACCCGTTCCCCTCGACACCGATCAGCGACGACGCCGGGATCTCGACGTCGTCGAAGAACACCTGGGTCGTGTTGTGGTTCATCCACGTGTCGATCGGATCGATGCGAAGCCCGGGGATCAGTTCGCCCGAGTCATCGCGCATCTCGACGATGAAGACCGACAGCCCGTCGAGGCGGTGCTCGACCTCGTCGATCGGCGTCGTGCGCGCCAGCAGGATCATCAGGTCGGAGTAGAGCGCTCGCGACGTCCAGATCTTCTGCCCGTTGATGCGGTACACGTCGCCGTCGCGTTCGGCACGGGTGGTGATGCGCGTCGTCTCCGAACCGGCGGCCGGCTCGGTGACGCCGAACGCCTGGAGTCGTTTGCGGCCGTCGGCGACCTGCGGGAGGTAGTGCTCTTTCTGCTCGTCGGAGCCGTGGCGGAGCAGGGTGCCCATCACGTACATCTGCGCGTGGCAGGCCGAGGGGTTGCCACCGCTGGCGGCGATCTCTTCGAGGATGACCGAGGCGCCGGCGAGGCTGAGCCCACCACCGCCGTATTGCTCGGGGATGAGCGCGGCGAGCCAGCCGTGGCGGGTCAGATCGGCGACGAACTCCTCCGGGTAGCGGTCGGGTTCGAGCCCGCGCCAGTACTCGTTGCCGTACTTGTCGCACAGCCGCCGCACCTCGGTGCGGATGACGGCGAAGTCGTCGGGTTGCTCGAAGTCCATCGCCGACCAGTCGACCACGCCGAGCTCGTCACGGCAAAGCCGGAGATGCTGCGGCGGGAATTGGACCGGGCCGGGCGATCCTCGGGAGCGCTGCGGAGAGCGGTCCGTCGGAAACCCGGCCCGTGTGGTCGTCTGCACGCTCGGCGACGGTGGCCGAGCGTTGAATCGCTGTGGTCAGCGATCGAGGGTGAGGTGGAGCTTGGTCCGTGCGTCCTCGAGGTCGGCGCGGGCCGATGCGAGGGCGCGGAAGTTGCTCTGGCTGCGAGCATCCTCACGGCGATTCCACGCCGCCAGGAGCTCCCGGAATGCGAGGGTCTGCTGTGCGTTCACGTGTTCAACGCTAGGGAAATCGGCCCGAATGTACAATCCGTCAACGTTCGGAACTTCGGCCGTTTCGGGCGATGTGCCCATGGTTTCCAAAGTCATTCCGAGCATTTGCTTTGGAAAGTACAGTACGGGTGTGATCCACCTCGACGAGATCAACCGCGACCTGCTCGACCTGCTGCAGCACGACGGGCGGTTGTCGTATCGAGAACTGGGTGAACGGATCGGCCTGTCGCCACCGGCGGTCGCCGAACGCATCCGCAAGCTGGAGGAGTCGGGTGTGATCACCGGCTACCGGGCGATGGTCGACTACGAGGCGATCGGGTTCCCGATCCTGTGCATCATCCGCCTGAACGCGACGAACCTCGACCGTGCGACGATCGACGACGTCATGACGGCGATCCCCGAGATCATCGAGGCGAACCGGGTGACCGGGTCGGAGTCGCACGTGATCCGGGCACGGGTCCGCTCGACCGCCCATCTGGAGGAGTTGCTCGAACTCGTGACCGGCCATGGCGCCACGGTCACGAACATCGTCACCAGCTCGCCCGTGCCGCGCCGCCCCATGAACCTGCGCTCGGCCCTCGCCTACGTCGACGACTGATCGACGACTGATCGACGACTGATCGCCGAAGGCGTGAACGCCTTGGGTGCTTGTTCACGCATTGGCGGAGTCGACGGGGCCGACGGTGAGGCCGATGGCGGTGCCGCGTTCGCGCATGGCGTCGGGGTAGAAGCCGGCGCTGACGAACCACTCCGGGCCTTCGACGGTGAACAGGATGTTCTCGGTCGAGTCGGCGCGGCTGGTGATCTCGTAGCCGAGGTCGCGCAGCTCGGCGAGATACGCCTCGCCGAGCGGAACCGGGTCACCGGCGTTCCACCCGGTGATGTCGAAGATCGTCGCCTGCCCGCCGGTCAGCTCGTTCGCCTCGTCGAGCTCGATACCCGCCGGCATCGGCACGTCGTCGGGGAACGACTCGGGGAGCTGCACGGTCGGCAGCGTCGCGATCACCGGCGTCACGGTCGACGACACGGTCTCGTCGTCGCTGCCGCCGCAGGCCGTCATTCCCATCACTCCCACGGAGAGGGCGACGAACGAGGGAACGACGATCGTGCTGCGGCGCATCCGGCCAACCTACGGTGCCCGGGCGGGACAGCGGCAGGGCCGGAAGTCCCCGACCCTGCCGCTGTCTTCCGTTCACGTCACCGCGGGATGGTGACGAGGTGCCGGTCTCGTCAGGCGCCGCCCTCGTTCAGGGTGACCTCGATCGGCTGGTACACCTCACCGGTCACGGCGACCGGGATGCCCAGCTCGGCGAGGAGTTCGAGCGCCTCGGTCGCGATGTCGGTGCGGTACGCGTCGTCCGACGGCTCCTCGGTGAGCACCGTCGCTCCTTCGAGGTTCGGCGTGTTCAGCGCGATCTCGACGGTGCGATCCCACGCCGCCGGATCGACGATGCCGGGACCGTTGTCGGACGGCCAGATGAGCTTGTTGACCTCGTTCATCTGCCAGAGCTGGTGGCTGGCACCCAGGGTGGGGCCGGCGGCCAGCACGATGTCGGCGCATTCCTGCACGTTGTCGCGGCAGTACAGCCAACCGCCGATCGAGGCGGCGACGAATCGGGTGGTGATGTCGACGTACTCGGGGTCGTCGGCGAGACGGTCGCCGCTGGCCCAGATCGCGTCCTGCAACATCCCGACGCCGACCTCTTCGTACGAGATGACGTTGAAGTCCTCCGGCTGGTACAGCTCACCGGTGTCGGGGTTCACGGCCTCCAGCACCTGTGCGTACTCGTTGTAGGTCATTGCCTCGGCAGCGTCGATCTCCCCGTCGAGGAGGGCGACCATGTCGAAGTTCTGCCCGACGAGTTCGACGTCGGAGGCGGGGTCGAGCCCCTCCTGGCCGAGCGCTGCGAACACCTCGTACTCGTTGCCGAAGCCCCAGTTGCCGATCTTCTTGCCGGCGAAGTCGGCCGGCGACTCGATGCCCGAGTCGGCGAACGACACCTGCAGGGTGCCGGAGCGCTGGTAGATCTGAGCGACGTTCACGATGTTCGCTCCGGCTTCACGGCTGGCGAGGGCCTTGGGCACCCACGCGAGGGCGAAGTCGACGTCGCCGTTGGCGAGCTGGGTCTGCGGGACGATGTCGACGCCACCTTCGACGATGGTCACGTCGAGACACGCCGCGTCGTAGTAGCCCTGGTCGATCGCTGCGTAGTAGCCGGCGAACTGTGCCTGGACGAACCACTGCAGCTGCAGGCTGACCTCGTCGGGCGTCTCGCACTCGATGCCGTCGGCCATGTCGTCGTCGGCGTCGTCCATCGCGTCCTCGGCCTCGTCCACCGCGTCCTCGGCGGCGTCCTCGGCCTCGTCGACGGCGTCTTCGGCTTCGTCCACCGCATCGTCGGCGGCGTCCTCGGCCTCGTCGACCGCGTCGTCGACGGCGTCCTCGATGTCGTCGGCCGTGTCGTCGTCGTCACCGCACGCAGCGGCGACCAGCGACAGTGCGACGACGCCGGCGAGCGCCGTCCGTACTGATCGGTTCCGTGTTCTCATGTCATGCTCCTCCCCCAGGGGCTTCGCCCCGTCGGTGTCTGGTTGTTGACTCCATCGCCATGGAGATCAGGTAGAACAGCAGGCCCAACAGGCAGGCGCCGAGCACATAGGCCCACGCGACTGCGTTCCTGGAGTTCGCGAAGTTGGATGGGATCCGACGGCCGAGCCCGATGTCTCGTCCGCCGAAGTACTCGGCGACGAACGCCGTGATGACCGACGCCGGTGCCGCGATCTTGAGCGCCGTGAACAGATACGGCACGGCGTTCGGGATGCGGGCCTTCATCAGGACCGCCGAGGGCGACGCCGCGTACGAACGCATCAGCTCGAGATGGGTGGGCTGCACCTGCCGCAGTCCCTTCGCCACGTTGACGAGCACGATGAAGAACACGATCAAGGTCACCATCAGCCGACGCGGGATGTCGCTCGTGGCGCCGTACATGTTGAGGAAGACGGTGACGAGCACGACGATCGGGATCGCGTTGAGCGCGACGGCCATCGGCGTCACCAGCTCGGTCATGAACTGGAACCGCACGAGCAGGAAGGCGACGGCCACGCCGAGCAGGGTGCCGGCGACGAGCCCGATCAGTGCGTTGGTGCCGGAGTACACGGTGGCGTCCCAGATGACGCCGATGTTGTCGACGAACGCTTCGAAGATCGCCGACGGCGACGGCAGGAAGTACGGCTTCAGGTCGAAGATCTGGACGACGGCCTCCCAGAGCGCGAGGAAGATCGCACCGAACAGCAACGGCCAGGCGACCGTGGCGACGGCGTGACGGCCGTTCATCGGTCGTCGACCCCGCCCATCACCGGTTGCTCGATGCCGCGCAGGGCTTCGCGGACCTCGGTGATCTTGTCGTAGAAGCCACTTGCTTCGCGCGTGTCCTCGTCGCGGTCGTCGCCGAGCGCGACGTCGATCGTCTGCGTGATCCGGCCGGGGCGCGGCGACATGACGACGACGCGATCGGACAGGAACACGGCTTCGGGGATCGAGTGCGTCACGAACACGACGGTGGTCTGGGTCTCGGCGCAGATGCGGAGGAGTTCGGCCTGCATGTGTTCGCGGGTCATCTCGTCGAGCGCGCCGAACGGTTCGTCCATCAGCAGCAGCGACGGCGACGCTGCGAGTGCTCGAGCGATCGCGATGCGTTGCTGCATGCCACCCGACAATTGCCACGGCATGTGTCGGGCGAATTCCGGGAGTTTGACGAGTTCGAGCATCTCGTGCGCGCGTTCGCGGCGCTGGTTCTTGTCCCAGCCCTTCAGCTCGAGCGGCAACTCGATGTTCTTCTCGACCGATCGCCACTCGAACAGGCCGGCCTGCTGGAACGCCATCCCGTAGTCCTGGTCGAGTCGGGCCTGGCGGGCGTTCTTGCCGTTGATCGTGATCGCGCCCTCGCTCGGCTCGAGCAGGTCGGCGATCAGTCGGAGCAGGGTCGACTTGCCGCAACCCGACGGGCCGATCAACGACACGAACTCGCCGGGGGCGATCGTGAGATCGACGTCGACGAGGGCGTCGACCTGCCCGGGCGTGCCGGGGTTGAACACCTTCGACACCTTGCTGACCGCGACGGCGGATGTGGTCACGTGAGTTCCTCCTGCGGGCGATCTCGCATGACCACCACTTCCATCAACACGACCAGGCCGTAGAGCACCAGCCCGAGCGCGGCGGCGCCGAAGATGGCGCCGTACAACTTCTCCGGGTCACTCGTGGCCGCCTGGCCGTACGAGATGACCGCTCGCCCGATCCCGCCGGGGATGCCGGTCGAGATCTCGGACACGATCACGCCGATCACCGACGCCGTGGCCCCCAGCTTGAGCGCCGGGATGAGGTACGACACCGAGGCCGGCAGCCGCAACCGCCAGAGCGTCTGCCACCACGAGGCGGCGTAGCTGTCCATCAGTTCGAGCGCGGCGGCAGGCGGCGAGTTGAGTCCGCGCAGTGTGCCGACGGCGATCGGGAAGAACGACAGGAAGGCGGCGAGTACGCACACCGACGCCCAACGCGGCCACTCCCAACCGAACAGGTCGAATCGGCCCGACCACGACACGACCTGCGGCGCCAAGGCGATCAGCGGCACGGTCTGCGACATGATGATCCACGGCAGCAGACCCCGCTCGACGAGCCGGAACCGGGCCATGACGATCGCGAGGCCGACACCGATGATCGAGCCGAGGATGAGCCCGCCGAGGGCGAGCCGGAACGTGTACCAGGCGTACCCGACGACGGCGACCCAGAGCGGACGCGAGTCGGCGGCGGTGCTCTCGTTCTCGAACAGCCTCGACACCATGTCCCAGGTGTGCGGCATCGCACGATCGGACGTCTTGGGGAGGATGTTCATGCCGAGGACCGAGCCGCCGTCCTCGGGGCCGATCCACTTGTAGAACTCCCACCACGCCGCGACGAGCACCAGCGCGAGCACGAACATCGCTGCGCGCCGGGCACCGCGGGCGATCACCGCCGGCCTCCCGCTCGGGCGAGCGCAGATCGGGTCACGTCTTGGCGAGCTTGGTCTCGTTGACGAACGGGATGACGCGCTCGCCGTACTCGGTGAGGGTGTGGTCCTTGCCGTCGTGCTGGAGGTAGATCGAGAACTGGTCGACACCGAGCTCGCGCAGTTCGGCGAGGCGCTCGAGCTGCGCCGACGGCGGCCCGAGGATGCAGAACCGGTCGACGATCTCGTCGGGCACGAAGTCGGCGTGGGTGTTGCCGGCCTGGCCGTGCTGGTTGTAGTCGTAGCCCTGGCGGCCCTTGATGTAGTCGGTGAGCGCCTGCGGCACGGCGTCGGTCTCGTCGCCGTAGCGCGTGACGATGTCAGCGACGTGGTTGCCGACCATGCCACCGAACCAGCGCACCTGGTCGCGCATGTATTCGATGTCGTCGCCCACGTAGGCGGGCGCCGCCACACAGATCGTGATGTCGTCGGGGTCGCGACCGGCGTCAGCCGCTGCGGTACGGACTGCCGAGATCGTCCACTCGGCGATCTGGGTGTCGGCGAGCTGGAGGATGAACCCGTCGCACGTCTCACCGATCATCTTGAGCGCCTTGGGGCCGTAGCCGGCGCCCCAGACCTCGAGCTCCGATTTCTCCGCCCACGGCAACGTGATGGTGGAACCCTTGTAGTCGACGCTGCGGCCGTTGGCGAGTTCGCGGATCACGTTGACGGCGTCGGTCATCGTGGCGAGCGTGGTCGGCTTGCCGTTGGTGACACGCACCGCCGAGTCGCCGCGACCGATGCCGCAGACGGTTCGGTTGCCGTACATCTCGTTGAGCGTGGCGTACGTGGACGCGGTGACGGTCCAGTCTCGGGTGGCCGGGTTGGTGACCATCGGCCCGACGATCACGTTGCGCGTCTCGGCGAGGATCTGGGAGTGGATGACGTACGGCTCCTCCCACAAGATGTGCGAATCGAACGTCCACACGTGTGAGAAGCCGAGGGCTTCGGCACGCTTGGCCAGGTCGATCACCCGCCTCGCAGGCGGTGTGGTTTGGAGGACGATCCCGATGTCCATGGAGCGACACTAGCGATCGTCTTGACAGGCCGTAAAGGAGACGGTGCCCTGTCACGCAGCGTTCACAAACCCGGTCGGATGGGGTCAGACCCCAACCGACCAACGGACGCTGTGGCCAATGCGCTGCTCGTCGGTTGGGGTCTGACCCCATCCGACTGACATCATCCGACGGCTGCGGGTTCGAGGGTGCGTGCCATGACGTGGGAATCGTCGAGCGTGTCGACGATGTCGAACCCGAGGGAGCGGTAGAAACCGATCGCTCGCTCGTTGCGCTGGTCGACTTCGAGGTGCACCCCGTGCGCGCCTGCGTCGGCGAGCGCCTGCATCATCTGCGTCATGGCGGCACGCCCCACGCCGCGGCCACGGCAACGTTCGAGGAGGTCGATGTGGAGGTGAGCCGGGAACCGCTCGACCAGTTCGTCGGCGACGGGGTACGGCGCATCGAACAGTTCCAGGATCTCGCGGTCGGCCGGAGTGAGCAACGCGGTGTCGACGACGTCGTACCTCCGTCGTAGCGGCGCGAACCAGTCGAGTTCGCGTTCGGCGAGGAACGTCGGCGTCGATGGCGTACCGAGGACGTAGCCGGCGATGCCGCGCTCGTCGACGACGGCGAACGACCTGCCCGACGCCAACTCGACGTACGGCCCGACGAACACGTGACCGATCAGATCCGGGTCGCCGTGCTGAGCGGTCGCGTCGTCGCCACCGTCGCCGGTGACGAGCGCCACCCGGTAGAGCGCCGGCAGATCGGACGATGCTGCCGCCATCAGTTCGAACATCTCAGAAACCTACTGTTCATAGACCAATTTGAAACGATCAGAATGCTGTGACCAGGTCTAACGTGCTCCATTTTGCATGACGCGCTTGACCAATGTGGTACACAGTAATGCCATGACGAAGGCACCGTCGACCGACGGCAAGGCCGCACGAGCGGTCCTCCAACTGCGAGAGCTGATCTCGCGCATGGCGGTCGGCGCGCGCATTCCGAGCGAGCGCGATCTCGCCGAGGAGTGGGGCGTCGCCCGGATGACCGCCCGCAAGGCGATCGAGGCACTCGCCCACGAAGGGCTGCTCGAGCGTCGACGCGGATCGGGCACCTTCGTGGCACCCCGCCCCCAGGCACGCATGGTCGGCCTCTCCGGATTCACGGCCGACATGCAGCGCGCCGGGCGCACCGCCCGGGCGGAGACGTTGTCGTTCGAAGAGGTCCCTGCCGACGCCACACTCGCCGCGTCGCTCGGCATCGCCGAGGGAGAATCGGTCGTCCGCTTCCGACGACTGCGCCTCGCCGACGACGTCCCGATGGCCGTCGAGACGACGTGCATCGCACGGTCGTCAGCGCCGTCGCTCGGTCCCGACGATCTGGACGGGTCCCTGATCGATCTCCTCGTCGAGCGGTTCGGTCGGCGGCCCGGTCAGGCGACCAGCACGATCCATGCCGTCGGGGCGCCCGCCGACATCGCCGACCATCTCGATGTCGACGAAGGGCACCCGTGTCTCCTCGTCGACATGCGGTACCTGGACGCGGGGAGGCGACCGCTCATGACGGCCGAGTGCCTCTACAGCGGCGATCGGTACCACCTCGACGTCACACTGACCGCGGGTGCGATCGACGACGGGACGTCCCGTTGACCCGCGCAGCGACGACGACCGACGCGATCGCGGTCGGCATCGACGGCGGCCAGTCGACGGTGCGCGCCCGGGCGACGGTCGACGGCGAGTGCCGCTCGGGCGAGGTCGACGGGGTCGGCCACGACGCCGACGACCCGGTCGCCGCACTCGGTGTGGCCATCCGAGACCTCGTCGACGCGACGGTTCCGCCGGACGCAGCTGTCGGGGTCGTGGCCGGGCTCACGATGCTGCCGACGACGCAGGACGATCGAGCACGACTCGCGGCGCCGCTCCGCTCTGCTCGCGACGTCGAGTCGCTGTGCATCACGAGCGATGCCGTCACGACCCACGCCGGTGCGTTGACGGGACGCGCCGGCGTGGCGCTCGCGGTCGGAACCGGCGTGGCATGTCTGGCGCTCGACGAGCACGGGCAGGCGCACCGCCTCGACGGCGCCGGCTTCCTCATCGGCGACGAAGGTGGGGCGTTCTGGATCGGGAGTCGGGGCGTCCGAGCCGCATTGGCGGCGAACGACGGGCGTGGGCCGACCACGACACTCCTCGACGCCGCTGCCGCCCGCTGGGCTGGCATCGACGACCTGGCCGACCGGATCCATCAGCACGAGCGCCCGGTCGCCACCCTCGCCGACTTCGCGACCGTCGTCCTCGATCATGCTGCCGACGGTGACGCCGTGGCGCTCGCCATCGCCGACGACGCAGCACGACGACTCGGCATCACGATCACGGCGGCGACGCGCATCAGCGGTACCGACGAGGTCGCGGTGACCGGTCGGTTGATGACCGGGCGCGACGACTACCTCGCCGTCGTGCGCCAGACCATCGAGCGAGAACGGCCCGGCCTGCGTCTCGACGTCGCCGCCGCCGACGCGTCACTCACCGGAGCGCTCGCCATCGCCGGGCGTGCGGGCCCCTACGCACCCCTCATCGAACGGATCGACCCATGAACGACGACGGCCCGGCCTGGGCCTCCTACCTCGACCGAGCCGAGACGACGCTCGCCGACCTCGCGGCCTCGGAGGGTGACGCCATCGCGCGCGCCGGCGCCTTGATCGCGACCGCGATCGCCGATGGTCACCTCGTCCACGCGTTCGGAACCGGCCACTCGGGTCTGCTCGCCGCCGAGATGTTCTACCGGGCCGGTGGGCTCGCCGCCGTCAACCCGATCTTCCACGACGACCTGATGCTGCACCGATCGGCCAGCAAGAGCACCGACGCCGAACGTGATCCCGATCGCGGCGCCCACGTGTTCGAGGCGAGCGGCATGTGTTCCGGCGACGTCCTCGTCGTGGCATCGAACTCGGGCGGCAATGCCGTCGTCGTCGACGTCGCCCGGCGAGCTGCGTCGGCCGGTGTGTCGGTCGTCGCCATCGTGTCCCGCAAACACACCGCCGCCGAGGGCGCCACCCGAGCGACCGAGCAGTTGACGACGTACGCCGACGTCGTGATCGACAACCACGTCCCCGTCGGCGACGCCGCCGTGACGATCGGCGACGACATCCGGATGGGTCCGCTGTCGACGATCACCGGCGCCGCGATCGTCCATGCGATCGCGATCGCCGCCGCCGAGTGCGGTGCAGGCGCCGGCGCACCGCCCGATGTGTTCACGAGCAGCAACGTGGCCGGCGGCGACGAGGTCAACGCGCGGCTCATCGAACGTTTTCGGGGGCGGGTGAAGGCACTGTGAACGCACCCCGCCGGTCCGGGCTCACGGTCGAACACGCCGACGAGTCGATGTCGCACGACGCCGTCGCCGGGGTGTTCGACCTGATCGGCGTGCCACACGACGAGATCGTCACCGTTCGCCGGGTCGGCGCCGCCGAGTTGCTGACCGATCGGCTCCCGACCGAGGAGTCGTACCGAGTCGTCCGAGACGACGACCGGTGGACGATCGACGCCGTCACGCTCCGCGGGGTGCGATGGGCCGCTCACGACATCGCCGACCGGCGGTGCCCCGACGGCGTCGTGACGCCGGGCTTCAACCGTCGGGGGGTGATCGAAGGGTTCTACGGCACGCCGTGGACCCACGAAGAGCGTCTCGACATGATCCGGTTCGTCGCAAGCCGCCGGATGAACACGTTCATGTACGCGCCGAAGGACGATCCGTTCCTCCGCGCCCGCTGGCGCGAGCCGCACGAGGGTGAAGCGGCCGAGCGGCTGGCGGCCGCCATGGCCTGCGCAGCCGAGCACGGCGTCGACATGATCGTCGGCGTCTCCCCCGGATTGTCGATGCGCTACAGCTCGACCGCCGACCTCGCCTACCTCGTCGACAAGATCGAGCGTCTGCTCGACGCCGGCGCCACGACGATCGCCGTCCTCTTCGACGACATCCCGCCGCGGCTGCAGCACCCGGTCGACGTCGACCGGTTCACATCGCTGGCCGAGGCGCATCGCACCGTCGCCAATGCCGTCGCTCGACACGTGCGAGCGCGTGCCGGCACGACCCTCATCTGCCCGACCGAGTACCACGGTCGCGGCGACGAGCCGTACGCCACCGACCTCTGGCGGGGCCTCGATCCGACGATCGAGGTGTTCTGGACGGGGCGTGCCATCTGTTCGCCGGAGATCACGACGGCGGAAGCCGTCACGTTCGCCCACTACGCCCACCGACCGCCGCTGTATTGGGACAACTACCCGGTCAACGACGTCGCGATGACCGACGAGATCCATCTGGCCGCGTTCGACCGGCGAGACGCCTCGCTCGGTGACCACTGCAACGGACTGCTCGCCAACGCGATGGAAGCCGCCGAGGCGTCGAAGATCTCGATCGCCACCATCGCCGACTACCTCTGGGACCCGCACGGATACGACAGCGCGGCCAGCTGGCAGCGGGCGATCGAGCTGGTCGCGGGCGGGGATCGACGGGACACCACGGCACTGGCCAGATTCTGCGACGCGGTTCGCGCCAGTTGCCTGTCCGACCCCGACCCGGTCGAGCTCGGCGAGGTGCTCTCGCACGCGCTCTTCGACGTCGAGTACGGCGACGCCGACCGGGCGGTCGCGTCGGTTCGATCTGCCGCAGCCGACATCCGCCGGGCCGCCGAGCGCCTCCGCTCCGACGACTTCGGCAACACCCGGCTCCGCGAACAGATCTGCCCGTGGGTCGACAAGTACGCGCTCGGCGCCGACGTCGTCGACGCCATCGCGACCGAGCTCGTCGCACCGACCGACCCCTCGGCGCTCGCCGGGCTGCTCGCCCGGTTCGTCGACGACCGGCACCGCGTCCTCGGCGACGTCGTCCCGATGACCGCCACCGACCTACTCCACCGCTCTCACCCATGAGAACCAGAAAGGAAGACCGAATGACTGCCATCCCTGCACCCGGTCGCACGACCAGAACCTCCACACGGCGCCTCGCAGCGGGCGGCGTGGCGCTCGCGTCGCTGCTGGCGCTCAGCGCCTGCGGCGGAGGGGACGATGACGTCACCCTCCGCGTCGCCATGGGCTCGCCCGGCGAAGCCCAGATCGAGGTCTGGGAGGCTGCGGGCGCCGCCTTCGAGGAAGCGAACGATCACGTCACCGTCGAGTTCAACTTCCAGGACGACGATCTGTACCAGACGATCGGCCTCCCGAACCTCCTGTCCGGCGACGACGCTCCCGACATCTACTTCGAGTGGGCGGGCGCACGACTCGTCCAGCGCCACGAGGAGGGCTACGCCGCCGACCTCACCGAAGCGCTCGACGGCGAGCTCGGCTCGCACTTCGAGGAAGGTGCGTTCAACGGCATGGTGATCGACGGTGAGACGGTGATGGTTCCCGGCAACGCCGACGTCACGACGGTCATGTGGTACAACGTCGACATCTTCGACGAGGTCGGCGTGTCCGTGCCGACCACGTGGGACGAGTTCATCGACGTCAGCACCCAGATCGCCGACGCCGGCTACACGCCGATCGCGCTCGGCAACAAGGATCTGTGGCCCGGCGGCAACTGGACGTCGCACATGTTCGAGCGGGTCGCCGGACCCGACGTGTACGACCAGGTGCTCAGCGGTGAGATGCCGCTCGACTCACCCGAGGTGGTGGCATCGCTCGAAGCCGTTCGAGAGCTCGCCGACGCCGGCGTCGTAAACGAGAGCGCCAACGCGATCGACGACAACGAGGGCGCCCAACTCTTCTTCCGTGGCGACGCCGCCATGCACCCGATCGGGAGCTGGCTCGTGTCGTGGGCCATCGAGGAAGCACCCGACCTGAACTTCGACTTCTTCAACCTCCCGGCGCTCGACGGAGCCGGCTCGCAGGACTCGGTGATCGCCGTGAGCACCGGCTACGTGGTCAACGAGAAGTCGGAGGTCAAGGAGACGGCGATCGACTTCCTCGCTCTGTTCTCGTCGCCCGAGTACACCTCGATGATGGTCGACGCCGGCGGCACCCCGCTCGCCACCGGTGCGCTCGACCGTGACGACATCGACCCGCGGTCGCTCGCCCTGATGGAGATGATGCAGTCGGCGTCCGCCGTCGTGCTGCCTCCCGACGTCGGTTACGACCTCGAGCTCGCCGACGCTCTGTACTCGGCGCAGGCCGAGGTGCTCGGCGGCGTGAGCTCGCCCGCCGACGCCGCGGCCACC
The DNA here is from genome assembly GCF_004364865.1 of Ilumatobacter fluminis. NCBI lineage: Bacteria > Bacillati > Actinomycetota > Acidimicrobiia > Acidimicrobiales > Ilumatobacteraceae > Ilumatobacter > Ilumatobacter fluminis. The sequence goes on from NZ_SOAU01000001.1 coordinate 4,378,651, forward strand.
GCAGCCGACAAGATGGGCGGCTGACCCGATGAGCGCCGGCTTCCGCTCGATTCGGCCGTCGCGCCGGGCCACACCGTGGCTGTTCTTGCTGCCGGCGCTCATCGTCTACACGTTCGCGGTGCTGATCCCCATCATCGCGACGTTCGTGTTGAGCTTCTTCGAATGGGACGGCTTCGGCGACATCGTCCCCGTCGGGCTCGACAACTATCGGCGGGCCCTCGATGACGACATCTTCCGATCGTCGTTCGTCCACATCGCGATCTACATCGGACTGACGATCGTCGTCGAGGTCGGTGTCGGGTTGCTCCTCGCCGGGCTGGTGACCGCCCGGCGAGGGGCACCCGGCATCTATCGAATCGCCTTCTTCGCACCCGTCATGCTGCCGCTGGTCGTCGTGGCGGTCGTCTGGAAGTTCATCTACAACCCCGACTTCGGGTTGCTGAACGCCGCGCTCGGGTTCGTCGGGCTCGACTCGGCACAGCAGGTCTGGCTCGGCGACACACGGTTCGCTCTGCTCGCGATCACCGTGGTGTCGGGCTGGGTCTTCTCCGGGTTCTACATGGCGATCTTCTATGCCGCGTTCCAACAACTCTCCGGGGAGATGATCGAGGCCGCGCGCCTCGACGGCGCCAACGAGTGGCAGATCTTCTGGCGGATCAAGGTGCCGAACATCCGCCACGTGACCCGCATCGCCGTGCTGCTCGCGATCACGGGCGGGTTCCAGGGGTTCGACCTCTTCTACGTGATGACGAACGGTGGCCCTTACAACGCGACCGAGATCCCCACGACGTACCTGGTCCGGGTCGTGTTCCGGAACCAGGACGTCGGCTACGGCGCCGCTCAGGCCGTGCTGATCACCGGCACCGTTCTGGTGTTGATCGGTGCGCTCACCACGTGGCGCAAGCGGGCGACCCGCAAGGAGGCGCTCGCATGAACACCGCCATCGCCAGCCGCTGGCTCTACCGCACGATCCTGCTCGCCCTCGGCGTCGTGTACGCGCTGCCGTTCGCGTGGATGGTTATGTCGAGCATGAAGACCAACCAACAGATCTTCGACTCGCCGCTGGCGCTGCCGTCGTCGATCGACTGGGGCGTCTGGGCCGAGGCCTGGAACACCGGCGGTCTGGGCAAGTACGCCCTCAACTCGGTGATCGTCACGACCGTGTCGGTGCTCGCGATCCTCGTCTGCGCGTCGATGGCGGCGTTCGCGCTCACCTACTTCGACTTCAACGCGTCGAAGCTCCTGCTCGGCCTGTTCGCCGCCGGGCTCCTGCTCCCACTCCACAGCTACTTCATCGCACAGAACTACTTGTTCGAGGAGGTCGGCCTGAAGGGTGGCCGACTGTCGCTCATGATCCCGTATGCGGCGATGGGTCTGCCGCTCGCCGTGTACCTCCTCCGGGTGTACTTGATGAGCATCCCGGCGGAGCTGTTCGAGGCGGCCCGCATCGACGGAGCGAGCGACACGCGCATCTTCTGGCTCATCGTCGTGCCGCTCCTGAAGCCCGGGCTCGCGACCGTGGCGATCTTCTCCGCATTGAACGCCTGGAACGAGTTCCTCCTGGCGTTGCTCTACGTCAGCGACGACGATCTGAAGACGATCCCGACCGGCCTACTCGCGTTCTCGAGCCGCTACGTGACCGACTATCAGCTGCTGTTCGCCGCCCTCACGATCGTCACCTTGCCGATGCTCGCCGTCTACGTCGCCTTCCACCGCCAGATCACCGCCGGCCTCACCGACGGCTCCCTCAAGTAACCCGGTCGGATGACGGACCTCATCCGACGGATGTGTGGTCCGAGAGCGCGTACGGTGTGGCGATGCCTGCTGATCCGAAGCGTGTGGTGGCCGATCTGCTCGAACTGCGAGCGCTGACATCCGAGCCGGTCGAGGGTGGTGCACCCCAGACCGTGTGCGGTCGGCCGTCCGACGAACCGCCGCTCGGCAGCGCACGATTGGCGTGGACCGAGCCGTGGATGCGCGCCCGTGAGTGGTTCGTGTCGACGTTCGACGGGATCCCGGTCGAGATCAACACCGACCCGGCCGGCAACCTCTGGGTCACCCTCCCCGGCGCCCGGCCCGATCGCGTCGTGGTGGGCAGCCATCTCGACTCGGTGCCGAACGGCGGCTGGCTCGACGGTGCGTTGGGCGTGTTGGCCGGCGCCGAGATCCTGCGCGGCCTGCACCGCGACGGTGTGGAACTGCCCGTCTCGTTCAGCGTGGTCGACTGGGCCGACGAAGAAGGCGCCCGCTTCGGTCGTTCGCTCTTCGGTTCGGGCGCCGTGTCGGGCACCCTCGACGTCGAGGCGGTCCGCAACCTGGTCGACAACGGCGGCCGACATCTCGGCGAGGTCGTCGCCGAGCACGGCGTCGAGTTGGAGACCGCACTCACCGCCGGCGACGCCGTGTCGTCGATCGTGTCGTCAGCCGAGTTGCACATCGAGCAGGGACCGCTGCTCGAAGCGGCCGACCTGGCGATCGCCGCGCTGCACGGCATCCTCGGTGTCGAGCGCCGACTGATCCGGTTGAAAGGTCAGGCGTGCCATGCCGGAGCCACACCGATCCCGATGCGCCGCGACCCGACGGTTGCCGCGTCGAGGATGGCGATCGAGATCCGTGAGCTCGGCCTGCAGCACGACGCGTTCACGACGGTCGGTGTGTGGCGGGTGCATCCGAGCGTGCCGACGGCGGTGAACTCGCGAACCGAGTTCTCGGTCGACATGCGTCACCTGTCGCGCGACACCCTCGACGCGTTGGTCACCGGGCTCGAGGAGTTGGTCGGCCGGATCGCCGGCGAGGAGAACGTGGAGGCCGAGATCGACGTGTTGTGGTCGATCGACCCGATCGCCTTCGAACCCGACCTGATCGAGTTCGCCGCCGACGCCGTCGAGACGCGCAGCGGCACGCGTCAGATCATGCCGTCGGGTCCGATGCACGACTCGGCCGAGATGGCGCTGGCCGGCATCCCGACCGTGATGATGTTCGTCCAGTCGCTGAACGGGCTGTCGCACACCCACATCGAGGACACCCGCGAGGACCACCTCGAACAAGCCGTCGCCGCCTTCGACGACCTCGTCCGCAAGATGATCCCCTGGAGCGCCGGTCGCGCCACCTGACCAGAAGGGGTCAGGCACCTTCTGGCAATCGACGTTCTGATCACCTCGGCCTGGTCCGCCAGAAGGTGCCTGACCCCTTCTGGTTCCACCGACTGTCAGCGGGTTTCGGGGAAACCCAGGTCAACGGTGCTGTGGGCGGGGTCGGGCCAGCGGCTCGTGACGACCTTTCCACGGGTGTAGAAGTTGATGCCTTCGGGGCCGTACATGTGGGTGTCGCCGAACAGGCTGGCCTTCCACCCGCCGAAGCTGTAGTAGCTGACCGGGACGGGGATGGGCACGTTGATGCCGACCATGCCGACCTCGATGTCGAACTGGAACTCGCGGGCGGCGCCGCCGTCGCGGGTGAAGATCGCCGTGCCGTTCGCCCACGGGTTGGCGTTGATCATCTCGACGCCGTCCTCGTAGCCGTGCACGCGCACGACCGACAGCACCGGCCCGAAGATCTCGTCGTCGTAGCAGGCCATCCCGGGCTGCACGTTGTCGATCAACGACGGGTCGACGAAGAAGCCCGGATCGCCCTCGGGACGTCGGCCGTCGACGACCACGGTTGCACCACCCTCGGCCGCGCCGGCGATGTAGCCGGCGACCTTGTCGCGGTGCTCGGCGGTGATGAGCGGACCCATCTCCGAATCGGGCTCGTTGCCAGCACCGACCTTCACGCTCGGGATGCGCTCCTGGATCTTGGCGACCAGATCGTCGGCGATCGAGTCGGCGGCGAGCACGACCGAGATCGCCATGCAGCGCTCACCGGCCGAGCCGTACGCAGCGCCGATCGCAGCGTCGGCGGCCATGTCCAAGTCGGCATCCGCGAGGACCAGCATGTGGTTCTTCGCGCCACCGAGCGCCTGCACCCGCTTGCCGTTCGCCGTGCCGGTCTCGTAGATGTACTTGGCGATCGGGGTCGACCCGACGAAGCTCACGGCCGCGACGTCGTCGTGCTCGAGCAGTCGGTCGACGGCGACCTTGTCGCCCTGCACCACGTTGAAACAGCCCGACGGCAGACCCGCCTGGGCGAGCAGCTCGGCGAGGAACAGCGACACCGATGGATCCTTCTCCGACGGCTTCAGCACGAACGTGTTGCCGCACGCGAGCGCGTTGGCGAACATCCACATCGGGACCATCGCCGGGAAGTTGAACGGGGTGATACCGGCCACCACACCGAGCGGCTGGCGGATCGAGTACACGTCGACACCCGACGACGCCTGCTCGCTGTAGCCGCCCTTCAACAGGTGCGGCACACCACATGCGAACTCGATGTTCTCCAGACCACGAGCGACCTCACCCATCGCATCCGACAACACCTTGCCGTGCTCCGCGGTGAGCAGCGTCGCGATCTCCTTGCGGTTCGCGTCGACCAGTTCCCGCATCCGGAACATGACCTCGGCCCGCTTCGACAGACTCGTCGCACGCCACATCGGCGCAGCGGCTTTGGCCGAGGCGACTGCGGCGTCGACCTCGTCGACCGACGCCAGCGCCACCGTGCCCGACTGCTCACCCTTGGCCGGGTTGAACACCGGCGCGGTGCGTCCCGACGTGGACGCCACCACCTTGCCGTCGATCCAGTGCTGAATGTCGTTCATGCAGCAACGCTACAACCGGTTCGCGAGGGGTCGGATACGTTTCGTCGGTCCCACCCGAAACGACCCCGACCCCGTCTGGCAGCATGGGCGCGATGCGGGTGAGCCGGGAGCAGATCGTCTCGTACCGCTTGCAGGTGAACCGGCTCGGACGACGCACGGCGTTCGACGATGCCGGCCTGCGGGCGGCGTCGCACGCCGGGGTGCAGGACTCGATGCCGCGAGCCGCTGTGTTGTCGCTGCACGCACGGCTCGAGGGAGTTCGGCCCGACGTGCTCGACGACCCACGGCTCGAGCAGGTGTGGGGTCCGAAGTTCAGCGCCTACGTGGTGGCATCGGGCGATCGGGCGCCGTTCACACTCGGCCGGCTGCCGCGTCGCGGTGCTCGGCGCGAGCGGGCGCTTCGGATGGCCGACGACCTCCGGCAGTTCCTCGACGGGCGGACGATGACGTACGCCGAGGCCGGTCGGGCGATGGGCGTCGATCCGAATGCGCTCCGCTACGGCACCTTGACCGGCACCATCGTCATCCGATGGGAGGGGTCGGGGCGCCCGACGGTGACGAGCGTCGAGGCACCCGACGTCGACGAGGAAGATGCTCGGCACGAGCTCGCACGACGGTTCCTCCACGTGTTCGGGCCCGCGAAGGTGGACGACTTCGGGCAGTGGGCCGGCGTGAACGCGACCGAGGCACGAACGACGTTCGACGAACTCGCATCGGAGGTGGTGCCGGTCGAGACCCCGCTCGGCGACGCCGTGGTGCTCGCACGCGATGAGACGACGCTGGCGCACTCGACCGGCCGGCCCGAGGGCGTGCGGCTGCTGCCGAGCGGCGATGCGCTGTACCTGCTCTGGGGTTCGCAGCGGGAGTTGTTCGTCGCGGACGAGACGCGCCGGCCCGAACTCTGGACACCGCGGGTCTGGCCGGGCGCGCTCCTTGTCGACGGTGAGATCGCCGGCACCTGGAGCCGCCGTGGTACGAAGGTGGCGGTCGATCCCTGGCGCACCCTGACCAGCGACGAACAGACGGCAATCGACGACGAGGTCGCCAACCTCCCGCTGCCCTAGCCAGATGGGGTCAGGCACCTTCCGGCGTTCGACCTCGTGATGACCCCGACCTGGCTGGCCAGAAGGTGCCTGACCCCATCTGGCGTGACCCCATCTGTCAGTGGAGGTACTGGCTGAGTCCTCGCTTGACGTATTGGCCGTGGCCGACCTTGCCGGTGAAGGTGTCGTTCTCCATGACGACCATGCCGCGGGCCATGACGGTGTCGACCTTGCCGTCGATCTCGAAGCCCTCCCACGCGGAGTGGTCCATGTTCATGTGGTGCTTGTCGTTGATACCGAGCTTGGTCTTCGTGTTCGGATCCCACACGACGATGTCGGCGTCCATGCCCGGGGCGATCGCGCCCTTCTTGTCGAGGCCGAACATGCGCGCCGGGGTGGTGCAGCACGTCTCGACCCAGCGCTCGAGGGTGAGTTCGCCGGTGACGACACCCTGGTAGAGCAGCTCCATCCGGTGCTCGACGGAGCCGATCCCGTTCGGGATGGCCGAGAAGTTGCCGAGACCGAGTTCCTTCTGATCCTTCATGCAGAACGGGCAGTGGTCGGTCGAGACGATCGCCAGCTCGTTCATGCGCAGGCCCTTCCAGAGATCTTTCTGGTGGTGCTCGTGCTTGGTGCGCAGCGGGGTGGAACACACCCACTTGGCGCCTTCGAAGCCCGGCTGCATGAGGTGGTCCTCGAGCGAGAGGTACAGGTACTGCGGGCACGTCTCGGCGAATACGTTCAGTCCGGCGTGCTGTGCGGCGGCGACCTCTTCGAGCGCTTCCGACGCCGACATGTGCACGATGTAGAGCGGCACGTTGCCGGCGACCTTCGAGAGTTCGATCGCCCGGTGCGTCGCCTCGCCCTCGAGCTCGGCCGGCCGGGTGAGCGAGTGGTACATCGGATCGGTCTCACCGCGGGCGAGCGCCTGGGCGACGAGCACGTCGATCGCGATGCCGTTCTCGGCGTGCATCATGATCATGGCGCCGTTCTCGCCGGCCTTCTGCATGGCCCGCAGGATCTGGCCGTCGTCGGAGTAGAAGACGCCGGGGTACGCCATGAACAGCTTGAAGCTGGTGATGCCTTCGTTGTCGACGAGGTAGTCCATCGCCTTCAGCGAGTCGTCGTCGACGCCGCCGATGATCTGGTGGAAGGCGTAGTCGATCGCACAGTTGCCGGCGGCCTTCTCGTGCCAAGCGGCGAGGCCGTCCTGGACGAGCTCGCCGGTCTTCTGGACGGCGAAGTCGACGATCGTGGTGATGCCGCCCCACGCCGCGGCGATGGTGCCGGTCTCGAACGTGTCGCTGGCGAAGGTGCCGCCGAAGGGCAGCTCCATGTGGGTGTGGGCGTCGATGCCACCCGGGATGACGTACTTGCCGGTGGCGTCGACGGTGCGGTCGGCGACGACGCCCATCGACTCGGCCTGGCCGGGGGCGAGGATGGCGACGATTCGCTCACCGTCGACGAGGACGTCGCCGGCTTGGCGGCCGGTGGCCGACACGATCGTGCCGTTGGCGAACAGTGTGGTGGACATGTGGTGTCTCCTTGTCTCGGTCGCTGCGATCAGTGGGCCGTGATCTCGTCGTAGGCCTCGGGACGGCGGTCGCGGTAGAACTGCCAGCCGTGGCGGACCTCACGGATGAGGTCGAGGTCGAGGTCGCGCACGATCAGCTCGGGCTTGTACGCATCGCCGGGCTCGCCGACGAACTGGCCACGCGGATCGACGAAGTAGCTCTGGCCGTAGAAGTCGTTCTCGCCGAGCGGTTCGATGCCGACCCGGTTGATCGCGCCGACGTAGTACATGTTCGCGACGGCGGCGGCGGGCTGCTCGAGCCGCCACAGGTACTCGCTGAGGCCGCGGTGCGTCGCCGACGGGTTGAAGACGATCTCGGCGCCGTTGAGACCGAGGATGCGCCAGCCTTCGGGGAAGTGGCGGTCGTAGCAGATGTACACGCCGACCTTGCCGACGGCGGTGTCGAAGATCGGATACCCCTCGGTGCCGGGCGTGAAGTAGAACTTCTCCCAGAAGCCCTTCACCTGCGGAATGTGCTGCTTGCGGTACTTGCCGAGGTACGTGCCGTCGGCGTCGATGACCGCAGCGGTGTTGTAGTAGTGGCCGGTGTTGACGGCTTCGTACATCGGCAGCACCATCACCATGCCGAGCTCTTTGGCGACGCTCATGAAGCGCTGCGTCGTGGGTCCGTCGGGGATGTACTCGGTGTAGCTGTAGTACTCGGCGTCCTGCACCTGGCAGAAGTAGGGCCCGTAGAAGAGCTCCTGGAAGCAGATGATCTGAGCACCCTGGGCGGCGGCTTCACGAGCGGCCTCCTCGTGCTTGTCGATCATCGACTCCTTGTCGCCGGTCCAGTCGGTCTGCAGCAGGGCTGCCTTCACGATGTTCGCCATGGGCCGACAGTAGTGAGGCGGTTGACAACTCGTAAAGGGTTGGGTCGCCGCGGCGCCCTCGTTTCACACCCCGTTCACAGCCGGACGGGTTCGGGCACCATCTCGTCGACCCGATTCGTCAGTGCAGGAGGTCGATGGGTGGGGTGTAGTACCAGGCGCCGGCGGTGGGGGTCGAGTACTCGGTGATGCGGTCACGGATGCCGTCGACGCCGGCCATCCGTTCGAGCATCGTCTGGACCCGTGCCCGGTCGGAACTGAAGGCGAGGAACATCAATCCGTTCACCCGAACACCGCCGAACGGGGCAGAGCGACGGAACACCTCGAGTTCGTCACCGTCGTCGTCCTCGATCACGACGCGTGCGATGTGGGCGCTCGGATGGTCGTCGAGATCGGGCAGCTCCTCGTTGTCGACGAGCGTCCGGCCGAAGACGAGCTCCTGATCGTGGGGCGACAGCTGCTCGAACCCGCTCAGGTCGTGCTCCCAGCGCTGCAGCAGGGCGACGCTGCCGTACGCACCCGGTTCGCCGTCGGGAACGACAGCGGCGCTGATCGCCTCGTCGATCGGCGGGTTCTCGGTGCCGTCCTCGAAACCGGTCAGGTCGAGGCTCGTCCGGTAGACGAACGGCTGCTCCTCGGCCGCCAGCTCGGCGACCCCCGCCAACGCCTCGACGGCCTGTCGTGCGACGACGAGCATCGCATCCTCCGACGCGCCGTGCAGCCAGATCCACAGGTCGTGCTGGTCGGCCGGCATCGTGTAGCCACCGTCGCCGACGATCGGTTCGAAGTCGGCCAGACCGGTCGGCACCTGGCCGGGCCAGAGCCGCTCGGTGAGCGAGGGCGCGAAACCGACCACGATGTTGGCGCCGGCGACGGTGCCGTTGCCGTCTCGGATCGCTCCGATGCAAGCCAGGAGCTCGGACGGCTCACCGGTGAGGTCGAACTGGAGGTGGTGATGCGCTTTCGTGCCGATCGCGAAGATGCCGGGTTGGGGGATCGCCATACCGAATAGATGTAGCCGAACCGCGCCCGACCCCTGAACCGCGAACGTTCGAGAAACGTGCCGCCGTCGCCTGAACCGGTGTGGGCGCCCCGGTGTACGGTCGCCGGAACGCCGCGCCCAGCAGCGGTGTTCCCCCATTCAACCGACCCGACAGGAGACACCATGTCGTTCCACGGAGGCCGGGCATGAACGCCCGCACGACGCACGCCAGTTGGCGAGCAGACGAACCGTCCATCAACGAGACCAACCCCTCCGCTGCGACGTCATCTCGGCGCCGCACCCGGCGCTCCGTCGCCGCACTCGCCGTGCTCGCCCTCGGGCTCGCAGCCTGCGGCAGCGACGACGACGCCTCCGACGAACCGTCCGATGACACGACGTCCGACACCCCAGACACCTCGTCGACGGGCACCGAGCCCACCCTTCCCACCACCGACGAACCGGCCGAGGGCGGCACCCTGCGCATCGGCGCCATCCCCGACCAGGACCCCGACGTCCTGCAACGCCAGTTCGGTCTCGTGACCGACCATCTCGAGGCCGAAACCGGCTTCGACGTCGAGTACGTCCCCGTCACCGACTACCAGGGCGCCGTCAGCGGCTTCGCCGTCGGCGACCTCGACCTCGTCTGGTTCGGCGGCCTCACCGGCGTGCAGGCCCGCCTCGAAGTCGACGGCGCACACGCCACCGTGCAGCGCGACATCGACGCCGAGTTCACCTCCGTGTTCATCGCCGGCGCCGACGTCGGCATCGAACCCTTCGACGACGTCGCCGGACTCTCGGCGGTCGCCGACCACTCACTCACCTTCGGTTCCGAGTCGTCGACCAGCGGCCGCCTGATGCCGCAGCACTTCCTGGCGGAGGCCGGTGTCGACGTCGAGTCCGACATCACGGGCGAAGTCGGCTTCTCCGGGTCGCACGACGCCACGATCGAGGTCGTCGAAGCCGGCTCGTACGAGGTCGGTGCCCTCAACTCGCAGGTGTGGGACGCCCGCGTCGAAGCCGGCGAGGTCGACACCGACGCCGTCGTCGAGATCTTCCGCACGCCGACGTACTACGACTACCACTGGGTCGCCCACCCCTCCATCGACGAGCGATTCGGTGACGGCGCCACCGACGACATCACCGCGGCGTTCCTCGCGCTGTCGATCGACGACCCGGCCGACGCCGAGATCCTCGAACTGTTCGGCGCCGGTGCGTTCATCGAGACGACCGACGAGAACTACGCGGCGATCGAAGCGGTCGCACGCGACATCGGCGCCATCCGCTGATCGTGTCCACCCCGGCCGTTCGGCTGTCGGGGGTCGACGTCACCTATCCGAACGGCACGCACGCGCTGGTCGGGGTCGACCTCACGATCGATGTCGGTGAACGGGTCGCGCTCGTCGGGCCGTCGGGCGGCGGCAAGTCGACACTGCTCAACCTGTTGAGCGGGCGACTGCTGCTCGACGGCGCCGACGTGGCGGGCGAGGTCGGCGTGCTCGGCGCCGACCCCGGTGCGCTGCGCGGACGAAAGCGGCGGCGTCAGGCGGTGCGGGTCGGGACCGTCCGGCAGGGTCTCGACCTGGTCGGTCCACTGCGCGTCGTGCACAACGTGAACGCGGGTCGGCTCGGCACGTGGTCGGCGGTGCGCTCGTTGGTGTCGCTCGCGCGACCGGCCGAACGTGCCGAGGCAGCGAGCGCAGTCGAGCGGTTCGGGCTCGACCCGGCGCTCCTCGACGTGACGGTCGACGAACTGTCGGGCGGTCAACGACAGCGTGTCGCGGTCGCCCGCGTGTTCCGGCAGGCGCCTGAGCTGCTCCTCGCCGACGAGCCGATCGCCAGTCTCGATCCGGGCCTGAGCGAGCTCGTCCTGGAGATGGTCGTCGACCCGACGGCACCGTGGTCGACGTCGATCGTGAGCCTGCACCAGCCCGACTTCGCTCGGCGGTTCGCCACCCGCGTCGTCGGCGTGCGCGACGGCAGGGTCGCGTTCGACGTGCCGGTCGAACAGTTGACCGAGCGACACCTCGCCACCGTCTACGAACGATGAGGGCACCCGCCGTCGCTCGACCGGTCGTGCGTCGTCGAGGTTCCCCGACGCTGATCGGGCTCGGGGTGCTCGTCGCCTGGGCGGCGTGGCGGGCCACGACGAGTCGCGACGTGCTCAACACACGCGGCTGGTCGTCGTTCGCCGAGTTCTGGACGGCGGTGCTCGACCCCGACCTGAACGCCGACTTCCTCCGGCTCACGGGCGAGGCGATGCTGACGACCGCCTCGTACGCCGTGCTCGGCGCCGTCGCGAGCGTGGCGGTCGGCCTGGTCGGGGCGCCGCTGCTGGCGGACCGCCCGTGGGAGTCGGCGACCGGATCGAGGGCACTGTCGGCCTGCCGAACCGCGGCCCGATGGGTGGTTCGGGCACTCTTCGTCGTGCCGCGCGCCATCCACGAGATCATCTGGGCACTCCTGCTCGTGCAGGTGCTCGGTTTCGACCCGCTCGTCGCGGTGCTCGCGATCGCCTTCCAGTTCGGGGCGATCACCGCGAAGGTGTATGCCGATCTTCTCGACGACGCCGACCCCGCCGCGTTCCGCTCGCTCCGGGCGGGCGGCGCCGGATGGTTCACCGCGATGGTCTACGGCTTGGTGCCGATCGTGCGACGGGATCTGATCGGGTACGGCTTCTACCGCCTCGAGTGCGCGGTCCGGTCGGCCGCCGTGCTCGGCATCGTGGGGCTCGGCGGGCTCGGGAATCAGCTCGACCTGAGCTTCGAGTCGTTGCGGTACGACGAGATCTGGACGTTGATCGCTGCGCTGATGATCCTCTCGGGCCTGGCCGATCGATGGTCGACGGCGGTGCGCCACAGCGGATCCGACGTGGCGGTGCGGTCGTCGTGGATCGCGCTGCTCGTCCTCGTTCCCGTGTCGTGGTGGTACGTCGGGATCGACGTGTCGGCGCTGTGGTCGGAACGGACCCGACGCCTGTTCGGCGACCTCGTCGACGACATGCTCCCGCCACGGCTCGGTCCGGGCGGATGGTCGGAGCTGATCGAGGCGACGGTCGACACACTCGCCATGTCGGTCCTGGCGACGGTGATCGCCGTGACGGGTGGGTTGCTGGTGGCGACGGTCGCTGCACGTCCGCACCGTCCCGACGACGGCGTGGTGCGACGCAGTGCCGGCTGGGTGGCCCGACTGGTGCTGTTGCTGTTCCGCGCCGTGCCGGCGCCGGTGTGGGCGTTCCTGGTGGTGCTCGTGATGTTCCCCGGCATCTGGCCCGGTGCCGTCGCGCTCGGCGTCTACAACACCGGCGTGTTGGGTCGCCTGTTCGCCGAGGTGTTCGACGACCACGACGACCGGGCACGCCGCCAGCTCGACACCGCCGGCGCCGGCCCGGTGGAGCAGTTCACGTACGGGGTGCTGCCGGTGTGCGCACCACGGCTCGTGTCGTTGGCGGTGTACCGGTGGGAGGTCATCACCCGCGAGACCGTGGTGGTCGGCGTCGTCGGAGCCGCGGGACTGGGTCGGCTGATGCAGGAGCACCTGGTGGCGCGCGACTTCGCCGCCGTGACCGGCACGATCGGCGCCCTGATCGTGCTCGCCGTCGCCATCGACGCCATCGGCCGCCGCCTCCGCCCCTAACAAGCCCCGGGTCGGGTGTCGCACGGAACACCGAGGCGCACACCGAGGCGCACCACCACCGGGTCGGGTGTCGTACGGAACGGCGAGGCGCAGCCGAGGCGTTTCGGGAGATCACCCGACCCGGCGCGCACGTCATCACCGGAGTCGGGTGATCTCCGAAAACGTCGACTCCGTCGCCGTTCCCTCCGACACCCGACCCGGTTCCTCGTGGGAGGATGCTGTGCATGGCGGGATTCGCGGAGCAGTTGGTGGCGGCACACGGGCGGTACGCGTCGAAGCGGCCGCGGTCGGCCGAACTGCACGAGCGGGCGCGGACGGTGATGCCGGGCGGGTCGACCCGGTCGGTGCTCGACATGCAGCCGTTCCCGTTCCGGGTCGCGTCGGCACACGGCGCGCGCCTCACCGACGTCGACGGACACGAGTACGTCGACTTCCTCGGCGACTACTCCGCCGGGCTCCTCGGCCACGACCCCGGCCCGGTCGAGGCGGCCGTCACCGACGCGCTGCGACACGGATGGAGCTACGGCGGCGTCCACACCGACGAGGTCCGCTTCGCCGAGGCGGTCGTCGAGCGCTTCCCGTCGATCGAACAGGTCCGGTTCACCAACTCCGGTACCGAGGCGAACCTGATGGCGATCCAACTCGCCCGCCACCACACCGGGCGCGACCGGGTCGTCGTGATGGACCGCGCCTACCACGGTGGCCTGCTGTACTTCGGTCACGGCGGCGAAGCACTGCTGGCGCCGTTCGAGTTCGACCGGCTTCGCTACAACGACGTCGGCGGTGTGTCGGCGATCGACGACGGTGTCGCTGCCGTGCTCGTCGAGCCGATGATGGGTGCCGCCGGGTGCATCGCCGCCGATCCCGTCTTCCTGCGTGCGCTCCGCGACCGGTGCGACGAGGTCGGGGCGCTGCTCGTGTTCGACGAGGTGATGACGTCGCGCATGAGCACCGGCGGTGCGCAACAGCGGCTCGGCATCACGCCCGACCTCACGACACTCGGCAAGTACCTGGCCGGCGGGATGACGTTCGGTGCGTTCGGCGGCCGCGCCGACGTGATGGCAGCGTTCGATCCGGAACGAGGTGGGTCGATGACCCACGGCGGCACGTTCAACAACAACGTCGTGACGATGGCGGCTGGCGCGGCGGCGATGCGCGAGCTGCTCGACGAGGCGACACTCGAGTCGCTGTTCGAGCGCGGTGAGCGCTTCCGCGCCGCTATCGCCGACGTGCTCGACGCCGCTCCCCTGCCGATGTGCGTGTCGGGGTACGGCTCGCTCCTGACGATCCACACCGTGCCCGGACCGGTGACGTCGCCGGACGATCTCGACGGGGGCGACGCAGCACTCAAGGAGTTGGTCGTCCACGGACTGATCGACCGGGGCTTCTACCTGGCGCCGCGCGGCTACATGGCCCTCTCGGCCGCCATCACCGACGACGACTGCACCGCGTTCGTCGCGGCCCTCTCCGCCTCCATCGACGCCATCGCTTCCTGACCCCCGGGCCGGGTGTCGGACGGAACACCGAGGCGCAGCCCCAGCCGGGTCGGGTGTCGGACGGAACGGCGAGGCGCAGCCCCAGCCGGGTCGGGTGTCGGACGGAACGGCGAGGCGCAGCCCCAGCCGGGTCGGGTGTCGGACGGAACGGCGAGGCGCAGCCGAGGCGTTTCGGGAGATCACCCGACCCGGTTGCGCACCGCGTTCACCGGAGTCGGGTGATCTCCGGAAACGTCGACTCCGTCGCCGTTCCCTCCGACACCCGACCCGGTTCCCTCCGACACCCGACCCGCTGAGGTCCCTGCCTCGGTTCGGGTGGCGGTAGAAAGGAAGGGTGCTGATCGTCGTTTCGCCCGCGAAGGCACTCGATTTCGAGTCGCCGCTCCCGACCCGCAAGTTCTCCGAGCCGGAGCAGCTCGACCGGACCCGGGAGTTGGTCTCGGTGATGCGCGACAAGACGCCCGACGACCTGTCGTCGATGATGGGCATCTCGGCCCAGCTCGGCGAGTTGAACTTCGAACGGTTCCAGGATTGGTCACCACCGTTCACGCCCGACAACGCCCGGCCGGCGGTGCTCGCCTTCAACGGCGACACCTACATCGGACTCGACGCCCGCAGCACCTTCTCCGAGCGCGACTACACCCACGCCCAGAAGGTGCTCCGCATCCTGTCCGGCTTGCACGGCGTGCTGCGCCCGCTCGACCTGATCCAGCCATACCGGCTCGAGATGGGGTCGAAGGTCGACACCGATCGTGGCCGCACCCTCTACGACTTCTGGGGCGGCGACGTCACCGACCGCCTCAACGCCGACCTCGCCGCGTCACCCGGATCGAACGTCCTGGTGAACCTGGCGTCGAACGAGTACTTCTCGGTGGTGCAGCCCGACCGGGTCGACGGCAAGGTCGTCACGCCGCGGTTCGAGGACGCCAAGGGCGACGGTGAACACAAGGTGGTGAGCTTCTTCGCGAAGCGCGCTCGTGGCGCCATGGCGGGTTGGATCGTGCGCGAACGGATCAAGAGCGCGAAAGCTCTCGCCGAGTTCGACGAGCTCGGTTACCACTACGCAGCCGATCTCTCGACGCCGGACGAACCGGTGTTCCGCCGCCGCACCGACGCCTGATCGCTCGGCGTCGGGCGACGGCTGCCCGTCCCGGTTCCCGTGTGGCCGCTGGCAGTACGGTAGTGAGCACCGAGTATCTGCGACGACGCCAGCACTTCCTGACCGACCGGCGCTCGCCGCCGTCCGATTGCCTGGTTCGACGATCACCCGCAATACTCACGTTCTCGATGCCTTCCGCCCAGAGCTACCCACCGACGACTGCGGTCGTCGAGGCGACCCGCCTCCTGTCGCTGCTCAACCGCTACTCGATCGAACTGACCGACGCGGTCGGCACGGTGCCGGGTGTGGACGAGCCCGGGAACGGCGAAACCTTGGCGTTGGTCGAGCTGTTCCGCAGCGGGCCGATCAGTTCGAACGACCTCGCCGAGCGGTCGGGGCTGTCGCGACGTGACACCAACCGGTTGGTGAAGACCCTCGACACGCACGGCCTGATCGAGCGGGTGCCGTCCGAATCGGATCGGCGTGTCTTGCTCGTCGGGCTGACGCCGGCGGGTCGCCGCCAGCGCACCAAGTTCGTGCGTTCGCTGACGACGTTCTTCGACCGCACGGCTGAGCTGGCCACCACGATCGTCGACGCCTTCGGCCTCGACGACGAGCCCGAGCTTCGGCCGGTCGGGGACTTGACCGACGCGCTCTCGGCAGCTGCGGCCGTCGCCGGCGCCGGCGTCGCGATCTCGGACGCGCTCGACGACGGTGAAAGCTCGCCTCGGCGCCGTTCGGCCATGGCGTTGATCCTGATCGGGACGGGCGAGGTACAACGGCCGTCCGAACTCGCCGAACGGCTCGGCTACACGAGCGGCGGCATGGCGCACGTGCTCGACGAGCTCGAGCGCAGCGGTTGGATCGAGCGACGGTACGGCACACTCCCCGACGACCGGCGTGCCTCGATCGTCTCGCTCACCGACGAGGGGAGCCGGTGGGTCGCGGCGTCGTGCACTGCGGTTCTGGAGTCGGCACCGGCGGTTGCTCCCGTCTTCGCTGCGCTCAGCGCTCGCGTCTGACCGGCGTCAGCGGGGTGCGCCGAGCACCATCGTCCAGTAGGGCGTCCCGGTCGACGAGTAGGCGACGGCGACGCCGATGTGGACGAGCGAACCGTTGAGCATGTTGGCGCGGTGGCCGGGCGAACCGAGCCAGGCGTCGGTCACGCTCGAGGCGGTGCGCTGCCCGGCGGCGACGTTCTCGGCGATCGCGCTCCACGAGTAGCCGGACGCGTCGACGCGATTGGCCATCGTCGAGCCGTTCGAGCCGGTGTGCGACATCCGCTGGTGCGCCGCCTGGTCGTTCGAGTGCGCCTGCGCCGCTTGAACCAGTCGTGGATGCACGGTGAGCGGCGCGAGCCCGTACTGCGCGCGCACGGCGTTGGTGCGCTCGACCACGACCGTGGCGGGGTCCGCGGCGGGTTGTGAGGGCGGGGGCGGCGTCGCCGACACCTGGACCGAGCCGCCCCGCTCGGCATCGGTGCGCGCGCGAGCGACGAGTTCGGGAGGGCTGGCACCGCCCACGACGGACGTGGTGCCGATCAGGGTTGCGGCGGCCGCGCCGATGACGACCGGGATGACTCGGAGGGTTCGCACTGTGTGCCTTTCTGCCCGCTAGCAGATCGGCCCGCTCCACCCAGTTCTAGCGCCGGTCTCGCCGCCCGACACGGCACCGTCGCGTCGGTCCTGCGTATCAGGGTCGCGGTTCACCCGTCCGGATGACGACGTCGTGTCGGAGGAGTTCGTCGCCCCGCCAGTCCATGGCGACGAGGGCGACCGCGACACCGTCGACGGCCGGCTCGATCTCGACCATGCCGAAGTGGCCACCGCCGGTGATCGGGCCGAGGGTGTACGGGCCGCCCTTCGTGCTCCCCGGTCGGTCGAGTGCGGCGACGTGGAGCAGCGGGAAGCCCGCTCCGTCGGCGGTCGAGTAGTTCGTGTGGGTGCCGTCGTCGATCGCCACCATGTGGGCGTCGCCGGACACCATCACGAGGTTGTCGATGCCGAGCGACGCGATGTGGTCGGCGATCATCCGACGTTCGGCGTCGTAGCCGGCCCAGGAGTCGGCACCGGGTTCGGCCGGATCGACCCACGGAACGGGGTTCGCCCAGACGACGAGATCGTGATCTCGGGCGCTGCGCTCGAGCTCGGCGAGAAGCCAGCGCCGTTGTTCGTCGCCGAGCATCGACTTGGTCGGCGTGTCGGGGTCGCTCTGCGGGTCGCGGGCCGAACGGGCGTCGGTCAGGACGACGCGGGTGGTGCCGATCGTGAACGCCTGGAAGATCGCCGAGTCGGGCCCGGCGAGGTCGTAGTGCGGCACGTACTCGCGGTACGCGACCATGGCCGACGCCCGGCCGGGCGCGTCGCGGTTCGAGTCGTTGGGGCCGTAGTCGTGGTCGTCCCAGACGTAGCCGATGGGGGTCGATCGGTACAGCGCCGCTTGGGCCGGTCGGGTCAGCTGGACGTCGAACACCTGGCGGTAGTCGTCGACGTCGTCGACGAACACGTCGCCGTAGTGGAAGTCGCCGAGGCAGACGTACACATCGGGGTCGAGTTCTCGGATCGCGTCGAAGACCTGTCCGTTCGAGCCGGTGCGGGCGCACGAGGTGAAGACGAGGCGCAACGGCTGGTCGTCGTCGGGGAACGTCCGGAACGAACCCGCACGGACGAGGTCGAGTTCACCGTCGACGGCGACGGCGTAGAAGTACGGCGTCGCCGGTTCGAGACCGTCGACTCGGAACTCGGCGACGCGGTCGTAGACGTCGGCGTACTCGAAGGTGCCGACCACGTCGGTGAGGTCGGCGTTGCGGGCGACGACCAGCTCGGCGTTGGTGAACGGTTGGGTCGGCCGGGCGCGAACGGTGCAACTGGTCGTCGTCATGGCACCGCACCACGCCCAGTCGAGTGGAGAGTCGGGGAGTTCGGCGAGGTCGCTCTCGGGATGGGTCGGCCCCCAGATCAGGTCGTAGACGTATCGCCCCAGTGCGGTGCCGGCGACCACGGCGGCGGCACCACCGGCGACCGTGAACAGGAACCGCCGGCGGTCGAGCGTCATCGCTTTCATCGGCGCAATGTCGTCGGTGTCGACGTCCCCATGGTCGTCGTCTGCCACTTCTCGGCCGCGTTCCGTCAGGCCGATCGACAGCCATGCGAGCACGGCGACTGAGATCGTGCCGATCAGGAAGACAGCCGACCAGGGAACGAGTTGCTGCTGGGCGAACGGCACGAAGGTGGCGACGGCGAACAGCCCGACGACGCCGCCGGTCAGCGGCCAGCGCCAGCTCACTGCAGCACTGATCAGGAAGGCGATGAAGAAGACCGGGAGCACCCGGTCGTCGAACAGGGCACCGCCCGGCTGCACCTCGACGAAGGTCCGACCTCGTCCGACCAGCCCGACGATCGACAGCGCAGCCACGTACGCGACCGTGCCGATCAGCAGCCAGCGCCGCAGGCGCGACGGCGCGCGTGGTTGCTCGGTATCGGTGTCGATGACCTCATGGTGCCACCGGACGCGTCGGCCCAAACGGCACGGCGACCGGCAGCGGGTTCGAGGTCAGGCGATCTGGATCACGCCGTAGCCGAGGAGTGTGCCGTCGCTGTTCTGCTCGAGGGTCAGCAGGTAGTCCTCATAACCCTCCGACGGGAAGACGTTGTCGTTCGCGATCGGCGTGTCCTGCACGCCGCGGTCGGCGTACTGCTCGTGGGTCGTGCAGATCTCGGTGGTGAACGCCTCCGGGAAGCCCCACTGCGAGATGACGCGGGACGTGCCGTCGGGATCGGTCACTGCGAAGTGGATGTGGATCGTCCGGCCGGAGTACCAGCCGGGGAACACGGTGGCGAAGTTGACGCGACCGCTGGCATCGGTGGTGAGTTGTCCGCGGAAGTAGGTGCTCTGTTCGGCTTCGGCGTCGCCCGCGGTGCAGAAGTCGCCGGCGAAACGGTCGGCATCGTCGCTGCTGCTGGTGTCACCCGAGTAGATCCCTCGGACGTCGCAGTGCCACGCCTCGATCGTGTAGCCCTCGAGCGGGTTGCACTGCTCGTCGACGAGTCGGGCGCACAGCTGCATCGGGAGTCCGGTCTTGCCGAGCGAGATGTCCTCACCCGTGTCGGACTGGAAGTAGCAGGGCCCTTCCGTCGTGGCCGCCGTGAGTGCGACGGCGCACGTGGCGGCGGTGGCGAAGATCGAGTCGTCCGGGTAGTCGACGGTGATCAAGTCGGTCCCACCCGACGCCCACGCCCCGGCGGTTGCCGTCGATGTCGTCCCGTCGACGCCGGCCGTCGTGCCGGTCGCGCTGTCGGCGTCGGCGTCCGTCGTGACGCTGGTCGACGAGGGGGCAGCGGTGCCGCTGGTACCGCCGACGGTGTTCGTGCCGGTGGACGAGGCGGCCCCGTCGCCACCGCACGAGGCGAGGAAGGCAACCGCAGGAGCGGCCAGCAGGCCGGTCACGACGCTGCGTCGGGAGAGGGTCCGAGGTGTCATGGACGCCGATGCTACGGACGCCTTCTCCGAACGGACCGTGACGAACCTCAGAGCTCGCCGTGAGTTCTCGCACGGGCCACGATGGGCCCGCCGACGAATCAGCCCGGCGTGATCCGTCCGCCGGTGACGGCGATCGACTCACCGGTGATGTAGGTGGACTCGTCGGAGTCGAGGAAGACGTAGGCGGGCGCCAGTTCGGCCGGCTGCGCAGGACGGCCGAGCGGCGTGTCCTCGCCGAACCCGTCCACCTTCGCCGACGGCATGGTCGCCGGGATCAGCGGCGTCCACACCGGTCCCGGAGCCACGGCGTTCACGCGGATGCCTCGTTCGGCGAGTTCGGTCGACGCCGACTTCACGATGTTGGTGAGCGCCCCCTTCGTCGCCGCATAGTCGAGCAGCTCGGGGCTGGGCGACGTCGCCTGGATCGAGCTGGTCACGATGATCGACGCGCCCGGCTGCAGATGGTCGAGGGCTGCCTGCATCGTCCAGACCGTGTGGAACACGTTGGTCTCGAAGGTGCGCCGGAGCTGCTCCTCGGTGAGGTCGACGATCGACTCCAGCGCCATCTGGTACGCGGCGTTGCAGACGACGATGTCGACGCCGCCCAACTCGGCGACCGTGCGCTCGACCGCAGCGTGACAGGCGTCGCGAGAGCGCAGATCGGCCTCGATCGCGACTGCGGAACGGCCGGCGTCCCGGACCAGACCGGAGGTCGCATCGGCGTCGGCGCGCTCCTCGGGCAGGTACGTGAACGCGACGTCGGCACCCTCACGAGCGAACGCCAATGCGACGGCCCGACCGATCCCGGAGTCACCGCCGGTGACGAGCGCGCGGCGGCCGTTCAGCCGATCGCTCCCTCGGTAGATCTCCTCGCCGTGGTCGGGAGTGGGATCGAGTTCGGTCGTCGATCCCGGATGTTCGATCTGCTGGGCGTCGGGCACAGCGCCGTCTCGTGGGTCCGTCATCGTCATGTCGTTCACGTACCCGCTCGCCGGAGCGGTAATCACCGGAGCCGGGTGTTCACACTGGCGGGTGACGAGGCGCGCCGACCGCCAGGACGGCGATGTCGTCCTGGGCCGACAGGCTCTGGGCGGCAGCTTCATGCATGAGTTCGTCGATGGCGCCCATGGTGCGGTCGAGCGACGTCGACCCGACGAGTCGTTCGACCAAGTCGTCGTCGGACATACGCGGTCGGCGCGACTCGATGAGTCCGTCGGTGAACAACACCAGGTGGTCGCCGGGTGAGAGCGGCACCTCGACGATCGGCGGCGTCACGAACTCGGGGATCATGCCGAGCAGGCGACCGTGACCGACGGGTCGGTCGACGGATCCGTCGGCGCGCACCACGACCGGTGCCGGGTGGCCGGCGTTGACGAACTGCACGTCGAGCCCGTCAGCGGCCTCCCGTCGTGAGACGTGGCCGAACACCGCCGAGCAGTACGCCGTTCCCGGCGTGGTCGTGAGGGCGTCGTGCAACCAGGCCAGCACGCGTGCCGGTCGTTGGAGGTGCAAGCCGGCGACTCGCAGCGTGTGCCGGGCGATGACCATCGTCGCCACGGCGTCGAGGTCGTGGCCGCAGACGTCGCCGATGAAGAAGCCGCAACGATCGTCGGACACTGCGAAGACGTCGACGAAGTCACCGCCGATGTCGAGCGGCGGGGTCACGGACGCGTAGCGGGTGGCGGCATCGACCCAGTCGACATGCAGCGCCGTCGTCGGCAGAGCGTGGTGTTGAAGCCGGTCGAGTGCCGCGGTCATGCGTTCGCGTTGTTCGAACTCCGTCGTCACGTCGAGGAACTGGGTCACGACGACGGTGTCGTCACCGTCGGCGAAGAGGCGGCTGTCGATCGACAGCCACGTGTACGAGCCGTCGTCGACTCGAACACCCATCGTCGCGCCGACCACGTCGCGTCCCGACGCCAGCGCTCGCATGGCGGGATGGTCCTCGCCGGCGAGGGGACGACGTCGAGCGTCGACGGCCTCCCACCTCGGATCGAGCGACGTCACGCCGGTGAGTTCGTCGGCGGTCATCTTCAGTCGTCGGAGCGCGGACGCGTTGAAGTCGATGATCGATCCGTCGGCGGCTTGGACGACGACGCCTTCACGTTGGCGTTCGACGAGGGGCAGCGCGAGCCTCTCGAGCGGGCGGTCGGTGGTCACGGTGACGCACAACCTAGGTCGACCCAACCCATCCGGGCGACTGCGTGAACAATTTGCGCACCTGGTGCGCAAGTTGTTCACGCCTTGGTGGGTTCTGGGACGTGAGGGTCAGCGGTTCCAGGAGGTCCAGTAGGTCTCGTCGGCGACGTGGCGGGCGGCGTCGGTGAGGCGGAGGGGGCGGAAGGTGTCGAGCATGACGGCGGTCTCGCCCGTGCGGTCCTGGTCGACGCTCGCCTCGAAGCTGCCGGGTTGCGGGCCGTGCACGAAACCGGCCGGGTGGTACGAGATCGACCCGATACCGATGCCCGATCCGGCCCGGCTCATGAAGTTGCCGTCGCTGTAGAACAGCACCTCGTCGGAGTCGGTGTTGGCGTGGTGGTACGGCACCTTCACAGCATCGGGGTGGAAGTCGTAGAGGCGTGGCACGAACGAACACACCACGAACCCGGGCCCCTCGAACGTCTGGTGGACCGGCGGTGGCTGGTGCAGGCTGCCCACGATCGGTTCGAAGTCGGAGATGGCGAGCGCCCACGGGAAGAGCTGGCCGTCCCACCCGACGACGTCGAAGGGATGTTGGCGGTGGACGTGCCGGCTGAGGCCCGAGCGAGTGCGCACGACGACGGGCACGTCGTCGCCGTCTTCGAGCAGCGGTGCATCGGGTGCCCGCAGGTCGCGCTCGCAGAAGGGCGCGTGTTCGAGGAACTGTCCGGCCGACGACAGGTACTTGTGCGGTGGGGCGACGTGGCCGCTGCTCTCGATGACGAGCAACTCGAGCCGCTCGCCGCTCGTCCAGCGATGGGTGGTCGATGCCGGGACGACCACGTAGTCGCCCGCGGCGACCTCGAGCCGGCCGAACACCGACTCGAGCACTGCGTCGCCCTGTTGGACGTAGACGAGTTCGTCGCCCGTCGCGTTGCGGTACAGCGTGCTCGTCCCGCCGGACGTCGACGACCACGACAGCCGGACGTCGTCGTTCGCGAGCAGCAGGTGACGATCGAGTACCGGATCGGCACCCGCAGCCAGTTCGCCGGTCCGCAGATGGCGCGGCGTCAACGGGTGGTCGGGCGTCGCCACGGCGGCCGAGCCGCCGGACCCATCGGCCGCGTCGACCGACTCGACCGCCTCGATCGCCGACAGTGCCGAGGGCGAGTGCCGGTGGTACAGCAGCGACGAGCGTGACGAGAAGCCCTCCTGCCCCATCAGCTCCTCGTGGAAGCGATGCCCGTCACCGTCGCGGAACACCGTGTGCCGCTTACGGGGAACGTCACCGACGCGGTGGTAGTACGGCATGGTCACTGGCCTCCGTGGGGTTGGTGGGGTGCGGGGTGGGGTTCGATGATGGTGCCGGCGACGGTGCCGAGCCCGATGCGTGTGGCCGGGTCGGCGCCGGCCCAGCCACGCAGTTCGACCCGATCCCCGTCGAGCAGGAAGGTGCGCTCGGTGCCGTCGGGGAGGGCGATCGGCCGGTCACCGTTGGCGGACAGTTCGATGAAGCTGCCTTCGGTGCCGGGGGTCGGGCCCGACACGGTTCCCGACGCGAACAGGTCGCCCGGCTCGGTCGACGCGCCGTTCACCGTCAGATGGGCGAGCTGCTGCGCCGGCGTCCAGTACATGTCGGCGAAGCCGGTCGAGCTGAAACGGACCGGCGATTGGCCGGCAGCGCGCATCGCGGCCGAGTCGAGCCACACCTCGAGGTGCAGATCGAGGCCCCACGGCGCGTCGGTCGAGAGATACTCGGCGGGCGGCGGCTCCTGCTCGGGCGGCACGACCCGGAACGGTTCGAGCGCTTCGAACGAGACGAGCCAGGGAGACACCGAGGTCGCGAAGCTCTTTCCGAGGAACGGTCCGAGCGGTTGGTACTCGTACGCCTGGATGTCGCGCGCCGACCAGTCGTTGACGAGGCAGATGCCGTACAGGTGGTCGGCGGCAGCGCCGATGGGGATCGGCGCGCCGATCTCGTTGCCGACGCCGACGACGGTGCCGACCTCGAGTTCGATGTCGAGTCGTGTGCTCGGCCCCACCACGGGTTCGCCGTCGATCAGCCGATAGCCGACCGGTCGCCGGATCGGGGTGCCGTCGGCGACGAGCGTTCCGGTGCGGCCGTGGTAGCCGATCGGGACGCGCCGCCAGTGGGGCATGAGCGCGTCGCCGTCGGGTCGGAACATGCGGCCGAGGTTCGTGGCGTGATGGATCGACGAGTAGAAGTCGACGTAGTCGGTCGGCGCGACCGGGACGCCCATCGTCAGCTCGGATCGGGCCACCACGTGCTCGCGGTCGGTGGGGAGCCGGCCGTCGATCGCCTCGCGCACTCGGGCGCGTACCGCTCGCCACGTGTCGGGGCCTGCGGCGAGGTACCGGTTCAGGTTCGGGTCGGCGAACACACCCGGTTCGAGGTCGAGTCCGTCGAAGACACCGGCGTGGTGCATCCCGTCGAGGTCGATCGCATGATCGCCGATCGCCACCCAGGCGCGCCGACGGTTGTCGCCAGGGTGCCCGACACCGAACGGCAGGTTGGTGACGGGGAACGGCGAACCGTCGGGAACGGGGACCGCCTCCATCAGAGGTTGCCGCGCCGCTCCTGCTCGCGCTCGATCGATTCGAAGAGCGCTTTGAAGTTGCCTTCGCCGAAGCCGCGAGCTCCGCCGCGCTGGATGATCTCGACGAAGACCGTCGGTCGGTCGCTCACCGGCTCGGAGAAGAGCTGGAGCAGATGGCCGTCGGGTTCGTGATCGACGAGGATGCCGAGCCGGCGGATCTCGTCCCACGGCAGATCGAGGAAGCCGAGCCGTTCCGTGACGTCGTCGTAGTAGGCGTCGTTGGCTTCGAGGAAGCGCACCCCTCGTGCTCGCAGCGATCCGATCGACTGGACGATGTCGCCGGTGCGGAAGGCGAGGTGCTGCACGCCCGGGCCGCGGTACGTGTCGATGTACTCCTGGATCTGGCTCTTGCGGCGCCCCTCGGCCGGTTCGTTGAGGGGCATCACGATGTTGTTCCCGTTCCACACGACGGTCGAGCGGAGCGCCGAGAACTCGGTGGCGATCTGCGACTCGTCGAAGTGGCGGAGCTGGGTGAAGCCCATGACCTCTTCGTAGAACGACACCCACTCGTCGAGGTGGTGTTCTTCGACGTTGCCGACGACGTGGTCGATGTCGACGAGGCCGACCTCGGGACCGGCGGGCATCGGCGGCACGCCGTCGCGTTCGAACCCGGGGCAGTAGTAGCCGGCGTAGTCGCGGCGGTCGACGAAGGTGTGCTTCGTCTCGCCGTAGGTGGCGACCGACGACAGGCGCAGCACGCCGAAGTCGTCGCGCAGTTCATACGGCTCGTCGACGGGGCGGGCGCCACGGGCGATCGCCGCTTCGTAGGTGGCGGTGGCGTCGTCGACGACGAAGGCGAGATCGTGGGCGCCGTCGCCGTGCTGGCGGACGTGGTTCCAGATCGGTGACTCGGGGGTGAGGCCCGACGTGACGACGAGGCGGATGTTGCCCTGCTCGAGCAGGTACGACGCACGGTCGGCGACGCCCGTCTCCGGTCCGGCGTACGCGGTGACGGTGAAGCCGAACGAGCCCGACAGGAAACCCGCCATGGCCCGGGCGTTGCCGACCCAGAACTCGATCGAGTCCCAGCCGG
This sequence comes from Ilumatobacter fluminis, assembly GCF_004364865.1. NCBI lineage: Bacteria > Bacillati > Actinomycetota > Acidimicrobiia > Acidimicrobiales > Ilumatobacteraceae > Ilumatobacter > Ilumatobacter fluminis. The sequence continues at coordinate 4,404,269 of NZ_SOAU01000001.1, forward strand.
TCAGGCGTGCGGCGGGTGTGGTGGCTGCAGGTGCGGTGTCGGTCACGATGTCCCCCTGGGTGGATCGGTTCGGTGATCGGTTCGAACTCCCAGTCTCGGATCGGGCGATTGATCGGCGCAATAGTTCGACGAATCTCTGTGCAGGTCGTACAGTCGACAGCGAGTCGACATGGACGGAGTGGACAGAATGATCGAACTCGACGACATCGACCGAGCGCTGCTCCGCATCCTGCGCGAGCAGCCGCGCACGCCGATCGCCGAGGTGGCGAGACTGGCGTCGGTCGCCCGCGGTACGGCGACCGCCCGCCTGGCGCGCATGGAAGAGGCCGGCGTGATCACCGGCTACGGACCCGACGTCGACGCGCGAGCGATCGGCTTCGGCGTGCTCGCCTTCGTCACGCTCGAGATCGCCCAGGGCCACGGCCCGTCGGTGGTCGACCATCTCGCCGCGATCTCCGAGGTGCTCGAGGTGCACGCGGTGACGGGACCGGGTGATCTGCTGTGCCGGATCGTCGCCCGGTCGAACGAACATCTCGACGAGGTGCTGCAGGACGTGCTCTCGCTCCCGGGCGCCCGCCGCTCGGAGACCCACCTCGCCCTCGGCACCCGTTTCCACCGCACCGCTGCCGACCTCGCCATCCGCTGACGCCCCTGCCCTCCCCAGACCCCCGTTCATGTCGCGCTCAGTTCCGTCACCGGTACCTCAGACCGACATCAACATCCGGTAGGCGGTCGGTGGCGGGGTTCGTGGGATGATCGCTCGGGTGCGGCAACCGAACATCGTGCTGATCAACTGCGACGACCTGGGGTACGGCGACCTCGGGTGCTACGGCTCGCAGCGCAACGACACCCCGACGCTCGACCGGCTCGCCGCCGAGGGGATGCGGTTCACCGACTTCTACATGGCGTCGCCGGTCTGCTCGCCGTCACGAGGAGCGATGCTCACCGGCTGCTACCCACCGCGCATCGGGTTCGGCTCGTTCGACGGGCTGCCGGTGCTGTTCCCCGGCCAGCGGCTCGGGCTCGACACCGGTGAGACGACGTTGGCGTCGATGCTGCGCGACGCCGGGTACGCGACGCAGCACGTCGGCAAGTGGCACTGCGGCGATCAGCCCGAGTTCCTGCCGACGCGGCACGGCTTCGACCACTCCTTCGGCATCCCGTACTCGAACGACATGGGCCGCCAGCACATGCCCGACGGCATGCCGAACTGGCCGGCCAAGCTCGCCGAGATGGGGATCGCCATCGCCGACGAGTATCCGCCGCTGCCGCTCCTGCTCGACGACGAGGTGTTCGAGCAGCAGCCCGATCAGGCGTCGCTCACCGCCCGCTTCGCCGCCGAGTCGGTGCGGTTCATCCGGGCGAACCAGGACCGGCCCTTCTTCCTGTACCTGGCGCACATCTACGTGCACCTGCCGATCTACGTGCAGCAGCGGTTCGCCGATGCGTCGCACAACGGCGCGTACGGCGCTGCGGTGGCGAGCATCGATTGGACGACCGACGTGATCCTGACCGAGCTCCGCCGGTTGGGTCTCGACGAGGACACGATCGTGATCTTCACGAGCGACAACGGGTCGCGCGCTCGCGACGAGGGCGGGAGCAACGAACCGCTGCGCGGCGTGAAGGGCGAGACGTGGGACGGTGGGTTGCGGGTGCCGTTCATCGTCCGGTGGCCGGGGCGCGTGCCGGCGGGCAGCGTGTGCTCGGCCGTGACGTCGGCGATCGACCTGCTGCCGACGTTCGCCTCGCTGGCTGGCGGCGCGTTGCCCGACCGCCCGATCGACGGGCACGACATCACCCCGCTGCTCGACGGCGCCGACGGCGACTCCGATCGGGTGTTCGCGTACTACCGCGGGAACGCACTGGCGGCCGTGCGGCAGGGCCGATGGAAGCTGCACGTGGCTCGGGGCGACGAGTCGGTGGAGGAGCTGTACGACCTGGTCGACGACGTCGGTGAGACGAACGATGTCTCCGGCGAGCAACCCGATGTGGTCGCGGCGTTGTCGGCGATCGCCGAGTCGATCCGGGCCGACCTCGGCGACGACCGGTTGGGCGTCGACGGTCCGGGCCGTCGATCGGCGGGCGTGGTCGACGCCCCCTCACCGCTCACCACCTACGACCCCGGCCACCCCTACTTCGCCAACGAGTACGACCTCAGCGACCGAGGCTGACCCCGGGTCGGGTGTCGTACGGAACGCCGAGGCGCAGCCGAGGCGTTTCGGGAGATCACCCGACCCGGACGCGCACCCTGGTCACCGGAGTCGGGTGATCTCCGGAAACGTCGACTCCGTCGCCGTTCCCTCCGACACCCGACCCGATTCCTCTTCGTCGCCGTTCCCTCCGACATCGGACCCGGTTCGTCTCCGTCGCCGTTCCCTCCGACATCGGACCCGGTTCGTCTCCGTCATCGTTTCCGGCACCTGACCCGGTTCGTCGTCGGCCGTTAGGGTGGGGTGTGGTGGGACGAGCGCTTCGGGCTCTGTTGGCCGTCGTGGCCGTGGCGTTGATGGCACTGCCTGCCTCCGATGCCTCCGCCCACACCGGACCGCGCTCGCCCGATGCGGCACTGACCGCCCACGACGGCACCGTCGTCGGCAACTCACAGCTCGAGTCGACCGTCGACCCGGCGGTGCTCCGATCCGGTTCCGACTCGGGCAACCGCCACGACGTCCGGACCCGCATGACGGCGTTCGTCACGCCCGAGACGGCCGGCGTCGCCGCCACCGCCTCGTGGTGGACCCGGATCGTCGATCGCACCGTCACACCGGCACGACACGGCGTCGACCGAGCCGCCGACGCCCGCGGCCCTCCCGCCCGAGACGGCTGACTCCCCGGCGCCCTGACGCCGCCTCCGGCCGCGCCCGAGCGGTCGACGTCTCATCCCGTGCGTGCGATGCCGCACGCGCCCGGCTCCGTGCCGGAACACCGGAACCACGGGAGGTCCACCGGTGACATCCTCCATCTCCGAGCGCGTCGAACGACGCGCCGAACCATCCGACTTCTACGAACGGTGGGGTGCCCTCGTGATCGCGGTCTGCATCGCGATCGGGTTCGGGGTCGCCCTGCCCACCGGGCCGCCCACCGTCACCGTGACGGTGCACAACCCGACCGACTACCGCCTCTACGTCAAGGCGTCGACACCGACCGACGACACCCTCAGCTTCGTCGGCGTGGTCGGCCCCGACGGCACACTCGAATCCGGGGTGATCGACCGCGGCGGCGACTGGATCCTCCACCTCCGCACCCTCGGCTCACCGGCCGGGGAAATAGCCGTGACGCGATCCGAGTTGACCAGTGGGACCGTCCGCATCCCCGACTCGGTGACCGATGACCTGCGGGCAGCGGGTGTGAAACCGATCGCCGCCGCACCGATACTCGCAAGCCCATGACCACCCTCGACACCACGACCGACGACCGGGAGGTGGCCGCGCTCGACGAGCCGGCCGAACCGGCGTCGGGGCGGCGGCGCTGGCTGCGGCTGGCGCTGCGGGTCGTGGTGTGGCCGGCGGTGATCGCCGCGATCGTCGTGCCGCAGCTGCCCCGTTTCCGCGAAGCGTCGGTCGAGCTGCAGTCGATCAGCTGGGAGCGGCTGGTGTTCGGGTTCGTGCTCGTGCTCGCCTCGATCGCCTGCTACTCGGGTCTGACGAGGACCGGGCTGGGCGCCGGCGACGACGTCCGGCACGGCACCGTGTTCCGGATCCAGCTGAGCACCCGGGCGTTGGCGAACGTGGTGCCGGGCGGGAATGCGACCGCGTCGGCGCTCGGGTTCCGGTTGCTCACGCGGGCCGGTGCCTCGAACACCGGCGCCGGCGTGGCGCTCGCCACCGCCGGGATCGGTTCGGCGATCGTGCTGAACGTCGTGTTCTGGGCGGCGCTGATCATCGTCATCCCGACCCGAGGCGCCGACCGCCACCTCATCACGATCGCCGCGCTCGGCGGCATCGTGCTCGCACTGCTGTTGCTCGCGATCGCGGTCGTCGGCCTGGGCGGCGAGCGCGTGGCCGGACCGATCCGTCGTCTGGCGGCGAAGGTCGGGCTCGACCTGACGGCGCCGATGCGGGTCGTCGACAACGCACGTGGCCGGATCGGCGACCTGATCGCCGATCGTCGTCGGCTGGCTCGGATCGGCGGCTGGTCGATCGGACAGTGGACGTTCGACATGGCGGCGCTCTGGGTGTTCCTCAGCGCGTTCGACATCTCGCTGCACCCGCTGGTGCTGATCCTGTTGTTCGGCGCTGCCAACATCGCCGCGGCGGTACCGATCACGCCCGGCGGCATCGGGGTGGTCGAGGGCGTGTACATCGCGTCGCTCGTGCAGCTCGGGTTCACGCTCGAAGCGGCGACGTTCGGGATCGCGGCGTATCGCTTCGCCCAGTACGTCTTCCCCATCGGGGCCGGCGCCCTCAGCTACGCCACCCTCAAGGTCGGCCCCTGGCGCCTCGACCCCTGACCCACCAGGTCGGGTGTCGTACGGAACACCGAGGCCCACACCAACCGGGTCGGGTGTCGTACGGAACACCGAGGCGCACACCAACCGGGTCGGGTGTCGTACGGAACACCGAGGCGCAGCCGAGGCGTTTCGGGAGATCACCCGACCCGATCGCACCCACGTCACCGGAGTCGGGTGATCTCCGGAAACGTCGACTCCGTCGCCGTTCCCTCCGACACCCGACCCGCGTCCGACACCTGACCCGGGTCGTCGTGGTGGTCGGGTGGGACGGCGGTGGCTCGGGCTTCGGGGGAGAACAGGCGCTCCTTCGACCACAGCCGGAGTGGGGCGCCCCGGCTACAGCGCTGGTCGGCGAGCAACTCTTCCACCGACGTCGCACCGACGGCGGCGACCGCTTCGACGTAGTAGCGGGTCAGGGTCTCGTGGTACCCCGACGTCGGCGTGTTCGCGACGCCCGTCACCTCGTTGTACGACCGGATCGCGTCGCGCAACGAATCGACCGTGGAGTCGACGTCGCCGTCGTGCTCGTCGAGGTCGACCCAGCACGCAATCAGGTGGGCCTCGTGGGTCCATTCCGGCTTCGGGAGGGTGCGGTCGAGCAGGCGCTCGTGCAACCGGCGGGCGTCGGGGGTGATGCTCATGAGCGACCATCCTGACAGGAGGATGGACGGCCGGGATCCGGTTCTGACACCATCTCACGTATGTCGACCGAAGAAATCCCAGCGCTCGATGCGATCGACCGGCAGATCCTCAGGACGCTCGCCGACGACGGTCGGATTTCGGTGACTCGGCTCGCCGCCGACGTCGCTTTGTCGTCGAGCGCGACGTCGGACCGCCTGCGGCGCTTGGAGGCGTCGGGGGCGATCGAGGGCTACCGCGCCGTGCTCGCGCCGAGCGTGCTCGCCCGACCGATCGACGCCGTAGTGGGCGTGCGTGCGGCGTCGGGCACCGACCGCGACGACCTGGAGGCGTGGATCTGTGATCAGCCGGCGGTCGTCGAGGCCGTGCACCTCACCGGCCCGCACGACTACCTGCTCCGCCTCCGCTGCCGGTCGACCGCCGAACTCGACGCACTCCTGATGTCGATGAAACGAGTCGGCGGCATCGCCGACACCGAGACCCGCGTCGTCCTTCGCTCGCTCCCCGTCCGCCCCGCCACCGTCTGACGGATCTAGCGCAGGCGGGTGAAGCGGATGGTGAAGGTGGTGCCTTGGCCGGGCGCGGACTCGACGTCGATGGTGCCTCCGTGGTCGGCGACGATCGCCGACACGATCGACAGGCCGAGGCCGCTGTTGCCGCGGGCTCGAGCGCGGCCCTTGTCGGCGCGGTAGAAGCGGTCGAACACGTGGGCCGCCGTCTCGGCGTCCATGCCGGGGCCCTCGTCGCTCACCCGCACCCACGCCGACCCGTCGTCGGCACCCACGCTCACCTCGACCGGTGTCCCGGCGGGTGTGTGGTGCACCGTGTTGGCGAGCACGTTGATGACGATCTGGCGCAGCGCGTCACGGTCACCGTCGACCACCGCGACACCGGTGTCGCCGACCCGGTCGACGAGTGCGGCGTCGGGGTGAGCGGCCCGGTGGTCGGCAGCAGCCTCGGCGACGATGACGGCGAGGTCGACCGGGCCACGCGACGCCGTGCGTCGCTCGTCGAGCCGGGCGAGCGCCAGCAGGTCGTCGACCATGCGGCCGAGCCGCGCCGCCTCCCCGTTGATGCGGGTCATCTGGGTCTGCACCTCGTCGGCTTCGGTGGCGGCGCCGCTGAGGTACAGCTCGGAGTAGCCGCTGATCGAGGTGAGCGGGGTGCGCAGCTCGTGCGAGGCGTCGGCGACGAACTGGCGCAGCCGCTCTTCGGCCAACTCCTTCTCCTCGAACGACGTCTCGATCCGGTCGAGCATCGAGTTCAGCGATTCGGCGAGCTCGTCGAGGAGCGGGTCGCCGACCTCGGTGGGGACCCGTCGCTCGAGATGGCCGTCGGCGATCGCACCGGCCGTCTCGACCATTGCGTTGTACGGCCGCATGCTGGCCCGCAGCAGCAACCAGAAGATGACGCCGAGCGTCGCGAACACCAGCAGCAGCGCGAAGAACAGGGCCTGTGCCAGTGCGCGCAGTGCGGACTGCATCGCGTCGAGCGGTTGTGCAACGGCCAGGTACGAGCCGTCGGGCAGCTCGGTCGAGATCACCCGGTATTGGAGGTCGCCCTCCACCGCGTCGGCGTGGAACGGCTCGCCGACTCGGGCGACGATCGCGCTGGCCGACACGTCGGGCAGTGGCAGCGGGTCGGTCGAGGTGCCTGCGGTCACCACGAACGTCGGGGTTCGACCGTCGAGGACCACGATCGCCCGTTCGCTGAACTCGATGTCGAGGTCGGCTGCCTCCTCGGGCGTGATGCCGGTGGTCTCGAGGAACGTCGCCGTGGTCTCGACGGAGTTCTTCAGGTCGTCGTCGACGGCGGCGATGAGGCGATCGCGCACGACGAACAGGGTCGCTGCGGCGGCAATCACGAACACGACGAACAGGACCCCGAAGATGAGCGCGATGGCGCGACGTCGGGTCACGACTCGTCTCGTAGCGTGTAGCCGACACCCCGCACGGTCTGGATGAGCTTCGGTTCGACGGCGTCGACCTTCTTGCGGAGGTAGGAGATGTACGTCTCGACCGAGCTCGCGTCGCCACCGAAGTCGTACTGCCAGACGTGTTCGAGGATCTGCTGTTTCGACACGACGCGATCGGCGTTCAGCAGCAGGTAGCGGAGCAGCTTGAACTCGGTCGGCGACAAGTCGAGCGGCTCACCGTGGCGGCTGACCTGATGGCGGTCGTCGTCCATGACGAGGTCGGCGTACCGGTGCTGTGTCGTCGTCGCGCCGCCGGCGGACGTGCGCTTGAGCACGGCGCGGATGCGGGCGACGACCTCCTCCAACCCGAACGGCTTGGTGATGTAGTCGTCGGCGCCGGTCGTGAACCCGCTGAGGAGGTCGTCCTTGCCGTCGCGGGCAGTGAGGAAGATCACGGGCGTTTCGTCGTGGTCGGCTCGGAGCCGGCGGCAGACCTCGAAGCCGTCGAGGTCGGGCATCGTGACGTCGAGCAGGATCAGGGCCGGGCCGAAATCGCCGACAGAGCGCAACGCCTCGAAGCCCGAAGCGGCCGTGGCGACCTCGAACTGCTGGAACCGCAGCGAGGTCGCGAGCAAATCGCGGATGTACTCCTCGTCGTCGACGACGAGGATGCGGGTGCTGGTGGTCGTCGGCTCCTCGGGCACCCGAACATCCAACCACGCCGACCCCGTCGTGACAGGTGCGGCGGTCACGACGGCGTTCGCGGCCGGCACTACCGTGGCGTCATGGGGAAGCGGGGCGCGGGCGCGGCCGTCGCGTGTGCGTTGACGGTCGGGGCGATCGCGTCTGCCGTCGCGTCGGCAACGACGGGGCCCGGTCCGGTCGCCTCGGGCTCCCGGGTCGCCGAACGGGCCGCGGGTCCGGCACGCCGGGTGTCGGTGATCGCCGGCGGCGACATCCTCACCGAGTCGCGAGTCCGAACCGTGGCTGCCGCCCACGGCGCAGCGACCGGCGCTCGGTTCGATTTCGACCCGCTGTTCGCGCCGGTCCGCCCACTGATCGAGTCGGCCGACGTCGCGATCTGCCACATGGAACTGCCGATCGGAGCCGCCGGCGGCAGCTACGGCAACCACGGGCGGTCTCCGTACGGCGGCAACCTGCTCGTCGCTCCCTACGAGATCGCCGCCGCGGCGCGGTCGGTCGGGTTCGACCGGTGCTCGACGGCGTCGAACCACGCGTACGACGTCGGAGCCGGTGGCGTCGCGTCGACGTTCGAGGCGCTCGCTGCCAGCGGGGTCGGCAGCGCGGGCACGGCCCGATCGGTCGCCGAGGCCGGGCCGGTCCACTTCACGGTCGACGGCATCCGCATGGCCCACGTCTCGTTCACGACCGGGTCGAACACGGTGTCGCCTGCGGAGCGGTGGCGGCTGAACCTGTCACGCGATCCGTCGGTGATCGCCGGGCAGGTGGCACGGGCTCGGGCCGACGGCGCCGAGATCGTCCTGCTCAGCCTGCACGTGACGCACGAGATGCTGCCCGCACCGATCGCCGCCGACCATTCCCTGGTAGCGACAGTCGTGCAGGCCGTCGAGGTCGACGCAGTGTTCGTGCACGGTCCGCATGTCGTGCAGCCGTTCGGGTTCGTCGGCCGGACGCCGGTGTGGTGGAGTCTCGGCAACTTCGTGTCGGAGATGGGCGGTCCGACGGCCGCTGGTCGGTACGTCGATCCACGGACCGGTGACGGTCTCCTCGCCGTCGTCGAGTTCGTCGACATGGGCGGCGGCGACTTCTACGTCGACGCACGTTCGATCGCGATCTGCAACGAGTACGCGGCACGGACCGTTCGAGCGGCGACGGTCGAACTCGCCCGGCCCGATCTCCCGGCGGGGTTGCGGGCGGAGATGCAGGCCTGCCTTGCGCGCACGCGCGTGGTCGTCCCCGACGTCGGCTGACGTCGTCTGACCTCGGCGTCGCACTCCGGCGAGCCCACGGCGATTTCCAGAACCGTTCATGGGTTCTCTCAGGGTTTTCCAAGGTTCGGGGATTCAGATGGCCGACGCCACCCAAACCCCCCAACGCGAACTGGAGTTGCGCATGTCCACCTTCCTCTACCGGCTCGGGAAGTTCTCGGTCCGGAATCGACGCCTCGTGCTGATCGGCTGGCTGCTCGCCTTCGTGGCGATCGCCGTCGGCTCGGTCGCCGCGGGCGGCGAGACGTCCGACGAGTTCACGATTCCGGGCACCGAGTCGCAGCAGGCGTTCGACCTGCTCGACGAGCGCTTCCCCTCACAGTCGGGCACGTCGGGCCAGATCGTGTTCGCCACGGAAGACGGTTCGCAGCTGATCGACTCGCAGGACGCCGTCGCCGACACCCTCGCCGAGGCGGCGGAGCTCGACGGGGTCATCTTCGTCAGCGATCCGTTCACGTCGGGCGCCGTGTCGCAGGACGGCACGATCGGTTACGCCACCGTGCGCTACGACCTCGAGACACCCGAGGTGGGCATCGAAGGGGTCGAGCATCTGATCGAGACCGGCGCGATCGGTGAGTCGCAGGGGCTCCAGGTGGAGTTCGGCGGCGAGGTCGTGTCGGGGAACCCCGAGCAGCACCCACCCACGTCGGAGATCATCGGTCTCGGCGTGGCCGTGGTCGTCCTGTTGTTCGCGTTCGGTTCGGTGCTCGCCATGGGCTTGCCGCTCGTCACGGCACTGCTCGGCCTCGGCATCGGCCTGACCGGCATCACCTTGATGTCGGCGTTCATGGATCTGTCGTCGACCGCTCCGACGCTCGCCACGATGATCGGCCTCGCCGTGGGCATCGACTACGCGTTGTTCATCGTCACGCGGCATCGCCAGGGCCTGACCGAGGGCCTGTCGGTCGAGGAAGCTGCCGCTCGCGCCAACGCGACCGCCGGTTCGGCCGTCGTGTTCGCCGGCGGCACCGTCGTCATCGCCATCTCGGGCCTCGCCGTCGTCGGCATCCCGTTCCTGACGGTCATGGGCTTCGCCACCGCCGCCGTCGTCATGATCGCCGTGCTCGTCGCGGTCTCCCTACTGCCCGCCCTGCTCGGCTTCTGCGGCACGAAGATCGACCGCTGGAAGGCGCCGTTCACCAAGACCCGCACCAGCGAGGTCGATCACGCCACGTTCGGCGCCCGTTGGGCCCGCAAGGTGACGGCCCGGCCGGGCCTGTGGTTGACCGGTGCGCTGGCGTTCATGCTGTTGCTCGCCGCACCGATGCTCGACATGCGACTCGGTATGCCCGACGCCGGCACCCGACCGGAGGACACGACCGAGCATCAGGCGTACGACCTGCTCGCCGAGGGCTTCGGCCCCGGTTTCAACGGCCCGCTCACCGTGGTCGTGGACGCCGCCAGGTCGGACGACCCGCAAGCCGTCGTGGCCACCTACTCGGACGCGATCGCAGCGACCGATGGTGTCGTGGCCGTGACGCCGCCGTCGTTCAACGAGGCCGGCGACACCGCCGTGCTGTCGGCGATCCCGAGCACCGGCCCGGCCGACGCCGCGACCGAAGACCTCGTGGACAGTCTCCGTTCGGACGTGTTTCCGGAGATCGCCGAGTCGACCGACACGTCGATCGCCCTGACCGGGTCGACCGCCGCGATGATCGACGTGTCGCAGAAGATGAGCGACGCCCTGCCGACGTTCATGCTCGTCGTGCTCGGCCTGACGTTCCTGTTGCTGCTCGTGGCGTTCCGTTCGCTGCTCGTGCCGCTCAAGGCGTCGCTGGCGATCCTGCTGTCGATCGTGTCGAGCTTCGGCGTGGTCGTGGCGGTGTTCCAGTGGGGTTGGATGCAGGAGCTGATCGGGCTCGACACGACGGTGCCGATCATCAGCTTCATGCCGATCATGCTGTTCGCCATCCTCTTCGGCCTGTCGATGGACTACGAGGTGTTCATCATGAGTCGCATCCGTGAGGAGTACAGCAAGACGGGTGACCCGAAGGAGAGCGTGATCGCCGGTCTGACGTCGTCGGCCCGGGTGATCACGGCTGCCGCCCTCATCATGATCTCGGTCTTCGGGGCGTTCGTGCTCGGCGACGATCCGATCATCAAGATGTTCGGTGTCGGCCTCGCGGTCGCCGTGTTCCTCGACGCCACGATCGTCCGCATGATCATCGTCCCGGCGGCGATGACCCTGCTCGACAAGGCGGCCTGGTGGCTGCCGGGTTGGCTCGACCGGATCGTGCCGAACGTCGACATCGAAGGCGAACGCCTGATGCATCAGCTCGAGGCCGACGCCGCTGCCGACCAGACCGGCGACGACGACGAACCCACCGAGGACCGCGAACCCGCCCTCGTCTGAGTCGAAGCAACCGCAACCACCCCGGGTCAGGTGCCACAGGTGACGACTCGCCCCCAGGGCGAGGCGTTACCGACGGTCACCTGACCCGGGGCACTGGGCGGCGTGCCGCCACCTCGTTCCGCCGGTTCACGCACGGTCCGGTTCGAGGACGGGTGCGGCGGGTACTGACCGTTCATGAGTGTCATCGCCTGGATCGTCGTCGTTGCCGCCGTGCTGGCGGTCGTCGGGTTCGTCGTGTGGTTCGTGACGGCCCGCAAGTTCCCGGAGCAGGCCGCTTCTCACGGCACCGACCGTCCGTTCGAGGACGAGTCCGGACGTGGCGAGCAGCCCGGCGAGGTGCGGGAGCGACCCGCCGGCCCGGGCGCCGAGTCGCAGCGGCCCGACGGCCGAGGCACCCTCCGCCCCGGCCCCTGAGTCGGCTCACCGCATCGCGTCGACGGCCGCCCGCATCCGGGCGTTGTCGGCGACGAGGGAGTGCACCCGCTGTCGCCGGTCGGCCGGGAGTGGCTCGGCGGCTGCGTCGCGGTTGCCGTCGGTCCCCTGCTGGCTGTCGACGTCGTAGGCGCGCAGTGCCCGCTCGCGATTGCTCGGGCTGTCGTGTCCGAGCACCTGCAGCAAGCGGGCGACGGTCGCTTCCCGATCGTGGTTGATGTCGCGATAGCTGAACGGATGGAACGGGACACCGGTCGCTGCGGCCGCCTGGTACGCCTCGATCCGCATCGCCCACAATGCTGCGAGTGCGGTTTCCATCGGCGTCGCCGGATCGACGGGGTCGCAGATGTCGGCGACGACGCCGGGCGGCGCGCCGGCCGACAGGATGTGCCAGAGGAAGTCACGCATCGCCGTCGACCCCTCGCCGACGTCGGCACCTTGCTTCTGTCCGAAGCGGTAGCCGGAGTCGACCCAACCCTCGACGTCGCGGTAGAGGAAGAGCGACGTGCTGTCGGGCGTTGCGGTGACGAAGTCGGCCGCGTCGAACAGCGCTTCACTCCGGTACTTGAGGACACACGTCGTGTCGGGACGGGGGTCGACCGGTCGGAACGACCACCTGGTGGCGACGCGCAGCATCTCCTGCATCCGTCGGGTGCCGTACTCGTCGCGCCGGACGACGAGCTGCGCGATCGCGTCGGGTTCGGACAGTGACCACACCCCGTCCAGTTCGGCGAAGATCCGGCTCGCAAGCGTGGAGCCGCACCGCCCGGTGCTGAAGAGGTGAACGAGTGTCGCGGGCCGCGGGAGGTCGTCGGCGAGGCGCGCGAGATCGTCGAGGGGGAGGACGACGGCGTCGGTCGCGTGGTCGAATTGGGCGACGAATGCGAACGGTTGGGCGGTGAGGTCGAGTCCGTCGGGGAGCCGGACGAGCATCGCCCGGTCGTGATCGGGGTCGATCGTGTACAGCGTCCACGCCGGGTCGCGCACGAGTTCGTCGGCGGCGACCGGTTTCCCCTCCCCGAGCTGGAAGTGGTCGAACCGCGCCGGATCGACCTCGAACGGCCGGTCACGACCGACGATCGGTTGCCCTACGAACCCCATGGCCACGCCACCGTAGACGCCCGGCCCGGACCGACGCGCCGGATTCGCCCGACGCGGCAACGCGGGTCAGGCGTCACCGGCGGTCACCTGACTCCGGGGTCCTCGGGTTGACCGAGCAGCTCGAGCGCTCGGATTCGCGCACCCACCCCGGGTCAGGTGATCGACGGTAACGGCTCGTTCCTCGCCGTCACCTCCGACACCTGACCCGATGGCGCGGTCACCATTCGGCGAGGTCGTGGTCGCCGATGGCGATGAGGGCGGCGTTGACGATGCTGCCGGCGGAGATGCCGGTGGCGTCGTGGAGGTCGGCGATGGTGCCCGACTCGCCGAACCGGTCGACGCCCAAGGCGTACTGCGGCACGCCGAGCGCCGACCCGATCCACGCCAGGCTGTGACTTGCCGCGTCGTGCACGCTGACGATGGGTCGGCGCCGCTCGGCCGGCGGCACCAGTCGGTGCAGCTGGCTCGGTACGCGCACCACCCGCGCCGATCGAACGGTCTCGGCGTAGGCGGCGCGCCAGCTGCGGTAGACGCGGTCGGGGCTCGTCAGGTGCACGACGGTGGCGGCCACCCCCTCCGAGTCGAGTTCGTCGGCAGCGGCCAGTGCCTCGGGTGCCATCGCTCCGGTGGTCACGATGGTGACGCCGGGACGATCGTCGGCGGCCACGTCGCGCAACCGGTACCCGCCGGCGATGACGAGCTTGCGCAGCACCTCGTCGCCGTAGCGCTCGAGCGCTTCGGCGAACGGTGCCTGGTCGAGCGGACGGGTCGAGAGCCGGAGATAGGTACTCTCGCCGTCGGGTCGGGCGAGTGCGTCGATCGCGTCGCACAGCAGCCAATCGACCTCGGTCGCGTAGGCGGGCTCCGCGTAGTGCAGGCCGGGCAGTTCGGCGCCCACCGACGCCGTGATCGTCGACTGGTGTGCGCCACCTTCCGGTGCGAGCGTCACGCCGGACGGTGTGCCGGTCACGATGAAGCGAGACGCGTTGTAGAGGCCGTAGACGAAGGCATCGAGGCCGCGCAGCACGAACGGGTCGTAGACGGTGCCGATCGGGAAGAGCTGCTCGTCGTGGTGGTCGTGGCTCAGCCCGAGCTGGCCGAGCAGCATGAACAGGTTCATCTCGCTGATGCCGAGTTCGATGTGGCGACCGGTGGGTGCCGGTGCCCACTTGAGGAGTCGGTCGGCGCCGCCGTGATCGTCGCGTTCGACGTGGGAGTACACGCCGGTCTTGTTGATCCAGCCACCGAGGTTCGTCGAGATCGAGACGTCGGGTGCGGTGGTGACGATGCGTTCACCGAGACCCCCGACGTCGGCGAGCGAGGCGAGCACGCGCCCGAACGCCTCCTGTGTCGAGACCGTTCCGTTCGTCACGGCCGGCCGCGCCGACTCCGGCACGGCGGGCCGGGCGCGCGGCACGGGTGCCGGGTTGTTGATGTCGCTGCCGACCGAGGCGCAGAGCCTGCCGGGGGCGGAGTCGGGCGCGAACCGATCCCACTCGTTCGACTCGTCGAGCCCCATGTCGGAGCGCACGGCGTCGATCTGGTCGGACGACAGCAGCGCAGCGTGGTTGAGCGGGTCGCCGGCGATCGGCAGGCCGTACCCCTTGATCGTGTAGGCGAACACGACCGACGGCTGGTTCGGGTGACGGTCGCACTCGGCGAACGTGTCGAGCAGGAGGGAGAGGTCGTGGCCGCCGAGATCGGTGACGAGTGTCTTGAGTGCAGCGTCGTCGTGGCGTTCGGCGAGGCGTTGCACGGCACCATCGGCGTTCGCCAGGAACTTCGTGCGCAGGGCGTCGCCGTCGAGCGCGAACAGCGACTGGTATGCCTCGTTCGACATCGCGTCGATGTGGTCGCGCAGCGCTTCGCCGTCGGGTCCGGCGAACGCGTCCTGGAGCCGTTTGCCGTACTTGGCCTCGGCGACGTGCCAACCGGCATCGGCGAAGAAGTGCTTGAGGCGCGTGGCGGCGATGTCGGGGATGACGCGGTCGAGACTCTGGCGGTTGAGGTCGACCACCATCGTGAAGTTGCCGAGTCCTTGGGTGGCCGGATCGGCGATGGCTTCCCAGACGTTCCCCTCGTCGAGTTCGGCGTCGCCGACGAGCGCGATGAAGCGGGCGTCGGGGCGTTCACCGAAGTGGTCGTCGACGTAGCGGCGGGTGAGGGCGGAGAACAGCGGGGCGACGGCGCCGAGTCCGACGGAGCCGGTCGAGAAGTCGGAGACGTCGGGGTCTTTCGTGCGGGACGGGTAGGCCTGCAGCCCACCGCGCTGGCGGAGGGTGGTGAGGTACGAGCGGTCGAGTTCGCCGGTCAGGTACTTGATCGCGTGGTAGACGGGCGAGGCGTGCGGCTTGACGGCGACCTTGTCGGCGCCGCCGATGTGCCCGAACCAGAGCGCGGTCATGATCGACACCATCGAGGCGCACGACGCCTGGTGGCCGCCGACCTTGATGTCGCTCTCACCCCGCCGATTGGCGGCGTCGACGATCCGGGTCGCGAGCCACAGCACCCGCCGCTCGACCTCCTGCAACGTCTCGATGTCGTTCACGTTCCCCTCCTGCTCACGCTCCGTCGGTTGGGGTCAGACCCCAACCGACTGGTCTTGCTCGACACGAACCTGCCCCAGGTCGGTTGGGGTCTGACCCCAACCGACTGGTGCGACATCAGCCGACCTCCAGGGACGCGACCAGGGTACGTTCCGCTCGCTCGAGATGGATGTGCAGGAGGCCGAGCGCCGCAGGCGCATCCCGCCGTCGGCATGCGTCGAGCAGGCGAGTGTGTTCGTCGTCGGAGTCGTCGGCGCCGCCGAGCGCGTCGGTGTAGAGCACGACGTACGGGGCGACCGCGGCGTGGAGGATCTCGACCATGGCCAGGCCTCGCCGCCAGTCGGCGGCCCGGTACAGCGCGCGGTGGAACCGCCAGTTGGTGTCGGCGGTGCCGGCGTCGTCGACCAGCGCCTGCTCGGCTTCGGCGAGGTCGACCAGTGACAGCCGGTCGACGGCACGTTCGAGGAGCTGCGGTTCGAGTGCCCGACGGAGCGCGTAGTTCTCGACGGCGTCGGCGACGGTGAGCCGGGGGACGAACGCGCCCCGGTTGGTCTCGAACCGCAAGAGGCCCAGTGCGGCGAGCCGTTGGAGGGCCTCGCGGACGGGGATCTTGCTGACGCCGAGGCGGTCGGCGACCTCGTCTTGTCCGAGGCGGAGACCGGGCGCGAGTTCGCCGCGCAGGAGTTCGCCCATGAGTTCGTGTTGCACGCGGTCGACGGTTGACATCGAGTGTGATCGTATACGATTATGGGATCCCCCGCCACTTCGAATCGGAGAACCCACCATGACGAGCCTCGACGACTTCCGCCGCGAACCGCTGCTGTTCGGCCCCTCCCCCGTCCACCCCCTGCCGCGCCTGTCGGAGGCACTCGGCGGCCAGGTCGAGATCTGGGCCAAGCGCGAGGACTGCAACTCGGGCATCGCGTTCGGGGGCAACAAGGTCCGCAAACTCGAGTACCTCGTTGCCGACGCGATCGACACGGGCTGCGACACCCTCGTGTCGATCGGTGGTATCCAGTCGAACCACACCCGCCAGGTCACCGGTGTGGCCTGCAAGCTCGGCCTGAAGGCCGTGACGGTGCAGGAGGGGTGGGTCGACTACAACGACATGTGTTACGACCGGGTCGGCAACATCCAGCTCACTCGCATCATGGGTGGCGACCCGCGCATCGACCCTGCCGGCTTCGACATCGGCTACCGCGATTCGTGGACCCGGGCACTCGACTCGGTTCGCGAGTCGGGCGGCACGCCCTACGCGATCCCGGCCGGTGCCTCCGACCATCCGCTCGGCGGGCTCGGCTTCGCGAACTGGGCGCGCGAGGTCGCCGCCCAAGAAGTCGAGCACGACACGTTCTTCGACACCGTCGTCGTCTGCACCGTGACGGGCTCGACGCACGCCGGCATGATCGCCGGCTTCGCGCTCGAAGACCGTGACGATCGGCGCGTGATCGGCATCGACGCATCGGGAACACTCGAACAAACCATCGACCAGGTGACCCGCATCGCCACGCAGACCGCCGACCGGATCGGCGTCGGCCGTTCACTGCGCGACGACGAGATCACCGTCGTGCCCGGCTACGAGGGTCCGGCCTACGGCGTGCCCGACCGAGGCACCGTGGAGGCGATCCAGCTGGTCGCCCGCACCGAGGGCGTGCTGACCGACCCCGTGTACGAGGGCAAGTCGATGGCGGGCCTCATCGGGATGATCCGATCCGGAGAGATCGAACCGGGATCACGGGTGCTGTACGCCCACCTCGGCGGCCAGCCCGCACTCCCCGCCTACGCCGGATTCCCCGGTCTCGGTGCCCCCGAACGCGAACTCTCGCACTGACCCCATCCGTCCTCCGGACGGCTCCGAATCCCTGGCATGACCACCCGTCGTGCCGCCGTCGACCCCGTGAGGCGCACCCGCCCACGCGGCCTCGGCGGCGCGCGGGTGGCCTCCGGAGCGGGCCGATGAACGCTCAGGTCCTGCGTCACCCGAATTGGGGATATGCCGTGGCAGATGACGGACGTGCGACGATGGGAGACGTGCCACGTCTCCGCCTGCTCCGGTCATCCGAACCGGACGACCCGAAAACTGCGGCCGTCGAGGCGCTCCGCGGCGCCGGCCGCGGCGACGAGCAGGCCTTCGCCCGCTTCTACGATCTCGTCTCGCCGACGGTGTTCGGCACCGTGTTGCGGGTCGTGCGCAATCGCTCCTTCGCCGAGGAGATCACCCAGGAAGTGTTCGTCGAACTGTGGCGTCAGGCCCCCCGCTACGACCCCGACCGGGGCTCGCCCACCACCTGGGCGGCGACGATCGCCCATCGACGGGCGGTCGACCGAGTGCGCTCGGAAGAGTCGTCGCGCGCCCGCGACGACCGCCACGCCCGCGACACGCCGGCCGACCGCGACGTCGTCGCCGACACCGTGACCGACGAGGCAGCCGCCGAGTACGACCGCGATCGTGTGACGAGAGCGCTCGGCCAGCTGACCGAGGTGCAGCGAGAGGCCGTGACGCTCGCGTACTACGGCGGGCACACGTATCGTGAAGTCGCGACCCTGCTCGACACGCCCGAGGGCACGGTCAAGACGCGAATACGTGACGGACTCATCAAGCTCCGCGACTACCTGGAGGTGACGGCATGACGAACGACGTTCATCATCTCGCCGCCGCCTACGCGCTCGACGCCCTCGATGCCGACGAGCGCGCCATGTTCGAGACGCACCTCGAGGGCTGCGAGGCCTGCCGGGCCGACGTCGCCGACTTCGCCGGTGTCGCCGGCGAGCTCGCCACGGCGACCGCTGCGACCCCGCCATCGGGCCTCCGTGATGCCGTCCTGTCCGACATCGCCCAGACCCGCCAGGAGCGACCGGCGGTTCGCCAACTCGACCAGGCGCGGCGCCAACGATCCGGCGTCCTGCTGGCTGTCGCTGCGGCGGTCATCGGGCTGATCGCCGGCGCGGCGATCGTGCTGTCGGTGATCGACCGCAGTTCCGACGCCGACGTCGTGCTCAGCGCACCCGACGCGATCACGACCCCGCTCGAGGGCACCGACGGTTCGGTGCGTGTCGTCTGGTCGACCGAGCTCGGCCAGGCGGTCCTGCTCGGCGACGGGCTGGCCGACCCGGGCGACGGTCGGGAGTACGAGTTGTGGGCGATCGTCGAGGACGGTCCGCTCCCGGCCGGGTTGTTCACTCCCGACGACGGCAGTGTCGAGTCGGTGTTCGATCTCGATCCGGACGCCACCTCGCCCGCCGCGTGGGGCATCACGAACGAGCCCGAGGGCGGATCCCCCGCCCCCACCGGCGACATCTTGTACTTCGCCGAAGTCTGAGGCTCAGAAGGGGTCAGGCACCTTCTGGCCAACCAGGTCGAGCCGACGCCAGGTCGCCTGCCAGAAGGTGCCTGACCCCTTCTGGTTCGAAACGATCGGTGGGTTGAGGCTCGCCACCAGTGGGAACGGTCGACGAGTGTTCGACTCGTTGCCGGTTGCTGTCCTCGTGCTCGTCGTCGGTGGCGTCGTCCTGCTCACGGCCGGGGTGAAGTTCACCAAGGTGGTCGACGAACTGGCCGACCGGACGCACCTCGGTGAGGCGCTCGCCGGCGCCGTCCTGCTCGGAGCTGCGACGTCGATGCCCGGCCTCATCACCACCATCACCGGCGCTGCCGAGGGTGACGCCGGGTTCGCCCTGAGCAATGCGCTGGGTGGGATCGCTGCGCAGACGACGTTCCTCGTACTCGCCGACCTCATCTACCGACGCACCAACCTCGAGCACGCCGCGGCCTCGCTCCCCAACATCTTGCAGGCTGCGATCCTGATCGCGCTGGTGGGCGTGGTGCTGCTGGCGACCGTCGGGCCCGATGTCGAATGGTTCGGCATCAGCCCCGCCACACCGGCGCTCGTGTTGGTGTACGTCTACGGCCTCGGGCTGGTTCGCCGGGCGCGCGAGTCGCCCATGTGGAACCCGCACCCGACCGACGAGACGGTCGAGGACGAGCCCGAACTCGACGACGGCGGCGCGTCGCTGTCGAGCCTGTGGACCTGGTTCGCCGGCTTGGCGGCCGTCGTCGCGGTCGTGGGATACGCGATCGGTCAGAGCGGCCTGACGATCGCCCGCGAGTCGGGACTGTCGGGCTCGGTCGTCGGCGCCTTGTTCACGAGCGTGGTGACGAGCCTGCCCGAGCTGGTCACCGTGTTGACCGCTGTGCGGATCGGCGCACTGACACTCGGCGTGTCGAACATCGTGGGCGGCAACACCTTCGACGTGTTGTTCGTCGCCGCGGCCGACATCGCGTTCCGCGGCGGCTCGGTGTACCGGGCTGCCGATCAGCAGGCGTTGTTCGTGATGGCCCTCACCGTGGTGCTGACCGCCATGCTGATCGCCGGTCTCCTCACCCGCGAACGACGCGGGATCGGCTTCGAAGGCGTCGCCATCCTCGGCACCTACGGCATCGGCGTCGCCGCCCTCGTCACCATGTGACGACGCTCGGCCGACCACGGATGGTGGCAACTGGTACGTTCGCCTGGCGATGGTGGACGAAGCAGGGCCGGGGCGCACCGAGCGGGTGTCGCGGCGGATCGAGAGCCGGTTCTTCGACGAGACGTCGCCAAGCCTCGATCGATTCGGGTCGCTGCTCGCCCTCACGGTCGCCTCGGTCGTGGCGCTCTCGCTCATCGACGTCCACGCGATCGAGAACACCCTCGCCCGCGGCATCTTCTCGATCATCTTGTCGACCGTGACGGGGATCACCCTCGTGCTCGGGTTCCGTTCCGCCGGCGTTGCGCGCCGGGGCCGCCGGATCGCCGAGGCGATGGTCGTGCTCGCCTTCGTCACGAGCGTGATCAGCCTCGCGCTCGAACAGGCCGGCAAGCTCGAGGCCTCGGCCTGGCAACCCGACCGGCCGTCGCCGTTGTGGGTGCTGATCGCGGTGATCACCCCGTTCGCGGTCATCCACCGGCTGATCGCACACCGGACCGTGACGGTGCGGACCCTCGCCGGAGCGATCGCCGCCTACCTCCTGATCGCGATCGCCTTCTGCTACCTCTACCTGTACGTCGACGCGTTGACCGACGACAGCTTCTTCGCCCAAGAGCGGACGATCGCATCGTGGGAGTTCATGTACTTCAGCCTGGTGACGATCACCACGCTCGGCTACGGCGACCTGTCGCCCGACAACCCGGTCGGGGGCCTGCTCGCGACATCGGAGGCGGTGCTCGGCCAGGTGTACCTCGTCACGTTCGTCGCCATGGTCGTCGGCCTCCTGATCCAGCAACGCGACGACTGAACCTCCCGGAACGAAACGCCGTCGGTGTTCGGGCGAGCACCGACTGTCTCGGCGCCGTCCCGAACTGCACTAGGTTGCTGGGCGGGGAGCGGTTTCGGCCGCAGGTACAGGGGAGGTCGTCATGACCGAGACCGCAGTGGCATCGAGTGTCGCGGCGAGAGCCGTCGACGCTCGCAAGACGTACGGGGAAGGTGACGCGGCGGTCCACGCACTCGCCGGGGTCACGGTCGATTTCCCTGCACAGGAGTTCACGGCGATCATGGGCCCGTCGGGTTCGGGGAAGAGCACACTCATGCAGTGCGTGGCCGGCCTCGACCGGCTCACGTCCGGCCAGGCGTTCATCGGCGACACCGAGCTGTCGACACTCTCGAAGACCGACCTCACGCTGCTGCGCCGCGACCGATTGGGTTTCATCTTCCAGCAGTACAACCTCATCCCGACGTTGACGGCCGAGGAGAACATCCTCTTGCCGCTCACCCTCGCCGGCGAGGATCCCGACCGTGAGTGGTTCGACCAGATCGTCCGCACGGTGAACCTGACCGACCGACTCGGCAACCTGCCGAGCCAGCTGTCGGGCGGCCAGCAGCAACGGGTCGCGGTGGCCCGTGCACTCGTGCCGAGGCCCGACATCGTGTTCGCCGACGAGCCGACCGGAGCCCTCGACTCCCGCACCGGCATCGAGATCCTGTCGTTCATGAGACGGGCGGTCGACGAGACCGGGCAGACGATCGTGATGGTCACCCACGATCCACACGCTGCGTCGTACTCGAACAACGTGTTGTTCCTGGCCGACGGACAGATCATCGACTCGATGGCCGACCCCACGACCGATCGGGTGCTCGACCGAATGAAGCGGTTCGAGGCCTGACGTGTTCAAGCTCGCGATCCGCGGCGTTCAGATGAACGTCGGCCGGTACATCGCCACCCTGGTGGCGATCATGACCGGTGTCGCGTTCTTCGCCGCCTCCGGCTTCCTCGCCGACCGGGTGATCGACGCGCTCGAGGGCAACGCTCGAGATCAGTACGCCGGCGTCGACGCCGCGGTCATCGCCGACGAGGACGCTGCCTCGTCCGGTTCCGAGTTCGCTGCCAAGTTCCGCGTGTCGGCCGATGTCGCCGACGAGATCGGGGCCCTGCCCGAGGTCACCGCCGTGGCCGGGCACCTGACCGGAGCCGTCGCGTTCCTCGCGGACGACGGCACCACGTTCGCGGACGGCGCGACCGGCCGGACGTGGGTCGCGGACGACGAACTGAACCCCACTGACATCGTCGAGGGAGCCGCACCGACGGCAGCCGGCGAGGTCGTCGTCGACCAGGGCCTCGCCGACGACGAGAACCTGGGTGTCGGCGACAGCGCGACCCTGCTGACCCTGGCCGGCCCCGAGGACGTGACGATCGTCGGCATCACGAAGTTCGGGGACAACGATGCACAAGACGGCGGCGGCACCGTCTCGATGACCGACGACGACGCCTTCGTCTGGCTCAACTCGGGCCAAGAAGAGTTCGACGACATCTTCGTGCGCGGCGACGGCAGCCAAGACGAGCTGGTCGCTGCGATCGAGCCGCTCGTGCCGCCCGGCATGGTCGTGCAGAACGGCGACGATTTCGTCGACGACCAAGTGAGTGCCGCTGGTTCGATCGGGCGCATCCTCAAGCAGGCACTGCAGGTGTTCTCACTGATCGCACTGTTCGTCGGCGGGTTCGTCATCGTCAACACCTTCACCGTGATCGTCGCCCAACGGATGCGCGAGCTCGCCGTCCTCTCGGCGATCGGTGCCACGCCGAAGCAGCTCAAGCGATCGCTTCGGTGGGAAGGCATCTTGATCGGACTGATCGGCTCGATCCTGGGCGTCGCCGTCGGCTTCGGGCTGACGTTCCTCCTCGTGTTCGTGATCTCGCAGCTCGGGATCGACCTGCCCGGCAGCGGGCTCCGGGTGACGCCGTCGGTCGTGAGCCAGGGCATCGTGCTCGGCACCCTGATCACGTTCCTGTCGGTGATGCGCCCGGCGCGCAAGGCCGCTGCCGTCGAACCGATCGAGGCGTTGCGCGAGTCGGCGGTGGAGTCGAACACGCTCACTCGCAACCGCATCGTCCTGGTGGCCGTCCTCGTCGGCGGTGGTGCCGCCGCGCTCGTGGCGGCACCCTCGGCAGCGCTGCTCGGGCTCGGCGCGATCGCGTTCTTCGTCGGCGTGATCCTCGCCGGGCCGGTGATTGCGCTCGGTGCCAGTCGGTTGTTCCGGCCGCTGATGGGGCGCCTGGGTCTGGAGGGACGGCTCGCCGCCGACAACATCGGACGCAACCCGCAGCGCACTGCCACCACGGCGAACGCCTTGTTGATCGGTGTCTTTCTCGTGACGCTCGTGACGGTCTCGGGTACCAGCCTCAAAGACTTCGCGGTCGACCAGATCGATCAGCTCGCGTCGGCCGACTTCACGATGAGTAGCGCCGGGGGCACGGTCGACGATCAACTGGTGGCCGACCTCGAGGCGATCGACGACGTCGAGCAAGTGGTGCCGTTCCGGACCGAGACGGTCGGACAGGCGAACGACGACAGCGGCGTACCGCTGTCGTTGTCGACGGGTGATCTGGTCGCGCTCTCGGAGGTGGCGAACGTCGAGGTGGAGGAGGGCACCGAGATCGCCGACCTCGGCACTGGTGAGGTGTTGGTGGTCGACATCGGGGAGGACACCCCGGCGATCGGCAGCACGGTCACCTACGTCGACAGCGCCGGCGATTCGGCCGACTTCACGGTCGCCGGGATGATCGCCGGCAGCATCGACTCGTTGACGCTCGGCAATCTGACGACGCAGGAGTCGTTCGATGCCTTCGTCGGCGACACCGCTCCGACGGCCGCCTTCATCGATGCGGCCGACTCCACGCAGTCCGACGTCAAAGAGGAGATCGAGGCGATCACCGACCTCCGACCCGACATCACGCTGTCGGCCGGCAACCTGCTCAGCCAGCTCGTCGGACAGATCTTCGACTTCATGATCAACGCCGTCAACGGACTGCTGCTGATGAGCGTGGTGGTCGCACTGATCGGCATCGTCAACACGATGTCGCTGTCGATCATCGAGCGGCGCCGCGAACTCGGGCTGCTGCGGATCGTCGGCATGGTCGATCGGCGTGTGCGGCGAATGGTCCGCATCGAGTCGGTGCTGATCGCATCGGTCGGCACGGTGAGTGGCGTGGTCATGGGGGCCTTCATGGGCTTCTCGCTCGTGTTCGCCATCAACCGCTTCTCGTCGGCCGACATCGGGGTCGACTTCGCTCCGCTGCAGCTGGTGATCGTGCTCGTCGCCGGCGTGATCCTCGGGTACTTGGCGGCGCTGATCCCGGCGTCACGGTCGACCAAGCCCGAGGTACTCGATGCGATCCAGGTCACCTGACGGGCAGGCTCGGACGGGGTCCGGGCGCCGACTACGTTGAGCCCAGGGGATGGCCACGGAACCGACGACCGATCAGCCCGCCGACGGGCCGGCTGCCGCGACGGGGTCGATGACCGCGCTCGGCACGATCGCCCAGTGGGTCGACTCGGTGCTGCCGGCCGAACCGACCGCCGACGCTCGCGACGCGATCGACGAGTTGATCCCGACAGGCGACGGACAGCGCGAGTACGTGTTCCGCTTCAGCGCACTGATCTGCTTGAGCGCGTGGATCGCCTCGTTCGGGCTGCTCGCCGACTCAGGAGCGGTGGTGATCGGCGCAATGCTCGTCGCGCCGCTCATGACGCCGATCATGGGCGCCGCCGCAGCGGTCGTCACCGCCGACAACCGTCGTCTGCTCCGGGCGATGATCATCATCGCCCTCGGCACCACGCTCGCGATCGCCGTCGGATGGGCGACGAGCCTGATCGCCGGCGGCAGCGTGATCGACGTTCGGGCGCTGCCCGGCGAGATCCGGGGCCGAACGTTCCCGGGCCTGCTCGACCTCGGCGTGGCGATCTCGGCCGGCGCCGCAGCGGGGTACATCCAGCCCAGACGTTCGGCGATCGCTGCGCTGCCGGGCGTCGGCATCGCCGTGGCGTTGGTGCCGCCGCTGGCGACGGTCGGGATCACGGCCGAGCTCGGGCTCGGCGAGGAATCGCGCAACGCGTTCCTGCTGTATCTCACGAACCTGGCGGCGATCATCTTCGCGGCCGGGCTCGTGCTGCTGCTCAGCGGGTTCCGGCCACATCAGCGTCACGGCCGCGGCGCCCTCCGCAAGCGGCTGTTCGTGACGACGCTGGCCGTGCTCGTGGTCGCCATCCCGCTGTTCCGCCACACGCGGTCGGTCATCCGCGACCTGCGTCTCGAGAGCGCCGTCGTCCAATCGGTCGAGGTGTGGGATCCCGACGCCCGCATCGTCGAGATCCGCGCCGACATCGCCGGTGACGAGGCGGACATCGAGTTGGTGATCGTGAGTCAGGGCGAAGCCGAACCGGCCTGGGCGCTCGCCGAGCTGATCCGAGACCGCTTCGATGGACCGGTCGCGTTGTCGGTGCTGTACCAAGGCGACGAACACTTCGTGGTGAACGCTCGATGACGCGACGCGGACGACGCTGGACCCTGCTCGTCGTTGCGCTGACGGCCTCGACGCTCCTGCTGTGGCAGTGCACGTCGGCGTTCGATGCCGAACCGGACACGGAGGCCATCGGCGTGTTCGGTCCGTGGCTGAACGAGGACGCCGACGCGTTCGCGGCGGTGCTCACCGACTTCACCGAACGCACCGGGATCGACGTGAACTACACCGGCAGCAGCGATTTCGACAGCGACCTGCGGCAACGGGTGACTCGCGGCCTCGACATGCCGGACGTGGCGGTGATCCCCCAGCCCGGTCTGATCGCCGAGCTGTTCGTTCGCGGCCAGATCGTGCCGCTGTCCGAACCGACGATCGTCGAGATCGTCGAGAACTACCCGTTCTCGACGGAGGAGATCTCCGTCGACGGCACAGCGTTCCTGGCCCCCTACCGGACGAACGTGAAGTCGCTGGTGTGGTATCGGCCCGACGTGTTCGCGGACAACGGCTGGACGGTCCCCGACACGCTCGACGGGCTCCACGAGCTGGTCGACGAGATCCAGACGACCGACATCGCACCGTGGTGCTTCTCGATCGAGTCGGGCGCGAGCACGGGCTGGGCCGTGTCCGACTGGATCGAGGATCTGCTGCTGCGTCGTGCGGGCCCCGACGTGTACGAGCAGTGGATGCTGTCGCAGCTGCCCTTCACCGACGACGCCGTCGCCGCCGCCGTCGACGAGTTCGACGACCTCGTGCTCGCTCCCGGACGAACCGTCGGAGGCGCCCAGCGGGTGTTGGGCGAATCGGTCGAGGACGCGTCCGGACCCATGTTCGACACCGAACCGGGGTGTGCCCTGTACCGGCAGGCCAACTTCGCGACCGCCTGGTTCCCCGACGACGTCGTCGCCGGTGACCAGGTCGACTTCTTCGTGTTGCCCGGCGTCGAGGGGGATCCTCCGCTGCTGCGTGGTGGCGGCGGCCTCATCCAGTTCAGCGACCGTGCCGAGGTGAACGACCTGATGACCTTCCTGGCCAGCGTCGACGGAGCCCGGGCGTGGCTCGAACGAGGCGGCTACCTGAGCGGACGCGACACGCTCACGGTCGACGACCATGCCGAAGAAGACCGTCCGTTCGCACAGCTCCTGCTCGACGCAGAGGTGCAACGCTTCGACGCGTCCGACACCTTTCAGTCGGAGCTGCGCGACACCTGGCTCTCGTCGCTCACGGCGCTGATCACCGAAACGGGCCGCCTCGACGGCATCGCCGGGTTGGACGACCTGCTGGTCGAGGTCGACGAGGTGCGCCGGGAGGTCGTCGATCAGGTGGCGATCGCAGCCGCTGCACGGGCCGACGAGCTCGAAACGGGTTCGGGTACCGACACGGCTACCACGAACACGGACACCACGGACAACACGGAGGAGGAAGCACCATGAGTCACGAATTCGACGACGGGCACACCATCGGCGACCTCGGCACACCGGCGGGGGCGAAGCACTACGACGCCGACGGTCATCTGAAGCGCCACTACTACGAGAAGGAGCTGCGGCGTCTCCAGACCGAGCTCGTGAAGCTGCAGTACTGGGTGCAACACGCCGGCCTCCGTGTGCTCATCATCTTCGAAGGGCGCGGCTCGGCCGGCAAGGGCGGTGTGATCAAACGGATCAACGAACGCACGAGCCCGCGCATCGTCCGCACGGTGGCACTCCCCAAGCCGACCGAACGGGAACAGACGCAGTGGTACTTCCAGCGATACGTGCCGCACCTGCCGTCGGGCGGCGAGATCGTCCTGTTCGATCGGAGCTGGTACAACCGCTCGAACGTCGAGTGGGTGATGGGGTTCTGCACCGAGGAGCAACACCAGGAGTTCTTGCGCACGTGTCCGTCGTTCGAACGGATGCTCGTGCGGTCGGGGATCGTCCTGCTGAAGTACTGGTTCTCGATCAGCTACGGCGAACAGGAGCGCCGTTTCAACGCCCGCAACGAAGAGCCGATCAAGCGCTGGAAGCTGTCCGACATGGACCTCGAGGAGCACCGCCACTACGTGCGCTACTCGATGGCGAAGGACACCACCTTCCAACACACCGACATCAAGCAGGCGCCCTGGTTCGTCGTGCCGTCCGACGACAAGCGGCGAGCCCGGCTCAACTGCATCAGCCACATCTTGGATTCGATCCCGTACGACGACATCGTTCCCGACCCGGTCGAGATCCCCGAGCGGCTGAACCCGCCGTACATCCGTCCGCCGATGGGCGAACAGACCTTCGTTCCGCAGCGCTACTGAACCCGATGCGATGACCGACGACGAGAGCGACGGCGGGGCGTCGGTGCCGGGTCCCGACGAGACCGAGCTCGTCGGACCGGGTCGGTATCCGTTGCGGATCCAACCGGCGGCGGCGATCATGCCGGGCGAGGCCGACGCCCGGCGGCTGCTCCGGCTGTGGTTCGTCCGGAAATCGTTCTATTGGATCTTCTTCTCGGGTTGGACCGTGGGCTCACTGGTCGCGGCAAGTCGACACGAGCAGCCCGAGTTCGATGTCCAGAACAGTCTCACGGCGGCCTGGTTCCTGGTGTTCCTCGCACTGGCGCTTCGCTTCGTCGCCAACTGGATCGCACTCGGCCTCGCCTTCCCACTCGCCCTCGCGCACGAGCCGAACCTGTCACCGCGGACCAACGTCGGTAGCGGTATCGGCAAGTTCTTCGACCGGCTCCACATCGCTCGCGCGTTTCGATCGCTGCGCTGGACGCACCACGTCCGTCAGGTCGCCCAACGCCGCCTCGGACGACGCGGTCGGCAACTCGGCAAGCTCGATCCGATCTTCGACGTCGTCAACATCGCGACCGGCGTCCTGGCGTTCGTGGCCTTGTTCTACGCCGTCTCCCGCGTGAGCACCTGACGGCGTCGAACGGCCGCCCGGTGCGTGTTGCTTCCGGGTTCGGCGTGCCGTAGATTGCCGCGCAACTGAAGGGGAGTATCCCTCGAGGCCGATCGTCAGGACGCTCCGCACGGAGCCGGTCGGGCCAGCCCAGCCAGGGCGGAGAGACCTTCAGCGCAACGACACACCGTTCGCTGAAAGGAACCCACGATGTCACCACGACCTCCCCGGTCGGCCTCACCGTCGAGCACCTCGCTCGCAGCCCCGGCCGACCCGCCACGACCCGCCGACGCGTCGGCGCCGTGGCACCGCCTCACCGCGGTGGAGACACTCACGGCCCTCGGTTCCTCGACCGACGGGCTCGACCCGGACGAAGCCGAGCGTCGCCGTGCCGAGCACGGCCCGAACCAACTGGAGGAGCGAGGCGGCACGTCGCCGTGGCGCCTCGTGTGGGAACAGCTCTCGGCCGTGATGGTGCTGATCCTGATCGGCGCCGCTCTGTTGTCGTTGGTGCTCGGCAAGTACCTGGAGGCCGGGGCGATCGGCGCGATCGTGATCCTGTTCGCGGTGCTCGGCTTCGTCCAGGAGTACCGCGCCGAGCAGGCGATCGCCGCATTGCGCCGGATGACCGTGCCGGTCGTGCGGGTGGTTCGAGGCGGCTCGCCGCGCGACCTTGCGTCGGTCGACCTCGTCCCCGGCGACGTGGTGGTGCTCGAAGCGGGCAGCGTCGTCCCGGCCGACCTCCGGCTGATCGAGTTCGCGAACCTGCGTGTGCAGGAGGCGGCGTTGACGGGCGAGTCGGACCCCGTCGACAAGCGGACCGATCCGGGCGACCGCGACGACGTGCCGCTCGGCGATCGTCGGTCGATGGCCTACTCGGGTACCCAGGTCACGTACGGGCGTGGCGTCGGCGTGGTCGTCGCAACGGGGATGGCGACCGAACTCGGCACGATCGCGTCGCTGCTGCAGGAGGTCGCTCCCGAGCGCACCCCATTGCAGGACCGGCTCGACCGGATCGGAAAGCAGCTGGCGCTGGCCGGCTTGATCGTCGCTGCGCTGGTGGTGGCGATGGGCGCGGCGGCGGGCGAGTCGGTCACGAACCTCGTGCTGACGGCGATCAGCGTGGCGGTGGCGGTGATCCCCGAGGGTCTGCCGGCCGTCGTCACGTTCACGCTGGCGGTGGGCGCTCAGCGGATGCTGCGGCGCGAGGCGCTCATCCGGAAGCTGCCGGCGGTCGAGACGCTCGGTTCGGTGACCGTGATCTGTACCGACAAGACCGGCACGCTGACGCAGAACGTGATGACGGTGACGGTGGTCGATGTCGGCGGTCAACGGGTGGCGATGGGCGAGGGCGGTCCCGACCGCTCGACGCTGCCGCAGGGCGCCGACTCGGCATTGCTGCTCACCTTGCTCGCGGGATCGCTGTGCAACGACACGTCGATCGATCGGGATGCGTTCGGCAACCCGGTCCTGCTCGGTGACCCGACGGAGACGGCCTTCGTCGCCGCGGCGCTCGCGCTCGGTGTCGACGTGGAGGAGATCCGCCGGCGAGTGCCGCGGGTCGCCGAGTTCCCGTTCGACTCGGAGCGGAAGCGGATGAGCACCGTGCACGATCCGCTGCTCAGCACGGTGCTCGAACTGACCGGTTTGCCGCAGGATGCCCCGCTCGTGTTCGCGAAGGGGTCGGTCGACGGGCTGCTGGAACGCTCGACCGGCGCGTTCGACGGCGGACGGCTGGTCGATCTCGACGAGGCGGTGCGGACTCGCATCACCACGGCCGACGACCGACTCGCGAGCGACGGCATGCGCGTGCTCGGGGTCGCCTATCGCCGCTTGCCCGAGGAAGTCGACCTCGCCGATGTCGAGGCCGTCGAGGGCGACCTCGTGTTCGTCGGTCTGGTCGGGATGATCGACCCGCCGCGCGACGAGGTCCGCGACGCGGTTGCAACGTGTCGTGCGGCCGGGATCCGACCGGTGATGATCACCGGTGACCATCCACTGACGGCGCGGGCGATCGCCCGCGACCTCGGGATCAGTGACGGAGAGCGGGCGTTGACCGGGCCCGAACTCGACCGGCTGACCGCCGACCAGTTCGCCGCCGCCGTCGGCGTCGTTCCGGTGTTCGCCCGGGTGTCGCCCGAGCACAAGCTGCGGATCGTCGAGCAGTTGCAGTCGCAGGGCCAGGTCGTCGCGATGACCGGCGATGGCGTGAACGATGCTCCGGCGCTGAAGCGGGCCGACATCGGCGTGGCGATGGGGATCACGGGCACCGACGTCTCGAAAGAGGCGGCCGAGATGGTGCTGCGCGACGACAACTTCGCGACGATCGTCGCCGCCGTCGAGGAAGGACGGGTGATCTACGACAACCTGCGACGTTTCGTCGCGTTCGCGGTCGCCGGCAACCTCGGCAAGATCATCGTGATGCTCGGCTGGCCGGTGCCGTTCCTGCTTGCCGGCGGCGAGTTCGAAACGGCGATCGCCTTGCTGCCGCTGCAGCTGTTGTGGCTGAACCTGATGACCGACGGTCTGCTCGGCTTCGCGATGGGGGTCGAGCCGGCGGCACCGGGCGTCATGCAACGGCCGCCGCATCGTCCGGGGGCGGGCCTGTGGTCGGGCGGTGCGGGCTGGCGTACGGCATGGATCGGTTCGGTGATCGGTGTCGTCTCGCTCGGCGTCGGCTTCGCGTACCACGCCGCCGACCGGGTCGAGTGGCAGACGATGGTGTTCACGACCCTGGCGTTCATGCAGATCTTCCAGGCGATCGGTGCCCGGTCGGAGCGCGAGTCGTTGCGGGCGATCGGCCTGACCTCGAACCGGGTCATGGTCGGCGTCGTCGGGGCGGTCGCCGCCCTGCAGCTCGCTGCGATCTACACCCCGCTCCGCACCTTCCTCGATCTCGAGCCGCTCTCGACGTTCGACCTCGCGGTGCCGGTCTCCCTGGGCGCTGCGCTGCTGGTCGTCATCGAGACGACGAAGCGGTTCGCCCGCCGTGGCCAGGCTCCGGGCTGATCAGGCCTTGCGGAGGCGCTTCAGTTCGTCCTTCTCGCGGAGGCGCTTGCGGCGACGGTGACGCCACGCCCAACCGATCGACTCGGTGACGACGACGGTCGCACCGATCGCGATGAGGAGCAGGAGGACGAGCGGCAGCGTGCCGTCCATCCACAAGAAGTTGATCTCGACGTCCTGGGTGTTCTGCGCGGCGGCGATCACGGCCAGGGCGACGATGACGACGACAGCGCCGCCCGCCCACATCACCCCGGTGCCGCGATAGTCCCGCACCGGTTCGGCCTCGGTGCGGTCGGTCGGCGTCGTGTCGGTCGGCATGTCGTCAGGCGCTCGCATGTCCAGGCATACCCACTTCCTCGCGACAAGACACACCTGCTGCCTCGAACAGAAGGGGTCAGGCACCTTCCGTTCAGCAAGCTCGGATCTGAGCTGGCTTGCGGGAACGGAAGGTGCCTGACCCCTTCTGTTCAGCGGAGGGCGCGGGCGATGGCTCCCCAGCGGTTGACGGCGGCGGGGTCGCGGGCGATCGACTCGGCGGCGAGGTACGGGACGATGCGAGCGGCGATGCCGTCGTACCGTTCGCGCAACCGGTCGGCGAGTTCGTCCCACGGAGCGGGGATCGCGAAGTGGTCGAGCACCTCGTCGGTGACGAGTGCCGACAGGGCATCCATGTCACCGGCCCGCATCGCCTCGGTGAGGCGGGGCGTGAGGTCGGTGAAGCCGAGGTCGTCGAACTGGTAGGCGTAGTTCGGGGTCGACCCGTAGAACGCGATCTGGGTGCGGGCCCGCTCCCACAACGGTGCGCGCTCCTCGGGCGTGTCGCCGGGAACGGCGAACACCGGCACGATCAGGTCGAGGTCGGCGAGGGTGCGGCCGGCCGCCTCGGCGCCGGCGGTGACGGCGGGCAGCAACCGCTCCTGCAAGTAGTGCGCGGAGTGGAGCGGATGGACGTGGATGCCGTCGGCGACCTCACCGGCCACTCGGCACATCACGGGTCCGACGGCGGAGATGTCGACCGGGACGTCGCCGTACTCGTGGGTGGGCGGCGACCACGCGGTGGGGAGCAGGCTGAGCGGGTAGAACTCGCCGTCGTGCGAGAGGCGTTCCTCGCGTCGGAACGCCCGCAGCGAAGCCTTGACGGCCAGCACGTAGTCGCGCATGCGGGCGGCGGGGCGGTCGAACTCGCCGGCGTAGCGGCGTTCGACGTGGGCTTTGACCTGGCTGCCGAGTCCGAGCCGGAACCGGCCCTGGGTGTTGCCGGCGATCTCCCACGCGTACTGGGCGGCGATCATCGGGCTACGCGGGAACGCGACGGCGATGCCGGTCGAGAACGAGAGGGTCGGTGCCGCCTCGGCGGCCATCGCGATCGAGATCCACGGCGTCTGGGACGACTCCGTGAAGAGCATCCCGGAGAAGCCGGCCGCCTCGAGCCGCCGCGCCAGATCGGCGGTGTCGGACCACGACGCCACTCCGGTCATCAAGTCGAGTTCCATGGCCCGACAGTAGAGAGCGGCCGGGATCTCGCCAGAGCCGGACCCGCCGGACGCGAACCGGCTGACCGCTCCGAGGAACGGTCAGCCGGTGCACGTTGTGGGCGTCCTCGACCTGTCAGCCGCTGAACGGCGCCACCGGGAGCGGGGTCGCAGCCCCGACGAAGGCGACGATCTGGTGGGCGCCGGGGTTCGTCTGGACCGGGATGGTCTCCCAGTTGTTCGCGACCCAGACGTTGCCGGACGGGTCGATCGCGACGCCGGTGTTGCGCGTCAGCCCGTCGAAGGCGTAGCCGGTGTCGTCGGGCGAGATGCCGTCGCCCGTGCTGAGGCCGCGCGGGCAGGTCGACGGATCGGTGCCGCAGAACGCCGACAGTCGCTTGTCGGCGAAGTTGGCGGCCCAGACGTTGCCGGCGCCGTCGGTGGCGATGCCCCACGGGCGGGTCACGCCACCACCGGTGAA
This sequence comes from Ilumatobacter fluminis, assembly GCF_004364865.1. Classification (NCBI taxonomy): domain Bacteria; kingdom Bacillati; phylum Actinomycetota; class Acidimicrobiia; order Acidimicrobiales; family Ilumatobacteraceae; genus Ilumatobacter; species Ilumatobacter fluminis. Next base: position 4,437,276 of record NZ_SOAU01000001.1, read on the forward strand.
GGGCCCGGCCACGGTCGTGCCGTCGGCGCTGATGAGCGACACCGACGGTGCGCCCTCGGCGTCGGCGGGACGCTCCGGACACGGCAGGGTCGTCGTGCCCGAGTTGGCCACCCACACGCTGCCGTCGGGAGCGGTCGCCAGACCCATCGGGTTCTGGAAGCCCGGGTCGGTCAACGGCGAACCGTCGATCGGGCTGCCGTCACGGTTCAACACGGCGACGGTGTTGTTCTGGATACCGCTGACGAAGATGTGCTCGCCGTTGTCGACCACGTCGAAGGGCTGCTCGAGGCCGAGACTGCCGAGATTGACGGCCGCGGCCGGGTCGCCACCGGGATACAACGACACCGTGTTGTTGCCACAGTTGGCGATCCACACGTCGTCGTTGTCGGACACGACGATGCCCTGCGGCCAGCTCAGGTCGCCGCGGGTGAAACCTTCCTCCGGCGAGAGCGCCTCACCGTCGTAGGTGAACAGCGACATGCTGTTGTGGGGCGGCTGCTGGTCTCGGGGCACCCGGGCGCCGCAGCGGCGAAGCCGAAGTTGCTGAACCACAACCGGCCGTCGCTGGTGAACTCGATGCCGAAGCCCGAGCCCGACAGGCCGCCGCCTTCGTAGGTCGCCAGCAGTGCTCCGTCCGGGCCGAACTTGAACATCTCGTCGCTGCCGCAGACCGGGTTCTCCGGGTTGGGGTCGTAGTCGTAGTTGTTGTTCACCCAGACATTGCCGTCCGGATCGATGGCGAACGCGCCGGGTCCGGCGAGGTCGGTGCCGTCGCCGTCGAAGCGCAGTGCGAGCGTCCATGCCGCCGGTGCGACTTCCAGACCGGGCCGGTCACCCGCCTGGAGCTGCGAGAGCGCGAACACCGGCTCGACCGCAGCCGAGGGGTCACGCGCGATCGACGCGACGGTCGCGGCCATCGAGGCAGCGGCGTCGACACCGGCCGCATCGTCGAGCTCGACGCACAGGCTCCGATCGGCCAGGCAGGCACCGACCGCGTTCGTCAGCGAGGTGAACGCAGGAAGGGTTTGGGTCGCGTAGCCGTTGGGCGCGGTGGTCAGCACGTCGGCGTAGTCGCCGGTGACCGGATCGGCGAGATTCGCCGCCATCGAGACCGCGTTGACGAACCCGGGGTTGGGGCCGGACGGCAGATCGTCACCGAAGAACTGGGCCAGGCCGTAGCCGGCGGCGACGGTGGTGCGTTCGTTCACGGTGAGCTCGGCGCCGACATCGGTCGTGACGACGGCGAGGTCAGCGCCCTCCGAGTCGGGGGACGCTGCTTCGACCAGCAGGACGCGGTCATCGGGGAGGTCGACCTCGCCCAGCGCGAAGGCGCCGCCGTCGGTCTCGCCGCTCGCCAGCTCGACCGGGTCGCCCTCGCCGACCGACCAGGCGGTCACGGCCCACTCGACGTCGCCGACGTCGGCGATCGGAGCGACCCTGCCGCTCAGGCCTTCGTCGGCGTCTTCCGGCTCCGCATCGTCGGAACCGTCGGTGTCAGTGTCAGCGTCGTCGGCCTCCCCCGATGCGTCGTTCTCGTCCGAGTCCTCGGACTCGTCGCTGGGTTCGGTGGTGTCGGGCGTGGTGTCGGGGGCGGTATCTGGCGCAGTGTCGGGCGTGGTCGTGCCCGATTCATCGGCGTCCTCGCCCGAGCACGCCGCCGCAGCGAGGCTGAGGGCGACGACGATCGGAATGACGCGTTTGCGTGCTTTACGTGGTGTCATGACTACTCCGGGTGGTTGAGTGCCCTGACCATAACGGTTCCGATCACGCCCACCGAACCGGACTCCACTCACGCCCCGCGATCGACGGCGGACGGTCGGATGAGGTCAGACCCCATCCGACCGGAAACCGCTGGCTGATCACCGCACGCCCTGTCGGATGGGGTCTGACCTCATCCGACTCGGTGATTGCCGGAGCGTCAGACGACGGAGAGGTTGACGTCGATGTTGTTGCGGGTGGCGTTCGAGTAGGGGCACACCTGGTGGGCTTGCTCGACGACCTGCTGGGCCTGCTCGGCGGTGGCGTTGGGGAGGCTGACGTCGAGTTCGACGCCGATGCCGAAGCCGCCTTCCTCGGTGGCACCGAGGTGGACGGTGGCCGAGACGGCCGAGTCGGTTACGTCGACGCCGGCCTCCTTGGCGACGAGGCGGAGGGCGGAGTGGAAGCACGCCGAGTAGCCGGCAGCGAAGAGCTGCTCGGGGTTGGTGGCGTCGCCGGTGCCGCCGAGCTCCTTGGGCATGCGGACATCGAGGTCGATGACGCCGTCGTCGGAGCTGACGTGGCCGTTGCGGCCGTCGCCGGTGGCGTGAGCGGTGGTGGAGTACAACTTCTTCATGTCCACAATCATATTGTGCACGATTGAATTGTCCAACACCGTTCTCGGGGTAACGTGGAGGCATGGCGAAACACGCCCAACTCGAACTCGACAACCAGTTGTGCTTCCCGCTCTACGCCGCGTCGCGAGCGATGACGCGTGCCTATCTGCCGCTGCTCGAACCGTTCGACCTCACCTACCCGCAGTACCTCACCATGCTGGCGGTGTGGTCGGGCCCCGAGGCCCAGACGGTCGGTGAGCTCGGCGCTCGGCTCCGACTCGATTCCGGCACGCTGACCCCACTCCTCAAGCGCCTCGAGGCCCGCGGGTTGGTCGAACGCCACCGCGACCCGGACGACGAACGGCGTGTGCTCGTGTCGGCCACCGCCGAGGGCACGTCCCTGCAGGACGAACTCGCCGACGTACCGCTCTCGCTGGCGGTGCGCACCGGCCTCACGCTGGAGGACGGCATCGAGTTCCGTCGCCTGCTCGACGCACTGCTCACATCACTCGACCGACACGAGGAGACCCCCGCATGACGAAGCTGCTCACCAGGGAGACGACGCGATCGGTCACCAGGTGGCTCCTCGGCGGCGCTCTCGTCTTCGCCGGCATCGGCCACCTCACCCATCAGCGCGAGGAGTTCCAGGCCCAGGTACCCGACTGGTTCCCGGTCGACGCCGACCTGGTGGTGCTGCTGTCCGGTGTCGTCGAGATCACGCTCGGCCTGGCACTGGTCTTCGTCAGCCGATACCGGGCACTCGTCGGCTGGATCGCCGCCGCCTTCTTCGTCGTCATCTTCCCCGGCAACATCGCCCAGTGGATCGAGGGCACCGACGCGTTCGGGCTCGACACCGACACCAAGCGGTTCGTGCGCCTGTTCTTCCAACCCGTGCTCGTCGCCTGGGCCCTCTTCTCGACCGGCGCGTGGCGGGCCTGGCGCCGAGGCGGCACATCGGCGGTCCTCACCGCCGAGTGATGAGGTCGTGCCCCACCCGAGTTGTCTACGCGGCGACGAGGGTGATGCCGTCGCCGAGGACCTTGGCGCCGAGGATGACGAAGAGGACCGACATGACGGTGGCGTTGTTGTGGGTCAGCCACGCCTTCATCGAGTCGAGGACCGGGGTCATCTTCTCCTTGGCGGCGAGGTAACCGACGACCGGCACGATCAGGGTGATGGAGGCGAGCACCACGTAGACAGCGGCGACGGCGGCTTCTTCGCCGGTGTCGAGCCCGGCACCACCGATCGACACGGCGGCGGCGAGGGTGAGGCCGAGGTTCTTCGGGTTGACGCCCGACAGCAGCACACCCATGCCGACCGCCTTGACGGCGGTGAACTCGTCGATCGAGGTCATCCACGCCGGCATCTCCGGCTCCTCACCGTCGGCGGGGCGGCTGCGCCACTGCTTCACGGCGAGGGCGAGGAACACCAGGCCGATCAACACCTTGATCCAGCCGCCGCTGTCGCTGTCGCCGCCGGACCCTTCGAGGCCGAGCGCCAACACGACGATCGTCACGATGGCGAGGCCGGCGATCCATCCACCGAGGAACGCCAAGCTGTTCGACGCCGCCCGCTTCGAGAACAGCATCAGGATGAGGGCGATGATCGGCACCGGGCTGATCGCCACCCCCACCGCAAATCCGAGTATCTGACCAATCGCTGCGCCCACGAGCCCACCTTTCCGCGGCGAGTGTAGATCGGGCGATCCGGCAGGCCCGTCACGCCCGCCCGGCGCTCGACCCCGCCCGACCGACGACGCCCCGGACCCAAAGGCGATTAAGTCGCCCCGGCGTCCACCGGTGGTTCCGAAAGCGATTAAATCCACCACACGTCCGACACCCCGACGCCGCCCGGACCCGAAGGCGATTCAATCGACCTGGCGTCCACCGGTGGTTCCCAAGGCGATTTAATCCACCAGGCGTCCGGCGGGGCTGGGACGGGCGGGCGTCAGCCGGCGGCTGAACCAACGGCGGTGGCGGTGAGTGCGGACGCGCTGTCGGCGGTGCCGAAGGGGCCGAGGTCGACGACCACGTCGACGTTCCAGGTGATGGCGGCCGGATCACTCGTGTCGAGGTTCTGGGCTTCGTAGAAGTCGGTCGAGCCGAGGGTGATGTCGCTGCACAGCAGGGCCGGTCCCTGGCAGTCGACGACGGTCTGGCTCCCGGTGCCGGTCGTCAGGTCGACGTTGCCGGTCGTGTAGATGTTGCCGACGCCGAGCGCGTTGTCGACCCGCTGGTCGATGGCGAACGTGAGCTGATCGCCCTCGACCACCACGTCGCCCGAGTACTCGTAGACCGAGTCGGCGACGTCGGAGTCACGCCCGACGAGCGACCCGGTGCCGCTGATCGTGTGGGTCGCGTCGTCGAGCCCGGTGAACGGCAGCGGTGCGACCGGCACCCGCAGGTCGTGCCAGCGCTTGGCGACGTACAGCTGTGCATTGTCGCGGAAGGCGACGAGCGCGGGCTCGTCCGCGAGGAACTCGTCCCACGGCGTCGCGAACGCCTCGACGGTCACGTCGTTCACGACCCGCACCGGCACATCGAGTGTCTCGGCGTCGTAGTACACCTTGTCGCACACGCCGAACGTCGAGCAGACGACGTCGCCGGCCTCGATCCAGTCGAGGGTGAGTTCGGCGTCGGTCGTGGTCGACGTGTCGAGCACGGCGACGAACTCGATCTCGCGGTCGCCGACGGTCGTGGTGATCGTGTCGCCGTCGACGCCGTGTTCGACCACGCTCGGCAGTTCGATCACGCTCGCCGAGTCGAACGCCACGTCCTCGGTCGACCGCTCGATCACGACCATCGACGGTCGGCCGCTGCCGTCGTCGGTGTGGACGATCCACTCGGCCCGGACACCCTCGGGCGAGTGGGCGATCTCGGTGACGGCGAGGGTGAGGTAGTGGGCCTCGTCGCCGTCCTCCACGACCCGGATCGGGATCAGCTCGTGTCCGAGTGGCAGGTCGATGGCCTCGGCGAAGCCGTCGGGGTCGGTGATCTCGACGTGGTAGTAGGTCGACGGCACGTCGGTGTTCTCCACCACGTACGGCACCAACGCGTCGGCCTCGCCGCGGAACAGTTGCTCGACGGCCTTGCGCATCAGGCCGACCTGGTGGCCGTTGTTCTTGAACGCGTACAGCTCGTCGAGCCACTCCGGTGTGATGTCGAGATGGTCGGAGTCGAGGTTCGCCATCGGGGAGGCGACGTACTCGAGAGTGTTGACGTAGTAGACGGCGTCCTTCGCCTCGGGCTTCAGGTACTGCGACCATCGCGACACGTCGGTGTACTCGAGCTGGTCGACGTCGACGAAGTAGGCGTCGTGGTTGAAGGTGGTGGCGTTGTAGAGCACGCGGTCGGACACGCCGTGCGCCCAGTAGATGTAGTCGTTGCCGATCGCCATCTCACGGGTGAAGCGGGCGACCTCGTTCACGTCGGGGTCGGGCACCGGGAACGTCGACTCGAAGACCGCGACAGCCGTGCCGTCGTCGTCGAACCGTTCGACACTGCTCACGACCACACCGTCGATCAGCTGGTGCGACAGCGGTTCGGCGGGCGTGAGCAGGTTGCCCGCGTCGGCCGACACCTCTTCGGCCAGCGCCTCGACGACGAAGAAGCGGGGCCGCTCACCGGCGTTCGGGTCGGCGCCGTCGGGCCCGTGGACGAACACGTCCCACTCGGCTCGTGCGCCACCGACGATCATGCCGCCGCCTCCGTTGTAGAGGTTGAGGGCGAGGAAGTACTCGCCGTCGGGGTCGTCGCTCTCGAGGAAGCGGGTCGGGGCGAGGCGGAAGCCGTCGGGTAGTTCGTTCTGTTCGAACGCCTCGCGGGCGGCGTCGTCGACGAACTCCCAGCGGATGTACACGGAGCCGGGTGACGGCGGTTCATCGTCGAGTTCGCTCTTGACGAGGAAGTTGAACCACGCCGCGTTGCCCGGGTCGAACACGTCCTCGGCGTAGTCGTGCGCCTCCATCCCGACGAACAGCTTCTTCCAGAGGTTGCGCAACTCGGCGAGCTGGTCGGGGGTCGGGGCAAGCGGTGTCGGCGGGATGGTGACGACGACCTGCTCGAGGTCACCCGCCGCGGGCGACGCGAGCGAGAGCGGCGTCGCGGTGGGAGGATCGGCCTGCTGGGCGTTCCGGTCGAGTGCGTTGTAGGCCTCGACGAACTCGGCGGCGTTCGATGTGTGGAACACCACCTCGCCGCTGATCGCACCGTCGTCGATGTCGAGCGCACCGCTCATCGCCGCTGCGCCGCGCAGCGACCGGTCGGCCTCGACGTCGTCGTACAGGGCAGGCAGGCCGACGACGAACGACAGGTCGGCATCGGGGTCGAGCGCGGCGAGGTACGGCGTCAGTTCACCGCTGGTCCGGTCGGCGGCGGCGACGGCGTCGACGGCCGCAGCCGTGCTGCCGACGACGAGCACGCCTCCGGGGAGCACCGTCACCTGATCGCTCGCCTCGTCGATCGTCGATGCGTCGGCGCTGTCGGACAGCGACGCGAGCGCGAAGGTCCCGACTATCGGGTCGGTGGTCCGCCCGATCCACCAGGGCCCGTCGACCACCGATGCGTCGACCAGTTCGACAATCCACTCGAGGTCGCCGGTCAGATCGTCGAAGGCGGGGTCGGTGGCGCCGTCGAAGGCGGATGGATCGGCGACGACTGCCACGCTGCGCGTGTCTGCCGGAAGGAGGGTGACGAGCTCGACCGGGCCGTCGTCCGCCGGATCGCTCGCGTCCGCCTCGGTCGTAATCGGCAGCGTCGACGCAGCAGCCGTGTTCGGCGTCGTGGTCTCGGGTGAGGTGGCGTCGGGTGTGGCGTCGACGTCCGTCGACGTGGCGTCGGGCCCAGCATCAGCGGCGTCATCCGAGTCACCGGAGCAGGCGGAGGCGACCACGACGGCGAGGGCGAGCGCGAGCGAGATGCGCCGTGTCCGGGCGCGACGAAGAGCCGACATGTTCGACCACTACGGATCGAGCCCCGATTCTGGATCACGAATCCCACGACAGGTTCGGAGCCACGCCACCGCAGAAGCGAGCTCGACATCTCAGCGGTGACGATGATCCGGACGCGCGTCGACACGGCGTCTGCGACGACGGCCGCCGGGCACGATTGGTGCTGTGATCGGCCCCGGCGGAGCTAGGTCGTGGTCGAGGCTCGGCGCTGTTCGGCGTCGGGGCCGATGGCCAGGACGATGGCACCGAGGCGCTGTTCGGTGTCGACGAGCCGGTGAGCTTCGGCGACCTGCTCCATCGGCAGGACCCGATCGACGATGCCGACCAGATGACCCTCGTCGACCATGGCAGCCAGTTCGGTGAACGCTGCCCGACTCTCCCCGTCAGTCGCGGTCTGGATCCGGTCGTCGGTGAGCGGCAGCCTCGACGCTCGGAGCATCGTCGTGAACCGCGGGTTGCCGCTCACGTAGCGACCGTCGGGCCCGAGTAGGGCGAGCATGCGCCGGATCGGCGTGGACGGCACCATGTCGAAGATCACGTCGTAGCGGTCGTCGAGCGTGGCCAGATCGGTGGCCTGGTAGTCGACGAAGGTGGTGGCGCCCATCGAGCGCACGAACGACTCCTTGTGGGCGGCGTCGACACCGGTGACCTCAGCGCCCAACATCCGTGCGATCTGCACGCCGTACGCGCCGATGACGCCGCCGGCACCGTTGACCAACACCGTGTCGCCGGCGCCGACCTGTGCCCGGCGGAGCCCGTTGAGTGCGTTGCACGCCCCCAGCGGAAGGGCTGCCGCTTCGGCGAACGTCATCGTTGCCGGCTTCGGCGCGATGGTCGCCTTGGCGGGAAGAACGAGGTGTTCGCCGTACGAGCCGAGTCGGAGGCCGGTGGTTCCGTAGACCTCGTCGCCGACCTCGAAGTCCGTGACGTCGGCGCCGACGGCCTCGATCACCCCGGCGAAGTAGAGACCGAGTACGGGCCGTCGTGGCCGGCGAACGCCGAGCACCAGCCGCATCGGCACCGACAACCATGACGCACTGAACGAGCAGCTGCGCATCTCGGTGTCCGACTTGCACGCTTCCGCCGCCTGCACCCGGATCGACACCTGGTCGTCAGCCGGCTGTGGCCGTTCCACCTCGCTGATCGACAAGACCTCCGGCCCGCCGTACGAGTCGTAGGTGATCGCCGTCATGGAGGTGTCGCTCATCGAATCATCGTACGGGCGCCCACCTGGCGGGTTCGCGTGAGATCACGCTGTCGGTCGGCTCGCTCCTCGGGCTACTTCGTCGTCATCGGACGAACGAAGCCGTCGACGCGTGCCTCGCACCGCCAACAGCGAGCGATCGGGTCGAGGTCGTCGAGGTGGACGGACAATCTCGGCGGGAGCACGATCTCGGACTTGCCGCCCTTGACCGGCACTCGAATCGCGACGTCGTTCGAACCCGACGCCC